>JBJXEH010000108.1:0-23692 GCA_046153995.1 Micropepsaceae bacterium
TCCGCGTGCTTACTAGGTGCTTACTGGACCGGCCGGGCTCGTCGAAACCTCGCCCGATACCAGACAAAAACCGCGTAAAACCTGGTGAGCCCAGCTGGGATCGAACCAGCGACCCTCTGATTAAAAGAAGGTTGCCTTAAGCAAGCTGCAGAGAGCTTGATAGCGCACGAAGTGCGCAATGCCTTACTTCCCTAGGGACACGTTGATATCGAGCTACCACGAGTTTGCTCCAGCTAGCGGCAACGTGGTTCTTTGGTGGTACCGAAATCGAACACCCGAAACAAGGCCCGCCTCACGACGTCTTTCGTCGCGTCGGTCGAGACGCCCGTGACCGGCATCACTGTTTGGGACACCGATATCCCTGGGTTCGGGCTCAAAGTGAACCCGAACGGCCGCAAGACATACATCTTCAAGTACCGCGTCGGCGGTGGACGCCGAGGCCAGCAGCGCAAACCCACCATCGGGAATCACGGCCCCCTAACGGCGACGCAAGCTCGCGAGATCGCTCGCGCCTGGCACGCGTCCGTTCGCAGCGGCGGCGACCCGTCGGGCGACAGGCTTTCCCTTCGAAACGCGCCGACCGTCAGCGAACTCTGCGACCGCTACCTCTCCGAGCACGCAAGGATTCGCAAAAAACCCAAGAGCATTGGGGGCGACGAGTCTGCGATCGCACGCGTCGTCAAGCCGGTATTGGGACCGATGAAGGTCAACGCCGTCACAAGAGCGGACGTCGAGCGGCTGCACAAGTCGCTAAGGAAGACGCCACCAACCGCCAATCGCGTGGTCGCCCTCGTGTCGAAGATGATGTCCCTCGCCGAGCGCTGGAACCTGCGCCCTCAGCAATCTAACCCGTGCCGCGGTATCGAACGCTTTCGCGAAACGCCGAGGCAACGCTTCCTCAACTTAGAAGAAATAGATCGGCTAGACCGCACCCTCAGCACGCACGAAGCCATAAACCCCTGGATGACTGCGCTCGTTCGCCTCCTCTATCTCACGGGCGCACGCAGGGGCGAACTCGAGGCGCTACGCTGGTCCGAAGTCGAGTTCGCCGAAGCGCGCCTCCGAATTCCCGATAGCAAAACCGGTCCGAAAGTGATCGTGCTGAGCGCACGGGCGGTCTCCATATTCGCGGGCCTGCGCCGCGTGGACAACAATCCGTTTGTGTTCATCGGCAAAAAGCACGGCACCCACGTGAACGGCATCGCGAAGTTCTGGCAACGCGTACGTAGGCAAGCCGACCTCGACGGCGTGCGCCTCCACGACTTGCGGCACAGCTTCGCGTCGATCGCCGCCGCGAACGGAGCCTCTCTTCCGATGATCGGCAAACTTCTGGGACACAAGAGCACTGCCACCACCGCGCGATACGCCCATCTACTCGACGAACAGTTGCGCGAAATAGCGAACTCCGTTGCTCGGATGGTGACGCGACAAAATTGAAGTGCACGCTTCAGGCGAGTTGAGACCGCTCCGTGACGAAAAACAGCCGCCGACCTCGTCACCAGCGGTTCTCCTTTTTTTCAAAAGTGGTTCTAGAACCGGCCTCTTGCATCGATCAAATTCATGCATATGGTGCTCCACCGGTGAGGGTTGCTCGGCCGGAATCCCAACCAATTGGTAGACACGGCGATCGCTCCAAGCGAGCGCGTTTGGCTGCGCTGAAATGTTGCGAGACGGCTTCATACGCATGGGAGAGAAAATGCTGGAAAAACTGAAACCGAGCGACACACTGGAGCTAATGCATCAGCAAGTTGTTGCGCAATCTTTTCGTGGTGATCCGATCCAAAACGGCCCGTTTGTGGAGATGATGCTATATGGCGTCCTTGGCGCGGTTCTCAAAACGGCCTTGGAAGCAGGTGTCGCGGCCGCGGTTACCCAAGAAATCCAGGCCTCGCAGGACAAACGGAAGGAGCAACAGGGTCACCGGATGCCTGCCTTGAGTGAACGTGACGACGACATCAACGAACGTCCGGAAGCGGTGACACGGAAGTACAGAAAGCTGCAGCAATCGTTCTTAGCACTGGCCATCGACAAAGCGAACTACGATCCGGATGCGCCGAGCAGCAGCGCCCCCAACACTATCGCCGGTATGTCGCAACGCATCGGCTTACCCGCCCACCCCGACACGGTTCGCAAACAGTTGAAAGACGCCCACGAACATGCAGTGACGGTCAAAGGATACCGGCAGCAGGGCTAATCCGAATTGGCAACGAATTAGCGAATTCGCGTTGCCCGCGTGGTGGATGATACCGCAATACGGCTGCCGTCCTCTTTCTAAGACGGTGGCGTTCAGTGTCTCACCAAGCCTTTAGTTCTCAAACCACGGCTCGCTCTCGGCCTGGGAGTAAGCAAGATCTTCTGCAGAATTCGTCGGCGAACACGATCCGGATTGCGACTTCGGACGACGCGGCGAGTCCTCTGCTGACGCCGAAGCAAGCGGCCGCCTATCTCGGCCTCTCGATTTGGACGCTCGCGCGCATGCGGGAGCGCGGCGACGGTCCGGCATATGTTGCGTACTCCCGTCGCTACTTCTACGAGCGCGAGGCGCTGGACGCCTTCATCGCGCGCAATCGCCGCCTGGGCGCAGAGAGGCGGTAGCATGTCGTCTCCCGAAAACAGATCGGCGACGTTGCTCGCCCCCATCAGTTTTAAAGCATCTTCCACTTCTGGTTCGTTGAACGCGTATCCTAGCCCTGCCGTCACGTCTTCGAAACAACTCGCTCATCTGGACCGCGTCCTGCGCGCCCTTCGTAGCGACCAAACGACGTCGTCCCTCGCCGCCAAGATTACTGGATGCAACCAGCGCCGTGGTCGTCTCGACCCCGATGATCGCTGGCCCCGCTTCTGCCGCCACCCGTTTTGCGCCCACAGCCGCAAGACCTTCATCGCGAAGCGCATCCAATCGGCGTTGAAGCTCTTTGAAGGCCACCCCCGCGAAGCCTTTCTCTGGACGACCGTCATCTGCGCGGGCAAGGATCACCTCGTCCGTCCGCCGTTCGCTGAAGACCCGGTGTTCTGGCCGGAACGGCTCACTCATGCGACCGACGCTCAGGTGCGCGCCGCCGTCTTGTCGATGATTGATGAGGCGAAGCCGAAGCTTGATGCCGCGCTCAAAGAACTTGAGCCGTCGCTCTTTTTGGCACAGGGCTCTTTCGAGTTCGACGTGATCGATTTCCGCAACTGCGGTGTGCAGAAGGCGCGGTTCCTTGGGGACTATAGCCGGGAGCACCCGGAGTTGACGTTGGCGGGTGACGTGTTCCTCTTTCACCTGCACGCAGTGGTCGTTGCAAAGCGCGGTGGTTCGTATGTCACCGCAAGCGAACTGACGAAAGTCCTCAAGGCTCGTTTCCCGCATCGCCACCAAGTGCTGGTCATGCCGATGAGCCAGATCGGGCACGTCAAACAGAACGTCGCGAAACTGACGTGCTATCCGCTCAAGGGCTTTTCGGACTTCCACGACAAATGCGTCGTCGAACTCGGCCGCGCGCTAGCCGTCGTCGGTCGCCACAAGCTGCTGTTCCGCCGTTCAAGCGGCTTCCACCCGAGGAGTACCGAATGAACGCCTGTAGCCGTCGTCAGGTCGCGCATGGGGCGCGCGCTCCACCAGCTGCGCGTTTAATCGATCGTTACGAAACGGGTCCAACTGACCCGCCCTTTGCGATGCGGCGGGGGAGACGCCTAGTCCAATCGTCCCACTGCACCCACTACGGAAACTGAACATGAAAAACAAATCGAACGAAGCCCCCAAATGGCACAGAAAACCGTCGTTGCTCAGCAACGCGCTTGCGAAGAAGGTGGTCCGGCATGTCGAAGAGAAGGAAGGCATCGACGCCGGTTGGACCGAGGACGCTGAGGACCGCGACTTCGGATGCCACACTTTCCTTTTGCGAGCGCGCCGGACCACGTACCACGACATCAAAACCGGGAGCGTTACGATGCGCCTAAGGCCGATGTCGGATGACGATCCGCACGGCGACCCGATCGTCCACGTCTTTGCAGGCGATGAACCTCCGGACGGTGACGGCGATGAAGTCTACGTCAGCGGTATGATGCGGATCGACGCCGTGTACAAAGCGGCGCCGACAGACACGAACGCGGAGGTGAATGTCGCCATAGCTCGTGGGCGAGCAGAGGCCCGCGCGTGGAGCGAAAAATGGTCCGGCATCGAGCCCAACTTCGATGAGCGCGACGTCGTCGGTCCGATCTGGCAGGAGCTGGAGATGCCGGGGTATCTCATCCCCGACCTGAAGGCTTCGGAGCCCTATGACTGGAGCAAGCCGCTCGAGTACGGAATGGCGAGCATGCCCGAGTTCAGCTTCATCCTGCCGATGGACGATGAGGGCAAGCGCTTTGGGCATGACGAACACTACATCTACTCGTGGGCCAACCCCACGCCGACGTCTGACAACCTTTCGTCGGCCGAGAACGAACGGCGCAAGGTCACGGTGAAGTTCCGCTATCGCGTGGTTGGCTGGACGTTCGGTTGGAGGGAGGATCACCAGTCGAAGCACGGCCTCTAGAACCCGCCGAGCATGTACTCAACTGCATGACGGCCGACCCTTGCTCGTTCGGGTCGGCCGTTCTGTAAGCTAACAGTCGGTTTAGTGTTTACGACGGAGGACCAGCGCAGGGGTGTGACAGCGACCATTCTCAGCGCAACCGCGCGCCTCATCCTTCCGGTAGCGAGGCGTGCAGCGGCAAATCGAGATGGCTGAGCTCGCGCCATCGGTGAACAGACGGTCGGCGCTGTGACGAGGGTACCAAGGGCGGTACTAAGCTCATCTACGTGACTCTAGAACCCGGCCAAGGTGCTGTAAGGTAGGCAACCACCGCTCGCTCACTAGTATGGCTCACCTGAAATCCAGATTGAGTCCAGCTGCGTTGATCGGCGCAAACCCTCGTGGCTTCATCGTGCCATCCGCCTATTCGCCCTCAAACCCGAAATCGGTAATGCGGAGGCTTTGGGCGTTGTCGCGGATGACGGCGACGACGTCTTCGGGGAAGCCCTCGGCCGCCTCCGCGTCGATGTCGAGCGTGAGCTTGATCGTCGAGCCACGCGCCCGGTCGAGTTCGCTTAGGATCGACTGCGCGATGTTGCTCACCTGCGGCGTCGGGCGGTTGGGATCGAGGGTGATTTTCGCGTAGAAACGGCGCGGTCGCGACCGCGCACCGGGACTTGGCGCAGTCGGTTGTCCGGGCACGTGCGAAGCGCCCGGCTTTAGCGCGCCGGCACCGTCGCTTGCTCCCCAGAAATCGTGCGGGGATTGGGCGAGATGCCGATCGGCGACCTCTCTGCGGACCAGCACCGTGTCTGACGCGAGATCGATGGGCACAAGTCTCCCCAGCGTGAGCCCGACGTACTCGTTTTTGGCCTCGTCGACGCCTCCTGCGACCGCGAACTTGGCATCTGATCGCGCCGCCGCCTCGCTGATGGCCTTGGCGAGCACCTGCGGCTCGCGCAGCTTCGAGAGATAGGGGAATTGGGCGAACCAGTCGCGGAGTTGACGGACCGAAATGTGAGGTTGGCTCGGGTCCCACACTTTGGCGAGGTCGTTGTCGAGCACGCCGAGGCGCGCGACGATCAGACCGTCGGCTTCGCACTTCTTCCAGGCGAGCGGGGGCAGTGCTTCCGGGTCGCTGCCGCGATTGGTCAACGCCACGGGCTCAAGATCGAAACCGCGCGCCGCATTGGGGCTATCTGGCTGGGCCGCTTGCGGCAAGATCAGGTGTTTCCAGCCTCGACGCACGGCGCTGACGGCCGCAGTGTCCTGCTCAGCGAGCTTTTTCTTCGCATCGTCCTCTTGCGCGGGCGGAAGTTGGAGCAGGCCGCGCGCGTCACGCACGATCGAGCCCCACGCGAGCTTCTTGCGCACGATGTTCTGCACGTCTTCGAGCGCCGCTTGATCGGGTGCAAGGAACGCGAGCCGATTGCGGTTGCGGCGTTGGCTCGGTCCGCGATGCTCGACGATATCGGCGGCAAGCTTCAACGCAGGCGTGTCGGTCTCGCGCCCCCGGTGCCATGCCTCAGGCGGCAATAGGACGAGCGCCGCCTCGTAGGCGTCGTCGATGCCTAGCGGGTCATCTGGCGCAGCGTGAACGCGCAGAAATCCGGCCGCGCCTTTGTAACGTTCTTCCGCGCGGACGATGGCTACGATCTCGGCGTCGACCTCCGCAGTGGACAGAGACTTTGCCCGCTCCTCCGCCTCTTGGTTCAGGGAGGCGATGGGCGAAAACCAGTAGTTCTCACCGGAATTGTACAAGTACGCGGCCGTCTCTCCGAGCCTACGAAGCGCTTCGGAGAATTGCGACGGTTGCTCGCCCGGGACAGCACACGCCATCCGAAGACGTGCAACCTCCATGCCTCTGTTCGTTGAGCCGTGTGGGGCGGTCGCCATGAACAAGGCCGTCGCCGCGCGCGTGACGGCCTTGTTCTTGCCAACGGACGGCGAGCGCGCTTCGATCTGTGCGGGCTTCGAGAGATCGCCCGCGACTTCCTTTGAGATGACCGCGTCGTAGCCGCCTGGGATCGGTAACAGCGCGTTCGTGCGCACCTTGTCGTCGGTGAGCGGCACGTCGCCGGGCATGATCATCGGTGCGCCGTGACCGTCGCGCCAAAGGCGATAGACGATCTGCGCCATCATCTTCAGCACGCCGCGGGTTTTCTGAAACTTCTCCAGTCCGCCCCAATCGGTCTGCAACATGCGAAACAGTTCGGGATGCACCGGATAGGCGGCCGTGAGCTGAGTTTCGTAGGCGCGGTCGCGCACCTCGCTCGGGAAGTCTCCCGCGTTGTTCCGGTAGTAGCTCAGATAAGCCTTGACCGCTTGATCGCGCGCCTTCGTGCCGTCGGCGTCCAGCTCTTGGAAGAGTCGACGGCGGATGATCTCGAAGGTCTCGGTGCCCTGCGCCGGCGTCCAGGCTGACTGCACCCGGCCAAAGACCTTTTCGAGAGCCAATAAAGCCTCTCGCCCGCGCTGATGACCGACCTCGGTGCCGCTTTCGGGTAAGGAGCCGACAACGAGAACGCCGGGCACCGCGCTTGCCGCTTCCGTGAGCGACTGGAAGAACGAGACGAACCCGTCGTAGGGAACGCCTTCAAGGTTGCGGGCGTAGGCAACGACCTCATCGAGCAGGATCAAGCAGGGTGCGGCCTGCTTGAATATTGCGATCATCGCCTCGGAGCCGGGATTGGTGCGCGCTTCATCGGAGGCTCGGATCGTCTCATAGGCTTTCCAGCCGCCGAGTTTGACCGCGATCAAGCCCCAAAGGCTCTTGACCGTGCGCGCGCCTTCGACGTTGATCGGTTGGTTGGCACCAGCCGCCGTACCAACAAAAACGACGGGCTTTGAGCGCACAGGAAGCGCTGTGACGCCGGCCTCCTTGAAGATGTCGGCAAGGGCGGGAATCGTCTCCGCGCTCTTGACACTGGCGAGGTGATAGAGCGCTAGCATCGTATGCGTCTTGCCGCCGCCGAACGACGTTTGCAGACCGATGACAGGATCACCGCCTTTGCCCGCAAGCCGCTCGATCGCGCTTTTCAAGACTTTCCGCAGGCCGCCGGTGATGTAGGTGATGCGGAAAAACTCGCGCGGGTCACGGTAAGTGTCTGCGCCTTCGTCACGCGCGACGGTCGAAAGGTCAGCGGCGAACTCGGCTTCCACGAACCGCGCCGCCATCACGTCCGGATGCGGCGGCGCGACGTCGCGCCATGGCTTCCACTCGTACTTGCCGTCGCCTAGATCCAGCTGCGCGGCAGCGGGTTCAGTGAGCTTCTTCAACGCGAGCTCGGGCGCAACACCCATCGCGGCGGCGGCGGCCTTGATCTGGTCGTCGATCAATTGCTTCGCGCTATCAACGACGGACTTCGCCAATATCGCCTCAGCTATGCCTCGGATCGCAGTGAGATAGCTGATCGCGTCGGCAGCGGGGATCTCACCGCTTGCGTGCGACACCGCATTGCGTCCGTCCAGCGCCTTCGAGACGTCGGTGCGGGTCTTAGCCTTGAGGCTGTCCTTGAAACAGGTCTGCCAGTTGTCGATCATCGTCTTGAGCGCGGCATATGCATCCAGCGGTTGAGATGCATTTGTGCCGTGGGCGACGCTGAGATTCTGCTGCCAATTGTTGCGATAAACGCGGCGCAGTTCGCGTTCGATGATCGGTTGCAACGCAGGCGTCAGGAGACGTAACGCCTTGTCAACACGGCCGTTGGCATCAAGTCCGCTCATACTTCTTCCTCTATGCGTCCGAATAGGTCACGCTTGCCGTGCGCCTCGGCCAGCGCGGCGGCGCGGCTCTCGATCGCATCCCATTCTTGGTGGAGTTGGTTGTAGACGTAGCCTTCGGTGGCCCACTTCCTCTGCTCACAGATGTCGTAGAGGCGCCGGGCGAGTGCGTGAGCGGGTTCGGCGCGAGAGCCGAGGCGGTTGTACAGCGCAGCGGCAGCATCGATGCCGCCGTCTTCAGCTGTCAACCGCTTGATCAAGTGTTGGCAAGCTTCCCAGATGGTTGGCGTCTTGTCCCTCACCGGATCGTAGTCGTCAGGCAGTTCGTCGCGTTTGAGCAGTCGGGCATCGCCACCGCGGGCTTCGAAGAAGCCGCTGTCATTGATGCCTTTGAGCGAGACGTTGAGGGCGTTAGTCATCATGATCGCGTCACCCGAGCGCCCTTTGCTGAGTCCGTGGGCGGCGAACCAGTCCAGGGCGAAACGTGTCTCACTGTCGTAGTCGCCGTCGCTGGTTGAAGCGATTTCCTCACGCACCTGGTTGATTAGTCTCAGTGCATCATCAACCATCATGTTGGTGCCATTCGTATTGAGAACCTGGGCATAACGCGTGAAGATGCCGATTCCAGGACCGATGGCCGCCTGCTGAATGTCCGTTGGGCCAACCCCCGCCCGGCGAATCTCAGCCAGCGCATCCGGCATCTCGCGCCGCAATGCACGAAGAAAGTCGGAGCGAGAAATGACCGTTGCGGTGGCATCACGGCGTCTGCACACAAGAACTATCGACGACGCGAGCGCGTTGACGTTGTTCTTCAATGCCGCCGTGTTTTCAGTTCGCAAGGGCCAAGTCGCATCGATTGCGAACCCAGAATCCAATACGGCCTGTAGGAAAGCGGCCCAACCCGCAGAGGATTGGCCATCGGCGTCCATCTCATTCTGCTTGTAGGCATAGAACATCGTGAGGGGATACTGGGGGCTCGTTGCACTCTCGATGTGCTGAAGCGCGGTGGTCATGCCCTTCATGAAGAAATCGTCAGCAACCTTGCGCGTTTCGTGGCGGAAGGTGGACGCGATAATCTCTTCGCTCTTTGGTGTAACGACCCGCCGAAACAGATTGGGTAGCACCGACCGCAAAGTTCTCCGATGCCACACGTAGAAGTAGTCGCTGAGATCGGCGTAGCTGATGTTATCCAGGTATGGGGGGTCTGTTGCTACGATTGCATCGCGATAGATTGGGGGTTGTTGCACGTCGTGGATTTCAACCTGCCCCGATACGACGGGCATGATCTGCTCGAGACATGCCGCGACAGACTCGCTGCAGGTTATGATCCCAGCACTCGACTTCGCCAACGGGTTGCCTTCGACGTAGTCCCAATTCATTTCTATTGCCTTCTGCGGTATGGCAGAGGCCATGGCGTTGTCCTTGACTAGCCATTTGCAGAGGCTGGACCCGTAAAGAGCCATGCGCGCGAGAACGACGCTGAGTAGGACAGTGACTGCGTCAGAGTACGCGGTAGGGCCTAGTCCACCGTCAACTAGTCGGCGCTTATCTTCGGAATGTTTGCCCGACCAGCGCGTCGTTGCGTCTTGAAGCACTCTCTCCCGCGCTTCCAATGCGAGGTCGGAGAATGTCGTCATTGCAACAAGTTGGCGCGGCGTGAAGTAGTCCGAGAAGGTCTTGAATTTATAGCGACGCCCTTGGGCATTGCTGGCAAATGTCCCACGGCATGCCTGAGTTGGTAGGTCCATGTCATTGCCATGCTGGGCAACGATTGCAGCTGCCGCATCGGCAGCCGCTACGTGTTCGGAAGTTGGAGCCAGGTAGAAACGCTTGCGGGGGCCTTCGGCAACGATCGCCATGAGTCTCTCGGACATTCGACCCGCTTGTGCTTCCGCATCGATGTACTCGCCATCGATCGGGGCACCTGTCAGCGCGCATGAGAAGGCCGCCCGCCCTGATTTCGTACCTTCTGCGGCCAATCTCAGAGCATCCTTACTTGGCTTGTCGTCGATCTTGAACTGCCAAGCGCGCGCGGTGCGATCAACTTCGAAGTCGACGATCACGTTCTTTGCCGCCTTCGACGAAAGTACGAACGAAGATACGAGGGGAACTTGCGCACCCTTTGCGCTCGGATCCGGGCTTGCGACCGTGCGCGCCCAGAACCATGCGATCACGTCAGCATCCGAAGCGTCTGTCATTGTTACTTTGGGGTAGAGGTGACCGATCCGCTTCTCGGCTTCGTCACGCATCCATCTTGCATAGTAGCGCACGTCATCAGCGAGACCCTGCGCTCCATTCCATTGGTGCAGCTCGTTGACATTCGGATTGACGGGCTTGCGCTCATTGAACTTCGGCGGGAACTCGACCAGCGCCTTTCCAATCAACACGGCAATCGGGTTCAAGTCCGAACCGAGAGTGCGGAGACCCAATCGCTGTGCTTCCAAGGGAATTGACCCGCTTCCGGAGAACGGGTCGTAGATTAGTGGCGCGTATTGTTGCAGGTAGTCGATCACCTGCTGCGGCCGCATTGTTGCGAAGGATGCCAGGGAATCTCCCCGACCGCGCGCAATCGAGCGCGCTATCTCGTAGCGCGCCTCTGCAAGCACCGCCGTGTCGGTCGAGGCGTCCCAACTCACCAATCGCCCAATTAATTCATGCAGCCGAACCCGTTCGACAGCTTGACTCGCCTTCGTCGGGAATTCGTCGGGGCAGGATCCTGGGTCGTCAACGAGCTGCGTGAATAGGACGGCACGACAAGCCGCGACGGGTCGCTGCGCCCAATATTTGTGAAAAGACGTTGGGTAGCCTTTTGGCGCCTTCTGTTTCCTGCGTTTGGCCTCGGCATTTATCGCCTCAAGCGGGATCGAGACCTCAATGAGTTTCTTGCGAACTATGGGAGCGGTCATCCGTATCCTCAGTGGGGCTCCCGGCCGCGCAAGACCAGGCGTTCGAGAACGAAGTTCGTTGAGCAGGCATCGGCTTCCGGCGCGCGGTCGAAGGGACGGCGTATGTAGACTGGTTGCTGTGCAAAACCGTTTGTGCCGACCGGCACGATCGCCAGCACAAAGCGTTCGCCAGCGTTCAGGGCGACGAGCATTTCGTTTGTCGTCACCGTGATCGTGTCACCACCCTCCATGCGGCCCTTGACCTCGATGAAGTGGAGATGTCCCGACTTCGGGTCGCGGCTTTCGATGTCGTAGCCAACTTTTGCTGCCGACACATCGCGCGGCTCGCGACCCAACGCACGCTCTGCGGCAAAGACAGCCTCCATCGCCAGACGCTCAACCGCTTGTCGGGCGAGTGCGTCTTCGGCGAAGCCCGTAGGAACGGCGCCTGCGCTCGGGTTCAACAAGCCAACCGGAACCACGAGTGCAGCACCTTTCACCAGCGGCGGCAGCGCCTGGATGTCGCGCTCTTCGCTGAGTTGGCGCAATCGCCGGTCGAGCCGTTCCGTGAGGGTTTGCGCGTAGGCGCGCGCGTTGCCTGAGTTAAGTCGACCGCCCTTGCCAGACTGTTCCTTCAGCGCCAACTCTTCGGCGCGGCCGTCCCAATAGTTGATCTCGCGACGCAGGCGTGCGCGCACCTCCGCCTCGACGCGGTCAATTTCAGCAAGCCGACGTTCGCGCGTTTCCTTGAGGTGTTGGGGCACGAGGTCGGCAATCGCAAAGTGCATCGCCATCTTCTCGATATCGCCCTTGAGCCAATCTGTGGCGAGCAGTTTTTGCGCGGTCTCGATCTCGGCGGGCTGCAGTGGACGGAAATCCAGATAGGGCGCGGGGCCGGCATCATGCGATTTGCCTTCCGCGTCGATCATCACAAATTGCATCCGGCGCGACACCACACTCGGCTGGCCGTGGCGCGCCGGTCGGCCGTCGCGGATGGCGTGTTCGAGCGTGATGAGCACGCGCGGTCCCTGGCCGTGCTCGTCCGCTTCGTCTACCAGGATGGCGCCGCGCTTGAGCACGTCGCCTGCACCTTCGAGCGTCACGGCGATTGTCGCGTCAAGCAGGCCGTGGCCGGGCGTCACGAGCGCAGCCTGCGGCTTGGCCGTGTCGCGGTGTGCCTTGTCGAAGCAGATGCGCTCGTATCGTTCGGCGATGGGAGTGACACCTCCCAGCGCGCGATCGAGATCGCGGACGCGGCCCGGCACACGCGTGATTTCGTAACGGCCGAGTTCGCGCCGTCGGATCTGGCCGCCGAGACGCGTGAACGCCTTCTCAAAGAAGCCGCGGATGTAGTGCGGTTGCAGGCGGCGCGCCTGAGCCCGCTCCATCTTCTCCCTGATTTCGGTGACGGAGCGCGGATCAAGGCCTTCGGAAGTGAGCTTGCGCTCGCGGATCAGCGTCTCGATCTTTTCCGTGTCAACGACACCGTCTACCGCCGTGAAGAGCTTTAGCTTGTGCTTGGGGTCGTCGCCGTAGAGCACCGCCTCCATCAGCAGTTCGCGCAACGGCTTGCCTTGGAACAGCTCGCCGAGCACGTCATAGACGCTGTCGCGGCCGCCCAATGCCTCTCGTGCACGTTCCAGCTTTTCGAGCAGGCGCGCGTAGACTTCACCTTCGCGCGTGTCGGCGGCGACCAGGTTCCACAAGTGGCACACCTCGCTTTGCCCGATGCGATGGATACGGCCGAAGCGCTGTTCCAACCGGTTCGGATTCCACGGCAGGTCGTAGTTGACCATTAGGTGCGCGCCGCGTTGCAGGTTCACACCTTCGCCGGCGGCGTCATTGGCGATGAGAACTCGGACTTCGGGGTCGTCGTTGAATGCCGCGATGTTGGCCTTGCGCACGTCGCGCGGTACGCCGCCGTGAATGACGGCGACAGCCTCACGCTTGCCGATGCGCTGCCTGATCTTGTCGGCCAGATATTCGAGAGTGTCGCGGGGTTCGGTGAAAATGATGAGCTTGCGCCGTTGACCGCTCACCTCGTCGATCATCGGCGGCTTGTCGAGGATTTCGCCCAGTTGTCGCCACTTTGCGTCGTCACCCGATTTGCGCAGGCGGTCTGCCAAGATTTCGAGATCGCGGAGGATGACGAGTTCGGCCTCGAGTTCCGGGATCGTTTGCGAGGCGGTTGCGCGGTCGGCGATCTCCTGTTCGGCGTCCTCCTGCTCAGCGCCACCGACTTCGTCGAGATCCCGGTCTTCATCGTCCTCGAAGCGCGAGGGTAACTCAACGCCTTGCAGTCGGCCGCCGCGCGCAATGATCCGCTCTTCGGCAAGGCGCGCCTCCAGCTTCTCCCGGCGGCGACGCAGCGAGTGGTAGATGGCGGCCGGTGACGACGCGAGACGCCGTTGCAGGATTTGCAGCGCGAAGCCGACGTTGTTTCGGCGCTTGTCGTCGCCGAGGTTGTTCAGGTTGCGCATCTCGTTGCGGACGTATTGCGTGACGGCCGCATAGAGTTGCGCTTCGAGGCTGCTCAGCTGGTATTGAATCGTGTTGGCCCGCCGCTCCGGAAACAGCGGTGCGCCATCGAACTTGCGCAACTCTTCCTTGGTGAGGCGGCGCATGAGGTCGGACACATCGACTTTGCGCGCGCCCTCACGAGGCCTTCCCTCGAAGCGGTCGGCATCGAGCAAGCCCATGAACAATTGGAAATCGGCATCGCTGCCATTGTGAGGCGTCGCCGTCATGAGCATGAAGTGTCGTGTGCGACCGCCGACGAGTTGTCCGAGCTTGTGACGCTTGGTGTATTTCACTTCGTTGCCGAACAGGCTCGCAGCCATACGATGGGCCTCGTCGCAGATGACCAGGTCCCAATCCGGAGCGGCTTGCAGTTTGGCCTGAAGCTCCTCCGAACGGGCGGCCATGTCGAGTCGGAGGATAAGGCGCCCCCGCTCGACAAACGGATTGCCGGTGACGGTCGCCTCGATCTGCTCGCGCGAAACGATATCGAACGCGAGGTCAAACTTCTCCATCAACTCGTCTTGCCACTGCTCAACGAGGCTACCCGGTGCGATGATGAGGCAGCGCTCCAGGTCGCCGCGGATGATCAGTTCTTTGATGAAGAGCCCGGCCATGATGGTCTTGCCCGCACCGGGATCGTCGGCTAGCAAGAAACGCAAAGGCTGGCGCGTCAGCATTTCACCGTAGACCGCCGTAATCTGATGCGGCAGCGGTTCGATGCGTGAGCTGTGAACCGCAAGGTAGGGATCGAAAAGATGCGCGAGCCGAATGCGCTGCGCCTCAGAAGCGATCCGGAAAGTCTCGCCGTCACCGTCGAAGCTGAAGGCGCGGCTGCCTTGCACTAACTCCAACCGGGTTTCCGCGTCCCGATAAAGCAACACCTCTGCCGGACCTTCAGCACCCCGATAGACGACGTTCAGCGCGTCCGAACCGATCCATTCCACGCGCACGACCTCAACGACGGCGGTGCCCGCCACGCCGCGAATTTTCGCACCAGCGATGATGTCATCAAGCCTGAGCATGCACGCCTCTTACCGGCAGCACCGTGTCGCACCCGGCCTTAGGCGACTTTTGGTACTCCGCATGTGCTTCCGGTCAAACGAGAAAGCGCGGTTCGTAGCACGGCAAAGGGCTGCCGCAGAACCCGGCTGTGGAATTCAACCCACAGGAGAGAAAGATGCGCGAGGGGGCTTTCACAATCTAGCACACGCTCAATCGGTTGGAGGCCAAGGCCATTTGCGGCGGAAACTAGAATCCCTTGCCCCTGCAAGGCCATCGACGCATTCCGACGCCGGCATCGGTTCGTGAGTACAGTTCGTGAGTTTGCCACGCCTGACACTGCCAAGTATCGTTGGTCGATGTATCGGTGACTAAGTTGGGGGAATTGGATGCGCGGGCTATTGGGCGCCATTGTCGGCGTATGGTTGACTTGCGCGACTGCGGTCGCCGCGCCTACTGCACCAGAAGACCTCCCCACCGTTCGGACTTACGAAGTTATTGGGGTCGCAAGCTCTGATGTACTGAACGTGCGCGCGGAACCTTCATCCGACGCCGCTCAGGTGGGTTCGATCCCGCATGACGCCAGGGGGATACGCCTGGTCAGATGCATATCTGTTGCTGACAACCGAACCGGTCGCCAGACATGGTGCGAAGTCGACTTTGGCCCTACCAGCGGTTGGACCAACGCCCGATACCTCCGGGCGGAAGCCGTGGTCTCCGCCCCTGCACCATCCAATCGCAACAATTCCACGCGCCCAACATCTGGTGACCCGGAAACGGTGGCCAGGACTGATCAAGATTTGCCCGCGCGAAAGGCCCCAGACGACGGAATGGATTTCCATACCATGGTGGATCGGCTACTTCCCGACAACTTCTTAGTGCGGGCAGGTGTCGCAGCCTTTGGCGCAGCTCTTCTCACATGGCTCCTAAGTCTCGTAGTGGGACGGCTCTGGTCACGAGACGAGACGACTACCCGGCTTGGTTCAAACTGGAATCCGCTGCGGTCAGCTACGTGGCTCTTGCTTCAGGTTTTCTCGTTCGGGACCTTCTTCTCGGTCATGATGTTGCTATTGGTTGGTCAGGATTTCGCGCCAGCCGTCGCGTACTACGTTGAGCGCTACCTCCGCGGCATCGATGACAGCCCGTTCGAAGCCGCGGAAATAAGGTCAACCGCTCTGTTACCGTCAGTCGAGAATTCTCCTCTACGCTACAATGATGCGATCGAGACCGGCGCTCCCCCTTATCCTACGGCTACTACCAAGACGAAATCGCCGCAGGAAGGATGAAGGACGCACGATACCGCAGAGGCAGTTTTCGGACGCAGTTTGGATCGACGGTTCACGTTATCCTGTGGGCGACCAACTGCACCAACGACGGATGTCTATACGATTTCCTCAACGAGTCTCCCCAAGAGAAGTTCGCGTCGATCCGGGCGTTCAACCTCAAGCGAACGAGCGCTTTCCGCAACGGGTATCCAGTCTTCATCGACGCAACGTTGCAGTTATTCTGGTGGGACGGAGACAAGTTTCTCCGTCAGCCGCTAATGAGGGTAACGTCGGACCCTACCGCTTCAGCCAGCCAGTACCTCAACCTGGCGCCTGCGGCATGGAGTAAGTGCGCCCAGGTCTGGAAGCTCCGGGATCCTGATTGGATCTATGCGACCGACAATGGGCAGATTCAGATCCGTGGCTTGATCTATCGGTTTCTTGGTGAGTGGGACGGTCTGGCGGCGTCTCCGCCGATCTGCATAGATGTAATCATTAGAAACAACGATCTGCGCATCGTTGGAAAAAAACGGGAGGTTATTCCTTTCTTTGGGCTCAATACGAGTTCGCTCCCCAAGGAAATACAACAGCGCCTGGATACCCTGTATGGTGAAGAGGTGGACATCATTTGCAGCGAAGCATGGCAGCAAGAGACCGGATTACGAGGGCCGTCATATGCACGGTGCACTGTCGCATCGATCAGAAGAGTCCGGAAAGGCAGGTCGGATGATCCAACGTTCGACCCTCCTTAGCTCGGCGCGGTACGAAGAACGTCCGGCTCCTTCGTCACACTTATCGCGATGAAGCAGCTGCAGGATCGGGCCGCAGCGAATAACCATGGTTGCCAAGTTTGCGGGAAATTCTCGTTGTGCCGCCCCGACTGCAACGCCATACAGTTTTTAAGGACTGTTCCGCATACGGAGGAACATGATGGGAACAGAAGGCGTTAGGCCTGACATGTCGTCCGTACACGGAATAAAATTGGACTCCGGATCACCTTTTGTGCGGAGTCGCCATGCCCAAAGCCCGACCAATCACCGAAGCCGAGTTCAAGCGAGCTTTTGCCCTAGCCGGCACTTCCCGCTATCCCGAACGCAACCAAGCCATATTGGCCCTTTCCGCCCGCGCGGGAATGCGCATCGGCGAAATCCGCGACCTTAATCTAATAGACGTTTGGGACGACGCTGTGGAAGAACTGCGCGATCGCATCTACCTCTCGGCGGATCGGACAAAATGGGGCCATGCGAGAGAAATTTACCTGAGCCGAACGACCAAAAAGGTCTTGGAGAGCCATGTTGCGAACCGGGGCCTGGCCGTGGGCGCCCTCTTCTTGTCGCAAAGCGGCAGGCGTTTCGGACGCACAGCGCTCGTCACGCACGTAAAGTCCCTTTACAGCCGGGCAGGCATCGACACGTCCTCGCACGCCGGCCGCGCCCTCTTTATTACCTCACTGGCAGACGCCGGAGTGTCGATCCGGGTGATCCAAAAGGCCGTCGGGCACAAATCCCTTCAAGCGACCAACGCTTACTTGTCGGCAAGGCCGTCGGAGGTTTCGGCTGCCGTCGAACTGCTTCGATAACGCGCAACCATTGACAGCGCGCGCTGCTGGACGAGGCCAAAATCCGAGGCGCGGCTTAGCCATAAATTTCAATCAGCTTCGGATCCACTATCCGCACAAGAGAGAGCGCCTCTCCTTCCGCAGTTTTCACAGTCTGCACGAGCAGCTCAAACTGATCGATATGACGGCGGTCAAACCAATAGCCCGCAGGCTCCCTTTTAGCGGGCGCCAATCGCCCAGCGCCGAGCATACTTGCGAAAGCACTGGAACGCGGATCAACGTCAGGACGGACGGCGAGTCCCAGCGTTGTCCCACTTGGCCATTGCCAACGCTTTCCGAGAAGGTTGTGCGCGACCACAATCACTGGATCTTTGGTCAATCGCATGGCTCGGATCGCCGTTGCGGTGAGGCTGGTTGAGAATTCATCGGCGAGGGCCACCAAACCCTCCAACGTCACTTTCTGTTGTGAGCTTAGCCTCGGCGCGAACAAGAATGGCGGCAGCAGCAGGTCCGCGGCATACGCATCTGCGACCCGTTCGGCGTTCTTCGATGCCTCATCAATCGGCCGCCCAATATCTTCGGGCCGGCATACAAACGACTGGCCGCGATGGTGATACCAATGTCCAAGCTCGTGACCAGCACTAAATCGGCGACGCTGGTAGCGCGTGTCCTTGCGCACATAGATGACGGCTCGATCACGATAGCCGATAATCTGCGCCTCACAACTTGCCAAGTCGCGGTAGTCAATTTCCGCGCCTACACAATCCGCGATGACATCAACATCGATGTCCTTCGGATCGGTTATACCCAGCTCCAACAACAGTGTTTCGGCCGGACGCATGTCAGTCCTTTAACTCGCCACTCGCATCGATGACGCCGAGCTTCAAACATGCCTCAAGCACGCTGTCCAAGTCCGACTCGGACTCAATTTTCTGGTTCCGAGCCGCCATTGTCATATCGCCAGTCTTTTCACCACGGGCTCTGATTGCATCTAACAACGCGCGCTTCTTCGCGATGTCGAACGACAAAATCGTGGCCGTATTCGAAATTCGTTTCGCCTTAACGCGCGCCCGCGCTTGCTCAAAACGCTGCCTACCTTGCGCTTTCTGCGCGGCAGCCATTGCGTCAGCGCTCTGCGCGAGCAAGTCACCCGGATCCATTCCGAGCTCGAGGAGGAACTGATCAAGCGCGCCACCTTCCAAACTCAGAAGCTCTTCGGCGATTTCGGCCAGAAACGCCTGCGGAAGAGGCGTCGTTTTCGGCCTGTTCGGCATCACACTTTTCCCTGATATTTTAACTTGGCGGCCATGCGAATTCGGCGCTTCTGCACGGCATCATACTTCTTATCGTCCCAGCCTAACTCTCGCTTGATGTCCGCTCGCGGAACTCGGTCCGCGATTTGAAGCACCAATAGCTGAACGTCTGGATCGTGCCCGAGATGGTCATAGATCTGCTGTGCAAAAACGCTGTCCTCCGGCGACGCGCCACCTGCGAGCGCTAAGTCCACCGGATCTTCTTCGGCATCAATTTCTGGTTCGAGTCGTCGCCCAAAGGCCTCCTCGATCGTGCGCTTGCGCCTGAATTCATTGAACCGCTGGCTGTTTATTGCCCCGATCAGGAAGCCATAGGTCTCATCCGGCCCGACCATGGGCACGTCCGATCCCATCCAACGCGAATAGGCGCCTTGCAGAAGGTCTTCTGCATCGTGGTCGAGTCCCTGGTTTGCAAAACGAGCGTAGGCGACCAAGCGTTTCACGCGATCGGCCCCCAGGGCCTTTAGCGCTGCGGCACGATCATCGGGCATGGCGGCAGGCTTCGGATGCACATGGACCTCTTCTTCTTCTTCTTCTTCTTATAGCTCAGCGAACAACCGACGCGGACAAAACAAGATTTGGGTCGGGATGTCCGAATCCGGCCGCGGCTGAGCTTATCCATCTGTGGGGCACAGGTACGTCCCGTTAGGGCCAAGGAAATCAATGAGAAGCAAGGAATTGGAGAGTCGGCAAACCAGCGGCGGGCGTTTGGATGGGCAGAAAGACGGTCCAGTGCGCCGTGTTCGGGGCATTCCGCCTGAAACGGTGCGCCTGTTGGCGGTACGGGCCGGCGGCCGCTGCGAATTCAGGGGGTGTAATGCGTATCTGTTTGAGCACGGAATAACGAAGCAAACGGGGAATTTCGCGGAACAGGCGCATATCGTCGCCTTCAGCGCGGACGGCCCGCGTGGACAGACCGACGAGCGGCCTGACGATATCCACGACGTGGAAAACCTCATGTTTCTCTGTCCGCCCTGCCACAAAGCGATCGACGACGACCCAGACGAGTTTCCGCTGGCGCGTCTCAGCGGATTTAAGGCGGAGCACGAAATCCGCATCCGTCGTGCAACGGGGCTAGCCCCTGATGCCGAAGTTATCGTGTGCGTGCTCAAGGCGCCGATCGCGGGGGCACATATCGATATACCGCGCGACCATATCCTCGAAGCGATCAACCCGATGTGGCCGGCCGAAAGCAAGTTCATCGAAATCGACCTAAGCGACCTGGATGGACAACGCGAAAGCGCAGGTTTCCTCGAAGTCGGGCGCGCCAAGATCGACCGCGAAATCGATCGCCTGTTCGCCGCCAAAGGTGCGGTTAGTCGCGTGCCACGGATAGCAGCTTTTGCGCTCGCACCCATTCCGCTGTTGATTCACTTCGGTGCCCGGCTCGAGAACAAGATCCCAGTGCAGCTCTTCCAGCGCCATCGCGATACGCAAGATTGGCGGTGGAAGCCCGAAGCACCGAGCACAGCTTTCGAAATCCGCCGCTTTCGCGAAATGCCGGAAGGCGCGCCGATCGCGCTCGTCCTTTCACTGAGTGGGACGGTGAAGATGGAGGATCTGCCAACGGACGTTCGCGAAGGTTTCCAAATTTATGAGATTGCGCTCACGTCGGCGGACCCGAACCCGACCTTCTTGCGCACGACGGCGGACCTGCAACGCTTCGGCGCCGTGTATCAAGATTTTCTCGGCAGACTTGCCGCCGAACGCGGTTACGTCGCCGAGATCAGTGTGTTCCCGGCAGTACCCGCTCCGGTCGCAGTGATGATCGGAAAAGAACGCCTGATGAAACGCCATCCGGCGCTTCAGATTTTTGACTACGACCGCAGCAAGGGCGGCTTTACATTTCAGATGAAGGTAGATTGAAATGACCGAAGGCGAATACCTCCTCAAAATTCTCGAAGATCAGTGCCTCGCCGATGATGGCGACGAGATGAAGGCGCTGCGTCAGCACCGCGAAGACGTTGAGAAATTCCTCAGAGAAAAGTTCCCCGGCTGCTTGTTCACGATCCGCTACGGCGGTTCAAAAGCAAAGGGCACGTTGATCCGAGAATCCTACGATCTCGACTTGATCGTCTACGTCCACGCCAACGAAAACGGCCTGGGCGAGACCTTGGAGGACATCTACAAAAAGGTCGCCGAAGTCTTGCGTGAAAAATATCAGGTTATGGAAAAGACTTCGGCTATCCGTCTGCGGAGCAAGGAACGGGACACGCTCGGCATCGACTTCCACATCGACGTCGTCCCCGGCCGCTACACCGACGATACGAAGACCGATTGCTACCTCCATCAGAACGGCGGCGACAAATCGCGGCTCAAGACGAACCTCGATAAGCACATCGATCACGTGAAGGGTTGCGGCACATTGGACGCCGTCTGTTTGCTCAAACTGCTGCGGGTTCGCCGCGATGTCGCCATCAAACAGTTCGTGTGGGAGCTCATGGGGATTGACCTCCTTGCGCCGCACAAGAAAAACGGACTAGCCGACCAACTTGAAAACACACTTCGGGCGATCGCGGACGCGCAGAGGCCGCCGAAGGTCGAAGATCCGGCTAACCCAGCCGGTAACGACTTAAGCGGCGAGGTTGAAAAGTCGTGGGACGACTTGAAGTCGGTCGCGCGCGCCACAATCAAGCAGATCGAGGCGGGTGGATGGGCGGCAGTGTTCGGACCCGTCGCGGGGCTCAAGAAGGCGGGCCAGGCCGCGCGCGTGATGGCCGCAGTGGCGTCGGTCTCTGCCCCGACGCGGCCCTGGTCCCCGTGACAGACATGTCGCCGGAATTGCGCGAGGAAATCGAGAGCGTTCTTATCGCCGCATTCGGCGATCTCCGGCTCATCGACGAAGCGGACGAGCCAAACGTGGTCGGCTCGTTTCCTCTCCTGCATGACGGCGAAATCATCGACCGCTTCCGGATCAAGATCAGTTTCCCGGATGCCTACCCTTTCGAACCGCCGATCGTACGAGAGGTTGGCCAACGAATTCCGCACGTACCCGACCGGCACAACAGCAATGGCGTCGCGTGCCTCTTCGTTCCGATCGAGTGGAAGATGAAGCGTCCCGACCTGCGTTTTCGTACGTTCATGACGGGGCCGGTTCACAACTACTTCCTAAGCCAACGCTACTTTGAAATTCACAAGGAATGGCCGTTCGGCGAGCGCGACCATGGCGTGTTCGGCGAGGTCGAAGCTGCATGCGATTTGGTCGGCGTCGCCCTTGAACGATGGAACGACCTGTTCTCAATGCTGATCAAGGCAGATCCGAGAGGACACTGGAAATGTCCGTGCGGAAGTGGCGAACGCCTTCGCAATTGCCATATCAAGAAAATCCTCGCCTTGCGCGAGCATGCGACAGCTGACTGGGCGCAGAAGAAAATCGATCAGCTCAGGGAGCACGCTGAGGAACGGCGCAAACTTAAGACGGCCGCGTGAACATGCGCCTTCACGCGTCGTTCGGCACGCGACTCTCGTCGCCACGGGCGAACACCATGCGGGCGTTCACAGGACCGGTTGCGCGATCCGCACCGACGCACGGGCCACAGCGTCGAGCGCATGAAACCGAACCTCGTTGTTATGAACAGGCCCAATAGCGTGATACCCAGGTGGTACCCGCTCGAATATTTGCTCACCGACAAACACGGCAAGCCATTGATCTAATTGGTGAGCCCAGCTGGGATCGAACCAGCGACCCTCTGATTAAAAGTCAGATGCTCTACCGCTGAGCTATAGGCCCCAAAGGGACGCGGAACCTACGGACCCGCCCTCGCGTGGTCAATGCGGTGTTTTCGGCGGTTTCGGCCGGAGAATTTTGGGGGCGGACGGGCGCCCCCGGGCCACGCCGGTGTAATTTGGGCCGACAGAGGACGATTCATGGACGAAGCCAACACCCCTGCCCAACCGCTCGCCATCCGGATCGACACGCCGAACCTCTACTTGCGTACGCTCACCGTCAACGACGCCTCGCCACAGTGGCTTGCCTGGTTTGGCCAAACCGACATCCGCGACGGCCTGAATCTGGCGGACGCGCCAGCGTCATTGGCGGAGGTCGCCGCCTACATCGGGAAGTACGACCAGCGATCGAATATAATTCTAGGAATCTTCGATCGCACGAACGATCTGCTGCTCGGCATCCTCGCCACACAGGTCGATTGGGACAAGGCCCGCTATCTGGCCAACACGTTTGTCGGCGAGACGGCCTACCGGAACCGCGGTGTCATGCTCGAAGTGGCGGCACCGTTTCGCGACTATTTCTTCGATACGCTGAACCTAAAAGTGATGACTGCGACCGCGCTTGCCACCAACGAGCCGATCATCAGCTACCTGCGTAAGACCGGATGGACGTTGAATCGGACGCTAAAGAACCACACCCGTTCCCACAAAGACGGCACTATGGTCGATCTGCATCTCTACAGCATCACGCGCGAAGCGTGGCATGCGTGGAAGGCCGCAAATCCCGAACTCTTGGCCGCTATGCGGCAAGGCGCGATGCGCGAAAGCTAGCGCCGCTCGATGCGGTAGTATCTGAGCGGACGGTCGTAGAGAAAGCGCGTATCCTGATAGAGGAAGCCCGTTTTCTCCGCCACCCGGCGCGAGGCCGTGTTGTCGGGGCGCAGGTAACAGTCGAGCGCATCGAGCTTCGAATGCGCGAACGTGAAATCGACGGACGCACGCGCCGCCTCGGCCGCATAGCCTTTGCCCCACGCGTCGCGCACCGTGGACCAGGCGATTTCCATACGCCCCGTCTCAGCGGTCAGCATCGCGCCGACGCGGGCGACGAACCGATCCGACGCCCTCTCAAGCACGGCGAACATCCCGTACCCGCGCTCCGCCCAAATCTGCTCGTGCAGCACGGTGCGCGCTTCCAGTTGCTCGCGTGCCGGCGGACCGGTGAGGAACAGCCAGTCCGCCACCTCCGGCTCATGGAACAGCCGGAATA
>JBJXEH010000109.1:0-9446 GCA_046153995.1 Micropepsaceae bacterium
TTGTCGCGCACGCCTTCGAGTTCGCTGCGGCGGCGGGCGATTTCGCGGGTCTCGTCGCGAATCTTCGTCACCTCGCCTTCGGCCTTCGCGATCGCGTTTTGCGTGAGCTCGATTTGCTGCACCAGACGGTCGTCGTCGGTCGTTTTGGTGGTGCGCGCTTCGCGGTACATGGTTTGCAGGTCTTCGCGGGCGATCGCTTGGGAGAGGACTGCGAGCGCTTCGTCGTGCGCGCGGCGGTCGCCTTCGTCGAGTAGTTTCGTGCGTTCTTGATCGAGGGTGGCCAAGCTCGCTTGCGCTTTCGACAGCGCTTCGGTTGCGGCTTTCAGTTCGGCTTGCGCGGTTGAGAGTTTCGTTTCGAGCGCCAGGATGCCTGCGTCCATCAGGGCCGCGCGCTCGATCTCTTCGAGTTTGCGGTCCTCGGCTTCGACGCGCTTGACGAGTTCGTTTGCGTGCTCGCGCAGGCGCAGCGGGATTTCGTTCAGATGCGTGTAGTTCGGCCGTGCGGTGTCGTAACCGACGAGACGCGCGACCCAGCGGTCGAAGAAGCGGGCGAAGTTGCCTGCCTTGTAGTCCCCTGTCGCGAACTTGCGCTTCCACAGATACATGAACAGTGGGTCGGCTTCGTAGGGTTTTCGTTTTGCGCCGAGGTCGGCCTCCGATTGTTTCGCTTTGTCGTCGGCGGCTTGGGCGATGCTTGTGGTGTCCGTTAGCCGCGCCTTTTGTGCGATCCAGGCCGGGTCGGCCTGTACCTTCTTCTCCACGTCGTATTGCAGCGTCTTGATCGGTTCGCCTGCGGCTTCGACGGCGGCGGTCTTTGTGCGGTGGTCGGCTTCGCAGGCGACGACAGCGCTTTGAGCGCCACCGTGCCTGATCAACAGCTGGTCGAGTTTCGATTTATGCGTGCGCAGGAGGCCGAGTGCGCGGCGTTCGGCGGCGTCGAGATCGCCTACGATTTCGTTGCGCACGAGCGCGTCGAGACGGATGAGTGCCAGGCCGCGGAACGTTTCGGCGAGTTGCTTGCGCTGGCGTTCGGCTTCGCTTGCGGCGGAGGCGAGCACGGCCGCCAAGCGGTTTTCGTTCGAGCGGACGCCTGTGATGGCGTTCTCGACTTCGGAGAGGGCGTCGCGGCTGGATACGTACATTATTCGTCGTCCCAGGATGTGACGGCGCCGCCGAGCACGGACATCGTGTAGCGCGGGTCGAGTTCGCCGCGCTGCTTCTGCCCCAAGATGCGGTTTTCGATGATGCCGTTGTCGCGCTTGTCGCGGGCGACGGCGTCGAATGTCGCTTGCGGCACGCGCAACCCCCAAGCGTTGACGTTGTAGGAGCGGCCGTCTTCTTCGTTCGTCACCGGCATGGTGAGGCTGCGGCCGTCCGGGGCGATCGCTTCGACGACGATGTAGTGGTTGCGGGCGCTCTCGTTGATGTTGGGGATGCGGAAGAAGCCGGTGGTGCCGTCGGCGACGATGCGCAGCTGGTAGGTTTGCACGAGTTTGGCGCGCAGGGTTTCCAGGTTGCTGATTGCTGCACGCGTGCCTGTTATGTCTTTGGCGCCGAGGGCTGTTTGGCCGTCGCGGAGCAGGCCATCGGCTTGTGTTCGTGCCGGTTCGACACGCGCTTCGGCGACGACGGCGGCGTGTGCACCGGCTAGTTCCTTCGGCAGCGTTTCGGTGAGCTCGATGCGCGTGGCGTCTCTTGCGCGCTGCTGCGGCCCGACGACGCCGTATTGGTAGCCGCCCCAGAGTGCCGTTACGCCGACCAGCAGGGCGCTCGTCCAGCCGGCGATTGTTCCACGGCGGACCCACATGAGGGCGAGTGTGCGGCTCAGGCCCGGGGCGGGCGGGGTGTAGACGAAGCGGCTTTCTTTGAGCGCCTTGATGCCTTCGTCGAGGATGCGGTCGGTGACCTCTATCCCTTGGCTTTTGTAGATTTCGCGCAGGCGTTTTCTGAGTTCGTCGTCGCGCGCGCCCTGGCCGAGTTCGCGCTCGACCAGCAGGTCGCGGTGGCGGATCGTGTCGACCACGTCCATCGCGAGCATCAGCTCGTCGAGCGTTTGCGGTTTGGCAGGGACGGCGGCGCCGGACATTATTGCCTCACGCGAAGCCGCGAAGACGCGAAGAGAAGGAGATCTCACACGAAGATACAAAGATACGAAGGGAGGCACCCCGCGCGCTGTAGGCGCGCAGCCCGACGTCGGGCTGGCGCTTCGCGCCGAGGGCAACTACTTCTTCGTACCTTTGTATCTTCGTGTGAGACATTTCTTGTTAGAGGTTGAACGCCTTGCCTTGGGCGACGAGGGAGGCTAGGCGGCGTTTGCCGTCTTCTACGGCGTCGCGGATTTCGGCGGAGTTTGCTGTCGCGAGTTTGCGCATTTCTTCGATGATGATGCGCGACTTCTCTTGGAAGTTTACGACGCTGTCGACGAGCTTCTTCACCGCGTCGGCGCGGATCGTGGGACCGTAGCCGGCGCGCACCGCGGCCTCTTGCACCTTGTCGCCGATTTCGGAGAGCACCTCGATCGATTTAGACACGCCTTCCTTCATCGCGTTTACGGTTTCGGTCGATTCATGCAGGCCGAACATGCCGGTGAACGAGGCTTTGAGCGCGGTCAGGACCGTGTCGTTCGTCGAGAAGAACGAGACGGCTTGCGCGTAGATGCGTTCCTTCGCGCTCGTCGTTTGCATCAGGC
Organism: Micropepsaceae bacterium; assembly: GCA_046153995.1. Taxonomy (GTDB): domain Bacteria; phylum Pseudomonadota; class Alphaproteobacteria; order Micropepsales; family Micropepsaceae; genus SZUA-430. Next base: position 2,690 of record JBJXEH010000109.1, read on the forward strand.
GGGCCATGATGACTTCGGACGTGTTGTACCCGATCGTCAGATTGTCGCTCAGGTCCTTCGCGATCTGGTAGCGTTTATCCTCGTCCTGCGTTTGGCGCAGCACCTCGTCGCGGATCAGCTCGAGCTTTGCGCGCTCGGCGGGTTCGGTGCCGGCGAACGTCGCGACGGCGTTTGCCGCCTCGTTCAGCTTTTTCTTTGCTTCGTCGAGTTTCCACTCGGCCTTTTTCAAGACCTCAAGCGCCATCACCTCGGATTGCTTCAAGGCGCCGCGGAAGTCGCGGTAGGATTCCAGGATCGCGGCTTCGCGCTGGATCTGGTTCTTCGTTTCCTTGGTGACGGCGATGTAGATCGAGCGGATTTTGTCGAAGCGGTCGGCGACGTCGCCGCGGGTGAGCTTCATCCACGAGTTTGTCGTGCGCTCCCACATGCTGACTTTCCCGTCGGCGATTTGGTCGACCATCGCTTTCGCGTCGTCGCGGATCGAGTTGAAGCCTTCGGTGATCTGGCGGTAGCGGTCGCCCACTTCCATCGCGGCGACGTGTTCGCGCACGACTTCGTTGAAGTTCGACGCCTGGTTCAGCGTGCGGGCGATGATCGTGATGCGGTCTTGGTCGAGGTCCGAAATCTGCTGCAGCAACGCGTTGATCGGGGCTTCTTCGCCTTTGTTCGTGGGGACGATCCCCATTTCGCGCAAAGTGGACAGCGCGCGATCGAGATACTGCATAGGCGTGCGGACGACGACGTCGGACATCAGAGTTCCTCCCAGCGGAAACGTGCGGAAACATGTGGCCCGTCCGGCGGGGTTGTGCAAGGTTCTCCGCCGAATTTTTGGCTGGAGGCGGGCATGATCAGGGCAGGAATCGGCGGGTGGAACTTCCCGGAATGGCGAGGAACGTTCTATCCGAAGGGGCACCCGCAGGCGAAGGAGCTCGACTACGCGTCCCGCGTGCTGACGTCGATCGAGATCAACGGCACGTTCTACCGCACGCCGTCGGCCGAGACGTTCGTGAAGTGGGCGGCGGAGGTGCCGGACGGGTTCGTGTTCACGGTCAAGGGGCCGATGTCTGTGGTGGGGAAGGGGGTGTTGGCGGAAACAGGGCCTGCGCTCGAGAAATTCTTCGCTAGCGGTGTTTTGGGTATGGGGGATCGGCTTGGGGCCTTCTTCTGGCAATTCATGCCGGCCAAGAAGTTCGACCCGAAGGACGTCGAGGCGTTCTTCAAGATGCTCCCTAAAGAGGTTAAGGGGCGGAAGCTGCGTCACGCGGTCGAGGCGCGGCATGCGACGTTTGCGGTGCCGGAGTTTGTAGAGCTTGCGCGGGCTTACGGTGTCGCCGTCGTGCTGGTCGACAGCGAGAAGCATCCGCTGATCGCCGACCCGACGTCGGACTTTATGTATCTGCGACTGCAGCGGACGCAGGAGAAGGTCCCGACGGGGTACAAGCCTGCGGAGATTAAGACTTGGGGCGCCCGCGCGAAGGCTTGGGAAGCGGGCGGTGTGGCCGACGATCTGCCGCTTTTGGGCAAGAAGCCCGCGAAGGCGAAGCGCGACGTGTTCGTCTATTTCATCTCAGGCGCGAAGGTGCGCGCACCGGCGGCGGCGCAGGCATTCATCAAAGAGGTAGGCTAAGCCAGGTTCAAGGCCGCGTCACGCAGAACCGAACGCGACGGCTGTGATCGAGTTCGGCGCCGCGCCGGTGGGCCCATGTGAACATCCGCTCTGCAGCGGCTGGATGAACCTCTTGGCGGATGGTTGCTTCGTGCGCGATCAACGCGGACAAGGCACGCTCAAGCAGGCCGCGCCAGTCCGGCGTTTCCTCGTACGTTTCCACTGTGAGGTTCGCTTGCACAAACGCGGCCTCGTAGTCCGTGAATGCGGGCACCGATAACGCTTCGCTGGGCTTGCGCAGCTCAAAGGTCGTCCCGGCAAAGCGGGCGCCCGGCTTTAGAACGCGCGCGATTTCGCGAAGCGCCGCGGTCTTGTCCTGCGCGAATAGCAATACATCCAGACTCGCCGCTCCGTCGAAATGGTGGTCCGGCCAGCCTGTCGCTGCGATGTCACCCGTCTTGAAAGTGAGGCGGTCTGCCAGACCACGTGCGCCTGCACGCTCCTCGGCAAGGCGAACGGCGATAGGGTTGAAATCGATGCCCGCCACATTGGCCCTCGTCGATGCCGCTATCGCGCGTCCAAGGCATCCCGAGCCGCAACCAAAGTCGGCGATCAGCCGGGCTGGTCCCGCGTTCAAGCTATCGATGACGAACGCGACGTCGTCGGCGGTGGCTTGGGAGTTGGGTGGCTCGCTCTCGTTCCAGAAGCGGCCGCCATAGGCTGCCATCCACGCGCTTTTGACCGCCGGGCTTTCGAACAAGGACCGGTAGATGGCGTAGGGATCGGACTGCATATCGCGCGTCCTCCGTTTCGGCTTGCCCATAGTGTATTGGCGCGACTGGGCTGCAAGGGCAAGAGCCTCGGTTCGCGAGTAGGGTTTCCAATTCGTCAACACTTTGGGTCGAAGGCGGCGATTTGGCGGGAGGTACGTGCGGGCGTGATGCCGCCGTTTTAAGAAGCCGGTAACGGTACACGTGTACTTTTTCCCACGGAGAGCCATTCCAAAGTGGCGGTGGGAGAAAGACCAACATGAAAAAGTCTTCGAAAAATCTTCTGAAATTCACGAGCGCGATCGTTTGCGCTGCCGCCATCGTGGCAACGCCGGTTGCGATCGCCGCGACGGCGACGACGACATTCCAGGTGACGGCCACTGTGCTTTCGGTTTGCACGGTCAGCGCCACGAACCTGGCCTTCGGCAACTATGACGCGAGCTCAGGCACGCCGAACGACAACACCAGCACGGTCACGGTCCGCTGCTCGAACACGACGCCTTACACGGTGGCGCTGAACGCGGGTACCGGTACGGGCGCGACGGTCGCGGTCCGCAGGATGACGGGCGGCAGCACGCTTGACTACAGCATGTACACGACCGCCGGCCGCACCACCGTTTGGGGCGACGGTACGCTCGCCACCGTGACGCAAGCCGGCACCGGCAACGGCGCCAACCAGGCGCTGACCGTCTTTGGCCGCATCACGACCGGCCAGTTCGTGGCTGCAGGCGCTTACACAGACACAATCACGGCAACCGTTACGTACTAAACAGGAGACGCGATGCATCTATCATTTCGGGTGGGTGCATCGCGCCTTTGCGCGGCGCTTGTTGCCGCGCTTTTTTGTGCACCGGCATACGCGGCCAGTCTTGAGGTCGCGCCGACTAAGCTCACCATCGACGGCAAGACCGGCGCCACGACGCTGACGCTCGCCAATCGCGGCACGCAGCCGATCATTGTCCAGCTCGAAGGGTTCACCTGGGACCAAGCGGGCAACGAGGACGTGCTGAAGCCGACCGACGCGGTGCTCGTTAGCCCGCCGATGGCGCGCATTCCGGCCGGCGGCAAGCAAGTCGTGCGCGTGATGGTGAAGCCGGGTGCGCCGGGCGTTGAGCGGACGTACCGGCTTTTCGCGAGCGAGTTGCCGGACCCTGCAAACAACGAGTCGCGTACGATCCGCGTGCTGCTGCAGTTCAGCGTGCCGCTGTTTGTGGGCACGCCGGAAGTGCCTGCGTCGCAGATCAAGTGGGACGCGCGAATCGGCGCAGGTGGGCTCTCGCTTAGCGCAAACAATTTTGGCCGCGCGCATTTGAAGTTCACGAAACTCGAACTCGTGACCCAAGGCGGCCGGCGCATGACGGTGTCGGCCAAGGCTGTTCCTTACGTGTTATCCGGCGCCACGAAGACGTGGCCGATCGCCGGCGGATTTGCGGATGGCGAGCGCGTGACTGTTGAAGGGCTCACCGACAGCAGCGACGCCGCCATCCGCGAAACCATCGTCGTGCACCGGTGAGATGCGCGCGCTCGCGCTCATAGTTGCGATAGGGCTCAGCGCCTTCACGCCCGCGATTGCTTGGGCCGAGACGGCGGAAACGGGTTCGCGAAGCCTTGTGCTTGAGGTGTGGCTGAACGGGCAGTCGCGCAAGCTGGTCGTCAACGTCGCCGACCGCGGCGGCGACCTCTGGGTCGAACGGAGCGATCTTGAGGCTATCGGTATCAAGGATGTCGCGGACGACGACGTCGAGGGGACGTTGGTCGCGCTCAATCGCATCGCGGGTGTGAAGGCTACGATCGAAGAGGCGAAGCAGCAGTTGCTCGTCTCCGCGGCGCCGGCGCGGCTTGCGGTGACGTCGCTCAATCTGCGCGGCGGCGAGCGGGCCGTTGTCACAAACACGCCAGTGACGGCGTTCGCGGCCGAGTACGACGTGTTGCTGAACCAAGGCGACGTCACGTCGTCGCTCAGGAACACGACGATCGACGGTGCGTTTGCGCTGTCGGCGTTCACGCCGATCGGCACGTTCACGACAAACGGATTTGCGAGCGCCAGCCAGGACGATGCGAACGCGGTCCGGCTTGAGACGTTCTGGGCCATGGACGATCCGCCGGCGCTTCGGCGGCTGACAGCAGGCGATGCGATTTCGAGCGGGGCCGGTTGGTCTCGCTCTGTGCGTTTTGGCGGCGTGCAGTTGGCGCGTGATTTTTCCCTGCAGCCGGACCTGATCACGATGCCGTTGCCGGACTATTTCGGCGAAACGGCCGTGCCCGGATCGGTGGATGTGTTCGTCGGCGCGAGCCAGGTGCTTTCGGAAGACGTGCCGGCGGGGCCGTTCGACGTGCGCAATCTGCCGATCGTCACCGGTGCGGGGCAGGCGACCGTTGTCGTGCGCGATCTGCTTGGCCGCGAAACGCGGCGGACGATCAACTACTACACCGACAGCCGCATGCTGGCGGAAGGGCTGACGTCGTACAGCATCGAGGCGGGGTTCTTGCGCAAGTCGTATGGCTTGAAGAGCTTCGACTATGGGGACGCGGTTGTGTCGGCGACCCTGCGTCATGGGATCACCGACGACTTCACGTTTGAAGGCCATGCGGAGGCGACGGCGGACGTTGCGGTCGCGGGCATTGGCGGTGTCGTGACGCTGTTCGACTTCGGCTCGCTGGGCTTTGCGGGTGCGGGTAGCACGAGCGAATTTGGCGAGGGCGGGTTCGGGTCGATCTCGCTTTCGGCTCAGTTCGGCGCGGTGAATTTGTTCGCGGCTCTTGAGGTGGCGACGCCTGAATATCGCGATGTTGCGGCGTTCGACGGCGCGTTGCCGCCGCGCGAGACGTTGCAGCTTGGCGCAGGGCTCGATCTTGAGGACTTCGGATCGCTGGCGGTGTCGTATCTGCGCGTCGAGCGGGCGGACGAGAAACCGGTGGCGCTGGCGTCGGCGACCTACACGGTTTCGATGGGCAATGTGACGTTCGGGATCACGAGCGTTTACAACCCAGACAAGGACTCGCTGTTGGCGGAGACGTTCTTGAGCGTGCCGCTGGGCGGCGGCGGTCCTTACGCGAGCGCGTCATTGCGCACGCAAGAGCAGGACGTCGAAGTTCGCGCGACGCTGGAGCAGCCGGTGGAGCAAGAAGACGGCGGCTTCGGCTACCGGCTTTCCGCGACGCAGGGGCAGGGTGCGACGCAGTTGAATGCCGACGGCCGCTTCGAAAGTCAGTACGTGGCGCTCGGCGGGCGGATTGCTTCGTTCGACGGCACTGTGGCTGCGCAACTGCAGGCTGCCGGTTCGGTCGTGACGACCGGGGACAGTGTGTTCGTGACGCGCAAGCTGGACGGGTCGTTCGCGCTCGTCGATGCGGGCGAGCCTGGCGTCAAGCTCTATCGCGAGAACCGTCTGGTCGCGGAGACGGACGAGAACGGCGTCGCGCTGCTGACCGGGCTCGTGCCGTTTACGCGCAATCAGATCGCGGTCGATCCGGGCGGCTATGACATGTCGAAGGTGCTGGCCATGACGGACATCGACGTCGTGCCGGGACGCGGCGGGGCGGCGGTCAGTCTTGCGCCGGGCGATACCAAGCCCGTGATGCTGACCGTGACGCTGCCCGACGGGTCATACCCGGACGCGGGGACGACGGTTCGCTTTGCGGGCGACGACACGCCGTGGATCGTGGGTTATCGTGGCGGGCTTTTCATCGAGAATTTGAAGTTGCCGTTGACGGCCGAGCTTGAGACGAAGCTCGGGCTTTGCCGCTTCACGCTGAGCGAGCCGCCGCCGCCGGTGAAGGGCGAGATTCCGCGGCTTGGACCAATCGCTTGTGCGGTCGCGCCGTGAGATCGTTGACAATCCGTAAACGGTGAGGCTGCGCGCGGTGGAATAAATCCGGTCCGGGTGCTCATGCGATGCGGTACAATCGGCGTTGCGATGTGCCTCGACCAGACGTTTTTCCGCGCGCTGATCCTGCTCACCGCCGCTGCGTGCGCGAGTGCCGTGCAGGCGGCGCCATGCAACACGGTCGCGCGTCCGCTGACGGTGACGGCGACGGCGCTCAACTTCGGCACCTACAATCCGTCCACAGCGGACACCGCCAACATGACGGTTACTGTCAGTTGCGTGATCGGAGGCGATACGCTGCCGGCGTTTGTGGCGACGTTGTCGAGGGGTAGCTCGCCGACCTATACGCCGCGCACGATGCTCTCCGGCGCGAATACGCTGAACTACAACATCTACAACCAAGCGGCTTTCACGACGATTTGGGGCGACGGCACCGGCGGTACGCTGACGCGCCCCTACGGCGGCGGCGGCGGCTCGGCGGCGGGTACGGGCTTTGGGCAGATACCGGCGGGGCAGTATGTGAACCCGGGCGCCTATACCGACACGATCACCGT
>JBJXEH010000110.1:0-3264 GCA_046153995.1 Micropepsaceae bacterium
CGTTCGCGAAGACGAAATCCCTGCCGCCGCGCTTCGACGCATCGGGCATGCAGGTGCAGCAATTCGAAGCGACCTCGAAGGACGGTACGAAAGTCCCATACTTCGTGCTTCACAAGAAAGACATCAAGCTCGACGGTTCGAACCCAACGCTGCTCTACGGCTATGGCGGCTTTCAGGTGTCGATGACGCCGAGTTACTCCGGCACGGTTGGCAAGCTTTGGGCTGAGCGAGGCGGCGTCTACGTGCTGGCCAACATCCGCGGCGGCGGCGAGTTCGGTCCCGCCTGGCACCAAGCGGGTCTCAAGACGAAGCGCCAAGTCATCTATGACGACTTCGCCGCCGTCGCCGAAGACTTAATCGCGCGCAAGATTACGATCCCACGCCACCTAGGCATCCAAGGCGGATCGAACGGCGGCCTGCTGATGGGCGTGGCTCTCACACAGCGCCCCGAACTTTGGAGCGGTGTCGTCGTGCAGGTGCCGCTTCTCGACATGTTGCGCTACGACAAGCTACTCGCCGGGGCCTCGTGGGTCGGCGAATACGGCGACCCCGCAGACGCGACCGAAGGTGCCTTCCTGCGCAAGATTTCGCCCTATCACAACCTGAAGAAAGGCGTGAAGTATCCCGAACCGTTCTTCGTTACCTCGACGAAGGACGACCGCGTCCACCCCGGCCACGCCCGGAAAATGGCAGCAAGAATGGAGGCGATGGGCTTACCGTTCCTCTACTACGAAAATATCGACGGCGGCCACGACGCCGCCTCAAACCAACGCGAACGCGCCAAACGCATCGCGCTGGAGTTTACCTATCTCAGCCGCAAGTTGATGGACTGATCTTCGATGGCTGACGTCATCATCATCGGCGGCGGTCACAACGGGCTAGTATGCGCGTTCTATCTCGCGCGGGCGGGGCGGAAGGTGACGGTGCTTGAACGGCGCGGCGTCGTCGGTGGTGCAGCGGTGACGGAGGAGTTTCACCCGGGCTTCCGCAACTCGGTTGCAAGCTACACCGTCAGCCTGCTTAATCAGAAGATCATCGCCGACCTTGATCTGCACGCGCACGGGCTGAAGATCGTCGAGCGTAAGATGGCAAATTTCTTGCCGATCGACGATCGCACATACCTTGCGGTAGGCCCTAACCTCAAACAAGAAATCGCAAAGTTTTCAAACCGCGACGCAACGGCGCTCGACGCGTACTACACGCGCATCGAAGCACTCGCCGACGTTTTGCGCGGCATGCTGCTTGAGACGCCGCCGAACGTCGTCGAAGGCGGCTGGTTCGGCGCGATCCCCGAACTGATGAAGTCGGCGCGTCTCGGCACGCAGGTCGCGGCGCTGTCGATGGAAACGCGCCGCGACCTGCTCGCGATCTTCGCGCGTTCGGCCGGCGACTACCTCGACGGTTGGTTCGAAAGCGACCCGATCAAGGCAATCTTCGGCTTCGACGGTGTGGTCGGCAACTACGCTAGCCCCTACATGCCGGGTACAGCCTACGTATTGCTCCATCACGTCTTCGGCGAAGTGAACGGCAAGCGCGGCGCGTGGGGTCACGCGATCGGCGGCATGGGCGCGATCACGCAAGCGATGGCGAAAGCCTGCCGCGAAGCCGGCGTCGAAATCCGCACCGATGCCGCGGTCCGCGAAGTGGTCGTCACCGACGGCCGCGTCACCGGCGTCGTCACCGACAGCGGCGAGCGCATTGAAGCCGCCACCGTCGTCTCGAACTTGAACCCCAAACTGCTGTTCGAGCGCCTTGTGAACCCCGCGGTCCTGCCGAAGGATTTCGCCGAACGCATGAAGACTTACCGCTGTGGCTCCGGCACGTTCCGCATGAACGTCGCGCTCAGCGAACTGCCGCGCTTCACTTGTTTGCCCGAGGCGGGTGACCACCTCACCTCCGGCATCGTCATCGCACCAAGCCTGCGGTACATGGAAGTCGCCTACAACGATGCGCGCATGCACGGCTGGTCGCGCGCGCCCATCGTAGAGATGCTAATCCCCTCGACGCTGGACGACAGCCTCGCGCCGCCGGGTCAACACGTGGCGAGCCTGTTCTGCCAGCACGTCGCGCCGGAATTGCCGGATGGACGCTCGTGGGACGCGCACCGCGACGAGGTTGCCGATCTGATGATTGCGACCGTCGACAAACATGCACCTGGCTTCAAAGCGAGCGTCCTTGGCCGGCAAGCCTTGTCGCCGCTCGATCTCGAACGCACGTTCGGTCTCGTCGGCGGCGACATCATGCACGGCGCACTATCGCTGGATCAGCTGTTCTCCGCGCGGCCCGTCCTCGGCCACGGCAACTACCGCGCACCGGTCAAAGGGCTCTACATGTGCGGTGCCGGCACGCACCCCGGTGGCGGCGTCACCGGCGTCCCCGGCCACAACGCGGCGCGCGAAATCCTGAAAGACATCGGCCGGAATCCTAAAGCCGCGTAAGCGCCTCGCGCACCGCGTGCGGATAGAGCTTGTGCTCGGCTTCCAAGATGCGCGCCGCCAGTGTCTCTTCCGTATCGCCGTCAAGAACCGGGACTTCCGCCTGCGCAATCGTTGGCCCTGCATCGAGTTCGGGAACCACATAGTGCACCGTGCAACCTGTCACCTTCACACCGGCATCGAGTGCCTGAGCCTGCGGCTTCAACCCGCGAAACGCAGGCAGAAGGGAAGGGTGGATATTGACGATCCGGCCCTGCCAGTTACGCACGAACCCGGGCGAGAGGATGCGCATGAACCCCGCAAGGCAAACGAATTCGACATTCGCGCGCGTCAGAACATGGTGCAGCTCAGCATCATAGGCCTCGCGATCCCTGTTCTCGCGCCGGAAGCGTACTTGATCGACAAGCGCCGTCTCAACGCCAAGCTCGCGAGCGATCCCAAGCCCCTCAGCCTCCATACGGCTCGAGACAACAAGCACGGTCTCGCCCGGATAGTCCGACGCCCGCGCAGCCTCAATCAAAGCCCGCATATTGCTGCCGCGCCCGGAGATGAGAATAGCGACGCGTTTGCGAGTCAAAGTGCGAGGCGGCCTTTGTACCGCACCGTGGGTTCGCCTTTGCCCGCAATCAACTTACCGAGCGGGAACACCAGTTCACCCGCGTCTGTCAACACACGCGCTGCTTCTTCTGCGCGCGATTCCGGCACCACAACGATCATCCCAATGCCGCAGTTGAACGTGCGCAACATCTCGCGCTCGTCCACGCCGCCGCTGCGCGCGAGCCACTGGAACACCGGTAGCGGCGTCCAGTTGGCCAAATCGAGTTCGATG
>JBJXEH010000111.1:0-18814 GCA_046153995.1 Micropepsaceae bacterium
GTTTCTGTTTGGCCTCACCCTCTCGTCGTTCGCGTTCTCGCGCATGCCGCAAACCGACCGCCCCGGCCGCCTCTTGATGTGCCTCACGCTGAACAACTTCCTCGTCTTCGCGCTGGTGCACTTCCACCTAAGCTACGAGCTCTTCGTCGCCCTCATGTTCTGGTGGGGCATAACGGCGGGCGTCGCGATGGCACTGACCCGCGGCATGGTCCAGATCGCAGCCCCCCACGCCTACCGCGCGCGCGTCCTCTCCATGCTGCAATTCGCGAACGTCGCAGGCGGCCCAATCGGCGCGCTGATGTACGGCCTTCTCGCCCAGTGGTACGGCATCCTGAACGCGGTCCTGGTCGTACCCATAACCGTCACGATCCTCTGGCTAAGCTTCCGCTTCTTCACCAGCCTCTGGCATTTCCGGCATGAGGAACAGGTCGCAGCGCAGCCTGCGAGCGCAGCCCCGATGCTCCCGGACTAAGAATAAGTCCGCTTGTCCCACCACGGATAGAACGTCGGCATGTCCTTCGACACTTTGTCCGGAAACGCTGCCGGGCGCTTTTCCAGGAACGACACCACGCCTTCCTTCGCGTCGCCCTGCCGCCCGCGCGCGTAGATCGCGCGGCTGTCGATCTTGTGTCCCTCCATCGGATGATCGGCGCCGAGCATGCGCCACATCATCTGCCGCGTGAGCGCGACCGACACCGGCGCCGTGTTGTCAGCGATCTCGCGCGCGATCGCGTAAGCCGCGGGCAACAAAGCATCCGGCGCGACGACCTTCGACACCAACCCGCCGCGCAGCGCCTCCTGCGCGTCGAACACGCGCCCCGTCGTGCACCATTCCATCGCCTGCGAGATGCCGACGAGCCGCGGCAGGAACCAACTGGAACACGCCTCCGGCACGATCCCGCGCCGCGCAAACACAAAGCCGAACCGCGCGTTGTCGCTGGCGATCCGGATATCCATCGGCAGCTGCATCGTAATGCCGACACCAACCGCCGGCCCATTCACCGCCGCAATGACAGGCTTCAAACACTCGAAGATGCGCAACGTCAGCCGCCCGCCGCCGTCACGCACACCCTCATGGCTCCAGTCGACGTCGCCGTCCTTCACCGGCACACCGGCCTTCTCCGGCCGGTCGGAGCGCGACTCGTAGTCAAACGTCTTCGCGCCTTGGGAAAGATCGGCCCCCGCACAAAACCCGCGCCCCGAACCCGTGACCACGACCACCCGCACGTTGTCATCAGCGTCCGCCATATCGAACGCCTTAATCATCTCCATCATCATGACGCCCGTGAACGCATTCAACTTGTCGGGCCGGTTGAGCGTAAGCGTCGCAACCTTGTCGGCGACGTCGTATTTGATCTCGGTGAAGGACATGGGGGCGGACTCCTTGTGTGAATGGCGTGACGCCAACTCCTAGCCCTTCCCCCCTTGAGGGGGAAGGTGGCGAGCGGCGAAGCCGCGAGACGGATGGGGGGCAGTGAGCGCGTGATGACTGCCCCCCATCAGTCTCGCCCTTCGGGCTCGACAGCTTCCCCCTCAAGGGGGGAAGCGCTATCTAATTGCAAACCTTGAGGACCCGCGCCCATGCACCCCTCCATCCACGCCAAGACGCAGCCGGATAAAGCCGCCTTCATCATGGCCTCGACGGGGGAAACCGTAACGTACGGCCAGCTCGACGAACGCTCCAACCAAGGCGCGCAGCTGTTTCGCAAGCTGGGGCTGACCACCGGCGACGGCATTGCGATCTTCATGGAGAACAACGTGCATTACCTGCCGCTCGTCTGGGCGGCGCAGCGGTCGGGGCTCTATTTCACCTGCGTCTCCTCGCGGCTGACGGCGGGTGAGATCGACTACATCGTCAAGGACTGCGGCGCGAAAATCCTGATCACCTCCGAACAAATGGGCGACACCGCGCGCGAGCTCGCAACCATGCTGCCCGGCGTGAAGAAACTGATGCTAGGCGGCGCGATGCCGGGCTACGACAGCGCGGAAGCGGCACTCGCGCCGATGCCAAAAACGCCGATCGCCGATGAAGCCCCTGGCACCGACATGCTCTATTCCTCCGGCACCACCGGCCGCCCGAAGGGCGTGAAGCGCGCGCTGACCGGCGGACCGCTGGCGCAGCCGAACCCGCTGCTGATGCTGGCCAAGATGCTCTACCAGTTCGACGAGAATACGGTCTATCTCTCGCCGGCGCCGCTCTATCACGCGGCGCCTTTGCGCTACAACATGGCGGTGCACGGCTTCGGCGGCACGTGCGTCGTGATGGAACACTTCGACCCGGAACAGGCGCTGGCGCTCATCGGCAAATACAAAACCACGCACAGCCAGTGGGTACCGACCATGTTCGTGCGCATGCTGAAGCTACCCGAAGCCGCACGTAAGAAATACGACGTGAGCGCGATGAAAGTTGCGATCCACGCCGCCGCCCCCTGCCCCATTCCGATGAAGAAACAGATGATCGAATGGTGGGGGCCGGTACTCTACGAGTACTACGCGGGCACGGAAGGCAACGGCTTCTGCGCGATCACACCGCAAGAGTGGCTGGCGCACGAAGGCTCCGTCGGCAAGTCGCTGCTCGGCGAACTGCACATCATGGGCGAAGACGGCACCGAATGCCCAACCGGCGAACCCGGCTCGATCTACTTCGCGAACGGCCCCGAATTCTCCTATCACAACGATGCGAAGAAGACGGCCGAGGCGCGCAACGACAAAGGGTGGTCCACACTCGGCGACGTCGGCTACGTGGACAAGGACGGCTATCTCTACCTCACCGACCGCAAGGCGTTCATGATCATCTCGGGCGGCGTGAACATCTACCCGCAAGAAGCCGAGAACGTGCTGATCAACCACGCGAAGGTGGCCGACGTCGCCGTGATCGGCGTGCCGAACGAAGATTTCGGCGAGGAAGTGAAAGCGGTCGTACAGCCGATGAACTGGGCCGATGCGACACCGGCGCTGGCCGAAGACTTGATCGCATATTGCAAGCAGCATCTCTCCGCGATCAAATGCCCGCGCTCGGTCGATTTCGAACGCGAACTGCCGCGCCACCCGACCGGCAAATTGTACAAGCGCCTGATCCGCGACCGCTATTGGGGCAACCGTGACTCGAAAATCGTCTGACGAGGGCGCGCCGCCGCTGAAGGCTTCCGGCCCCGACGGTCAGCTCACGCGCAACGACTTCACGCCCGAACGCGTCGCCGCTTACGCGCAACTCGCCGCCCACTTCGGCGACGCGAAGTTCTTGTCCGAAGAAGAACGCGAAAAGTCGCGCGCCGAAGTGATGGCCGCGCACGAGTCCGGCACGGAGCTTTGGGTCTTCGGCTACGGCTCGCTGATGTGGAACCCCGCGGTGCACGTGGACGCCAGCCTGCCCGCGCACATCGAAGGCCTCCAACGCTCGTTCTGCATGCGCCTGATGTTCGGCCGCGCAATGCCCGACAACCCTGGCCTCATGCTGTGTCTGATCCCCGGCGGCAAATGCGCCGGCATCGCCCACCGCATCGCGCCCGAACACGTGGAAAGCGAAAGCCGTATCCTGTGGATGCGCGAGATGCTGTCGGGCGCCTATATCCCGACCTGGGTGGACATCGACTTAGGCGCGCGCCGCGTGCGTGGCGTGACCTTCGTGATGAACACAGAGCACCCGCGCTATCAGCCCGACCTACCGCACGACGCGCAGGCCGAACGGATCGCGAAGGCCGAAGGTCACCTCGGCACCAGCCGCGACTACCTGTTCCGCACGGTCGCCGCCCTCGAAGGCGCGGGCCTGAAGGACCACTATCTCGACGACCTTCACGCGCGCGTCCGCGCGCTCATCGATCAAGCACCCAAAGGAGAGCAGGCATGAAAGTCATCAAATACGACGAACTCGAAAGCTTCGCGGGCCAAGAGATCGGCCACTCGGAATGGGTGACGATCGACCAGGACCGCGTCAATAAGTTCGCCGACGCAACCGGTGACCACCAATGGATCCACCTCGACGTCGAGCGCGCCAAGCGCGAACTGCCCACGGGGGGCACGATCGCGCACGGCTATTTGACCGTCTCGCTGATCCCGTGGCTCGGCGCTCAAATCATGCGCGTGGACGGCGTCACCCGTGGCATCAACTACGGCTCGAACAAGGTGCGCTTCACGAACATGGTGCCGGTCGGCTCCAAAGTGCGCGCAAAACTGAAAATGCTAAGCGTCGATGCCAAGCCCCCCGGCAAACAACTCACCAGCGAATACACGATCGAAATCCAAGGCCAAGACCGCCCCGCCTGCGTGGCGGAGACGATCGGGATTGTGTATCCGTAAACCACTCCCCTCTCCCTTCCACTTCAGGAAGGGAGAGGGGCCGGGGGTGAGGGATGGCGCTCCACGCAAGGTGTAGCTGGCAGTCACGAACAACGCTGAAGCAAACCGCCAAAATCCAATGCAGCGGAAGGCCCTCCCTCACCCCCTTCCCCTCTCCCTCCCGAAGTGGGAGGTAGAGGGGTGAAGAAAGAGGCGACAACAATGGAAAAAATCATAAAATCCGAAGCCGAATGGCGCGCGCAGCTGACGCCTGAGGAATTCCACATCACGCGCAAACACGGAACCGAGCGCGCGTTCACCGGCCCCTATCACGACGCGAAGGACAAGGGCACCTACGCCTGCAAATGCTGCGGCCTGCCGCTCTTCGCCTCCGAAACGAAGTTCGACTCCGGCACCGGCTGGCCGAGCTTCTACGCGCCGCTCGCAAAGGACGCCGTCGCCGAGAAAGCCGACAACAGCTTCTTCTCGCGCCGCACCGAAATCCTCTGCGCCCGCTGCGACGCGCACTTGGGCCACGTGTTCCCCGACGGCCCGAAGCCCACCGGCCTGCGCTACTGCATGAACGGCCACGCCCTGAAGCTCGAGAAAACTTGATCAAGCTCCGCCCCGCTACGCTCGCCGACGTAGCCGTCCTGAAAGCGTGGGACGAAGAACCTCATGTCGTCAGCGCAACGACCGACGACCCAGACGCCGAAAACGCGTTCGAAGGCATCGTGTGGGAAGAAGAACTCGAAGCGCAATCGGACCTCACGCGCTACTACATTGCCGAGCTTAACGAGCGCCCGATCGGCGCGATGCAAATCATCGACCCGCATCTCGAGCCCACGCACTACTGGGGCGACGTCGCGCCGAACCTGCGCGCGCTCGACATCTGGATCGGCGCCGAAGCGGATTTGGGCCACGGCTACGGCGAACAAATGATGCGCCAAGCATTCGCAATCTGCTTCGCCGATCCGAAGGTGACGGCCATCATCATCGACCCCCTCGCCTCCAACATCCGCGCCCACAAATTCTACCAGCGCCTAGGTTTCGTGCCCCAAGGCCGCCGCCTCTTCAACGGCGAAGACGACTGCCTCGTCCACGAACTCACGCGCGAAATGTGGCAAAGCCGCACGCGCAAACGCTGAGGCGCCTACACCGCCGCCGCCGGCGTGTCGCCGAAGTAGCGTCCGGGTGTGGTGCCGAACGTATCGCTGAACGCGGACACGAACGCGCTGGCGCTGCGGTAGCCGGCGTCGCGCGCCACGGCTTTCACCGCGCGCCCCTCCGCCAGCAGCCGAAGCGCGCGCAGGAATCGGCCGTGCCGCCGCCATTGACCGAACGTCATTCCCGTCTCGGCCGCAAAGCGCCGCTCGAGCGTCCGCACGCTGAGACCAAAGCGCCGCGCAATGGCAGACGTGCTTGGCGCCTGCGTCGCGTTCGCACAGGCCTCGGCAACCGAACGCAAACGTGCGCTCGTCGGCATCGCAAGCCCAAGCGCCGGCACCGAACGCGTGCGAAACGCATCGACGATCAGCAAAGCCAGCGCATGTTCGACCGGGTTCCGGCCGTCGAGCATGCCGACCTCGCATGCGCGCAAGATCAACTCCCGCAACAACGGAGAAACCGCAACGACGACGCTCTCGCGCGGCACGTCTTGCCAATCCGATGGGCGGAGATAGAGCGTCGCGAACGACGACGCGCCGCTGAACGCAATCGCGTGGCGGACGCAAGCCGGCGCCCAGATCGCCCGCGTCGGCGGCACGACCCAGAGCCCCTTGTCGGCGCTGACCGTCATGACCCCTGCCGACGCATAGATCAGCTGATGCCAATCGTGCTCATGCGGTTCGATCGCATGGCCGTTGGCCAAGACCGACCGCATCGTGCGAATGGTGAAGAACGGTTCGTCCTCGGCCGTGTGACGTTTTCTCAACATCGAAAGGCAGAATAGAGCAATTGCGCCAACCGGACGAGGGGCTATCGTCAGGTCGAACCCAACAAGCCGGACACGAAACCAATGCCGAACAATCTCGCCGCCTTCTCAATCCACGCCGACGACGTTCAGCGCGCCCGCCGGTTTTACGAAGCCGTCTTCGGTTGGAAGTTCGAACCCTGGGGCCCGCCAGACTTCTACCTGATCCACACCGGCGACGAACGGAGCCCGGGCGTCCAGGGCCTGATGCACAAACGGCAGCACCCGCGCGCGCAAGCCGGCGGCCCCAATTGTTTCGAATGCACGATCTCCGTTGAAGATATCGACGCCATCACCGCCGCCGTGAAGAAGCACGGCGGCACAATCACGATGGAAAAGGCGCCGATCCCGACGGTCGGCACGGTCATCTACTTCGACGACCCCGAAGGCAACCGCGTCGGCGCGATGAAATACGACACGCCGCCGCGCACGTAGCCGGCGTCGCCCTACGTCGCGCGCTTTACCGTCACTTTGTACGTCCCCGCCCTGGCCGCACGCAGAAACACACACGGTGACGTTTGCGAAGGTTCGACTTCCAGCCCCGGCGCCGCCATCGCGAAGTCCTCCGGATATTGCGCCAGCGGCAAATAAATCTCCGTAGCCGCTCCAATCGCCGGGTCGGCATCGAACGTGAACTCGAACAGCCCACTCCCCCGGTCAAACCTCATCTCCTTCAGCACGCCCTGCACCCGCCGCACGAACGGACGCACGAACCCCGCCTCCGCACGCCCGCCGCCTTGGTCGCGCGAGAACACGGACAAGTCCTCCTGGTTCCATCCGTCGCCGACGGCCGGATCGTTGCGGTTCGAGGCGGTGTAGTTCCAGAGCGTACAGTTCAGCAGGTGCCGGTCCATCGCGTTGTACATGAGGTCGAGCGCGATGACGTGCTTCTCCCAAGACGCCGGCGAACGATCGCCCGCGGCCCACGCCCGATACGCAGCACTCCCATCCAAATCGAACGGAATCCCGAACTCGCCGATCAGCGTCGGCGCGCCGCCGGTGATCGACTTTGACGCCTCCTTGATGCGCCCGAGCGCCGCCGCATAGCTCCCCTCGATCTCCTCCGCCCCGTTCAACGTCTTCATCGTGAACGGATTGATCGAGGTCGGATACATGAACCCCTTCGTCACCAGCGTGACGATGTCGTACCAGTGGCTCGCGTTGACGGTGCGCTCGGGCGTACCTTTCGGAAAGCCCTCGCCCGTGAGTCCTTTGAACGGATCGAGCTCCGCGAAGATCAGCCAGTCGTTGTCGATCTTGCGCACCTCGCGTGCGATGCGCTGGAAGAACGGGGCCATCCCGTCGTGATCCGCGTCGATCGCCCGCCCACGGATGGTCTGGAAGAAGTCTTCCCGCAACACCTCATGCCCGTTTCCGGTCAAGCGATAGGCGCCCGCCTTCTCGAACGGACACTCGACGCCCGCCCGCCAAATCGGCACGCGGTTCGTATTCACCTCGTTCTCGCCAACGACGCTGACCTTCATCTTCGCCGGATCGAACGCCAACTGCGGGATCGTCCGCGGCACACCGCGCGCGACCAGCAACCCGTCGAGCACCGACCATGCCGGTCCCGGCCGCACTGGTTCCGGATGTTCCGCCATCCGCTCCAGATGGCGGTAGGACATCTCGTGCCCGATCCACCCGTCGCTGGGTTCGTTCAGCGTGTCGAAGCCCAGCACATGCGGCATCCCTTTGACGCGCTTGGCCACCTCGCGCATCGCGCCGATATAGTGAGACTGCAGATAGTCCTGCGCGCTGCGCCCGTCGATCATGAAATCAGGCACGAACGTGTCGCCGCAGAAAAACAGCGTCCACATGATCGCATTCGCAGGCATGCGATAGTTGTTCGCCCACGTCATCATCGGATAGCGGTCTTCTTGGACGCCGCCACGCGCGTAGTCGTATTTGTGCTGCATCACATGCGCCGCACCCGACGCATGAAACGTCGTGAAGTCGAGCCCCACCGCCTCGAACGTCCACCCCGGCGCGCCGTCGCCGCCCGACATGCGCGACCACACGTC
Organism: Micropepsaceae bacterium; assembly: GCA_046153995.1. Lineage (GTDB taxonomy): Bacteria > Pseudomonadota > Alphaproteobacteria > Micropepsales > Micropepsaceae > SZUA-430. Next base: position 8,269 of record JBJXEH010000111.1, read on the forward strand.
TTGGTGAAAATCGACGAACACATAGAGCCCATAGTCACCGGCCCGCCGCGCGATCTCCGCAAAATAGTCGAGATAGGCCGTGTCGTACTTCCCCGGCCCGGCATGCTCGACCGCCTCCCACGTGGTCAGCAGCCGCAGACAGTTCATCCCCCAAGATTTCAACCTCGCGAAATGCTCGTCAGCCTCAGCCAACGGAAACGGCCGCCCCACGAAACTGACATCGCGATGACCGGAAAAATCGGACGGAAAATTCGTCCCCCCGTTCGGGAACGGCACCTTGCAATCGCCACCGAGATTCACCCCGCGCAACAACACCTGCCGCCCGGCCGTATCGACAAACCGATCCCCGTCAATCCGCAACCGATCCACGCGCATCTCCTTATGAGCAGCGGCGCACTATTGCGCTGCCCTAAGTGCTCGGCAATCTCATTAGACGTAGCCACACAAAAAAATGTTCGTCATGGCCGGGCTTGACCCGGCCACCCAGGGCCAAGAACGCCGTTCAAAAGATGAAACGCCAAGCCGTTTGTGCGCATTGGCAGGCCACTGTGTAGGACATAGAACTCAAACAGCTTGGCGTGCTTGGCGTTTCAAAACTAAGTCGCCCGGGCGCGCTGCCCTGGGTGGCCGGGTCAAGCCCGGCCATGACGATCTTTTTTGCGCGAAGGTTCAATCCAACTTGCACTCGCCCATCGGCACGAACTGCCCGGCGATGCCCAGGAAGCTGCAGTTCTTCGACGCGTCGCTTTTCGAGAGCGTCACGTCGTAGATCGAGAACGCCAGAAAGTTCCGCCGCTCGACCGGCAGCGCGGGCATAACCAAGCCCACCAGCGCGCCGCCGATCTGGCCGGCGCTGTCGGGGTTCTCCTCGCCGCGCTTGCGCGCCTCATCCTCGATCTTCTTGGCGACATAGCTCTGCACAAAGCCGTTGAACTCCACCCGCGACGGGTTTGTCGCGGCGAGCAGTCCGCCGATGACCGCAAGACCAAGCAGTGTGCGCATAACGTGAAGCTCCCCTTAAGTCAGCGGCCGCAATCTTTCGGCCGAATGCGACCAAAGTGTGGCACGCACAGCATACGCAACGCAGGCCACGGTGATCAAAGCCCGCGGTTGGCAGCGGGTGTGAACAGCCTTTATCATGCGGGCCATGACCGTATACATCCTCGCCCAACTCAACATCACCGACCGCACGACCTACGACCGCTACCAGGCGCGTTTCATGGAGGTCTTTACACCGTTCGGCGGCACGGTGCTGTCCGTCGATGACAGCGTGCACGTGATCGAAGGCGACTGGCCGCACAGCCGCCTCGTGCTGGCGTCCTTCCCCGACGAGCCATCGTTCCGCGCGTGGTGGGACTCGCCCGGCTACCGCCAAATCGTCGAAGACCGTTGGGACGGATCGACCGCCGTGATCGTTTTGGCCAAAGGTCTTCCCAACCCCATCTGACATGACCCACGTCATCGCAACCTTCATCGCCAAGCGCCGCTCCGCAGCGGCGTTGTCGCGCGCGCTGGGCAACGCGCCCGTGTACAAGCTGAACAACCCGGAGCTGTTGCTCGTGCCCGTGAGTGACGACGCGTTCGACGCGGTGGTGGCACGCGAAGGACCAAGTGACTCGGTCGGACCCGAATTCTGGCGTCTGACGGAGACGTTGATGGAACTCGCCCGCGAATGCTCCGTACACGGACCGATCGCCTACGCGGAGACCGACTACTTCGGCGGCGTCGGCGTGCAAAGCGCGGCCGCATGGATCCAAGGCAAGCTCGCCTTGCCGCCCACGACCCACCCGGCGGGTCCGATCAACGCCGCGCTACACACGATCGGCTTGGAGCGCGCCAACGGCCTCGACGAATTCGACACGCTGGGCTTAGGGCTCGTCCGCCGCATGGACGTGTTCGAAGAGCGCACGCCTGAAAGCCTCGAGACCACGCCATGAACCGTATCGCCGCCATCATCGCGCTGACCCTGGCCCTCGCCGCCTGCACCACCCACAGCGGCCCGCAACGCTACACCGGCATCTACGCGATCGCCTTCGAGATGCAGGCCTTCACCGCGGACGGCGCCAACGAAAGCTGGTGGGCCACGCTGGAGCCGCAAGCGCAAGCCGAACTGAAAGCCGCGCTTCCCGCGAACGCCGCTCCACGCTTCGGCTCGCGCATCCGCGCCGAGGTCGAGGGCCGTCTGAGCGAACCCGGCCACTACGGCCACCTGGCCGCCTACCCGCGCCACCTCACGATCACCCGCGTACTCAGCGCGAAACCAGCCCCGCCGCCGTAGGCCCGCGAAAATCGCAACCAAATCTTCCGCCGCCGCATCGCGAGCCGCATCCAACCAATCGTCGAAAGTGTCTTGGAACATTTCATGAACATAGGGCAGCGCTCAGGGCCACGCAAGCCCCTAGTTTGATTTTTAAATGACCGAAACTTATCGCAGCAGCAGCCCCACCGCCGTTGGCGGCGGTTGACTCGTAACTGCTGACTCCTGACTCTTTACTTCTAACTACTAACTATGGGGGTTATCCGGCGCGACGCTGTTTTTCCGGGTTTCAAGCCGTTTTCGCACGCCGAATTGCGGCGCGATGCGTGCGCGGCGCAAGCGCTTCGCGCGCGTTTCGCGTGCACGGAGTGAGCGTCTCGAGCACACGGCGCGCGCGTCCGGTGCTCGGATTGCGCACGCGAAATGTCTCTGGACTGCCCCCCTTGAAACACGCGCAGGCCACCCCACCTCCCACGTCAAGCACGGGCCGGGCCCCTCTGGCAGACGCGTCTCACGCGCCTGCGATGTCGGACGTGCTGATCGCGCCATAGCCACTCGAACCGGAAGGGGTCCCCGTGGAGTTCATCGAAGCCGTCGCCTTTGGCGACTTCTTGGGCAAGCCCGTTTGGGTTTGGACCCTGTTTCTCTCCATCGTCGTCGGCATCCTTGCCTTCGACCTCGGCGTCTTCCACCGGAAGGCACACGTGATCTCGTTCCGCGAGAGCATGATCCAATCGTCGGTCTTCGTGAGCATCGCGCTCGCGTTCGGCGCGTGGATATGGTGGTCCTATGGGTCGCAAAGCGGGTTGGACTTTCTGACAGCCTATCTCGTTGAATACTCGCTCGCCCTCGACAACATCTTCGTCATCGCGCTGGTGTTCACCTACTTCGCGATCCCACGCGAGTTCCAGCACCGCGTGCTGTTCTGGGGCATCCTGGGCGTCATCGTGCTGCGCGCCGTCATGATCACGCTGGGTTCGGCGATCGTGACCGAGTTCCACTGGGTGCTCTATCTGTTCGGCGCGTTCTTGATTTTCACCGGCCTCAAGATGCTCTGGCTGGTGGATCAGAAACCCGACATAGCAAACAACCCCGCGCTGCTGTTCTTGAAACGCCACATCCGCGTCACGAACGACCTGCACGGCGACCGCTTCCTCGTGAAGGTGCCCGACACGAAAACCGGCCGCATCGTGACCCACGCGACGCCGTTGTTCTTGGCACTGTGCGTGATCGAATTCGCCGACATCATTTTCGCGGTGGACTCGGTGCCCGCCGTCTTCCTGATCACGACCGATCCGTTCATCGTCTACACGTCGAACATCTTCGCGATCATGGGCCTGCGCGCGCTGTTCTTCTCGCTGTCCGCGATGATCGAACGCTTCCACTACCTGAAATACGCGCTAGCGCTCGTCCTCGTCTTCATCGGCGCCAAAATCTTCGTCGCCCAAGTAACAGGCAAAATCCCCTCCGAAATCTCACTCGGCGTCACCTTCACGCTGCTGGCTGGCGGCGTCCTCTACTCAATCTACAAAACCCGCCGCGGCCAGCGGCTGCACCCGGCGGAATAGGTGACTCAAGAAAGGTCTCGCACGAAGCAACGAAGCAACGAATTGAGGAACAATTGCGCCGGAGGCGCAAAGTCGACGGTACAAATGGCGCTTCGCGCCGGTACTACTTCGCTGCTTCGTTGCTTCGTGCGAGGCCTTTTTTGCCATCCACCCGATCCACACCCTCGTATAGACTCAACTCGCAACCCACCCGGACCAGCCCATGCCCGCCATTGTGCGCGTTTTCTGCACCTTAGTTCTCGCAACCGCGCTCGCGAGCTGCGCTGTGTTCACGCCGCTCCCCGAACCGCGCACGCTCGATCAGCGCCTCGCGATGATCCCGGCCACCGCGCTCCCCGTCCAAGGCCCCGTCACCGTTTGGTGGAACGAGCACCAGGTCCCGTTCATCGAGGCCACGACCGACCGCGACGCCGCGTTCGCGCTCGGCCTCGTTCATGCGCACTTGCGGCTCGGCCAGATGGAAGTACTGCGCCGCGTCTCGCAAGGCCGCATTTCGGAGATGGCAGGTCCCATCCCGCAGGTCGCCGACATCGAACAGGCGCTACGCATCCTCGACTTTGGAAAAACCTCCGCCACCGTCTACGCATCGATGCCGGCCGACACGAAGGCCTGGCTCGACGCATTCGTCGAAGGCGTGAACCACTACCAAGCGAACGCGAAGGAACTGCCGCACGAATACGCGCTCTTGGGCCTCGAGAAAGAACCCTGGCGCGCCGAAGAAATCCTCACCATAGGCCGCCTCGCCTCGGTAGATGTTTCGTGGCTCGTCTGGATTCGCCTGATGCCGTTGCGCGAGCGCGAAGACTGGCCAAAGCTCTGGCGCGAAATCCTGGACGAAGGCACGGCCTCCGCCCCTTCCTTCGCGTGGAACCAACGCACGGCCGCAAACGAACTCGCGCGCCTCCTCTCGACGATGAGCCGCAACGGTTCGAACTCGATGGCGGTTGCCTCATCGAAGACCGGCACGGGCGCGGCAATGATCGCCAGCGACCCGCACCTCGGCATCTCGCTCCCGAACCTGTGGGTGCTCGCCGGCGTGAAGTCGCCGTCCTACAACATGGTGGGCTTCATGGTCCCAGGCGTTCCGTTCGTCGCGGTCGGCCGCAACGAACACATCGCCTGGGGCGGCACGAACATGCGCTCGGCCGGCAGCGACTTGTTCGACGTCAGTAAGCTCCCGCGCGACCAGATCAAGGAACGCACGGTCCCCGTGAAAAAGCGCTGGTGGTTCGATAGCGAAATCACAGTTCGCGATACGCCGGTCGGCCCCATCCTCTCCGATGCGGCAGCGGTGCCGAAGCGCAAAGGCGAAGAGTTCGCGCTGCGCTGGATCGGCCACAACCCGTCCGACGAGTTCACTGCAATGCTGAAGGTCAACCGCGCGCAAAACTGGGACGAGTTTCGCTTAGCCCTCGAAGGCTTCTCGATCTCGCCGCAAAACTTCATCTACGCCGACGTGAAAGGCAACGTCGGCCAAGTGACGGCGACGCACCTGCCGAAGCGCTCGAAAGCCTTGCCGGACGACTTGATACGCCCGTTGAGCGAAGCCGCTGCATGGGATGAGATCGTGACGTCCCGCGACCTGCCGCAAGTGTTGAACCCGGCAAGCGGCTTCGTCGCCTCCGCCAACAACCGCGGCGCGGAAGCAGCGGTCCCCATCGGTTACTTCTTCTCCGCCGACGACCGCGTGACGCGTATGCAGCAGCTCTTGGGCGGCATGACGCGCGTGACCGCCGACGACCTCAAGCGCATCCAGATGGACACGTATTCAAGCTCGCCAGTCCTGATGCGCGACGCGTTTATCGCGCGCGTGGAGAAAAACCCGGCCGCACTCACCCCTGCGCAAAACACTATAATCGCCGCGATCAAATCCTGGAACGGCCGCTACGACCGCGACAGCAATGGCGCCGTCGCCTTCGAGGCCGCAATGAAAGGTTTCGTGCCCGCCGCCTTTGCCGAACACGAAATCCTGGCCTTCGACGCAACAGGCAGCCCCTACCCGCGCCTCTCGGTACAACTGGCCACGCTCGATCCGGCGAAGTTCAACGCTGCGCTCACCGCAGGTCTAACCGCCGCCGCCGAAGCAACGAAAGCCTATGCGACCTGGGGCGACATGCACCGCATGGTGGTGCAGGGCCAATTCGCAGCGATCCCCCTCATCGGCTCGCGCTACGTCTTCGACGACGTGCCCGCCGCAGGCTCCAGCGAAACGCTGCTCAAAACCGACCACGACAGCGCCGCCGAACGCCACGCCACCCGCTACGGCGCGCAAGCCCGCCACGTCTCCGATCTGTCCAACCCCGACGCGAACTGGTTCGTGATGCTGGGCGGCAACGACGGCTGGTTCAACTCAAGCACCTTCCGCGACCAAGTGGACGCCTTCCAAAACGGCCGCTCGTTCCAAGTGCCGCTCCAAATCGAAACCGTCCGCAAAACCTTCAAACACAAAACGCTATTGGCGCCGAAGTGATGGACTTCACGCCCGCTCTTCGTCTCTACGCCAAGCGGCGGCGCGCGAAACTGGCGAAGCTCGACAACGTCGAAAGCCAACGCCACCAGCTGATGAGCCTGATCGCACAAGCCGCACAAACGAAGTTCGGCCGCGACCACGGCTTCGAGCGCATTAAGACCGTCGCGGACTACCAGAAGGCCGTGCCGCTGCGCCGTTACGACGACTTCTGGCGCACCTATTGGAAGCCCGCGTTCCCGAATGTCGAGAACGTCACTTGGCCGGGGCGCGTGCCGTACTTCGCCGTCACCTCAGGCACGACATCGGGCACGTCGAAATACATCCCCGTCACGCACGCGATGAACCGCTCGAACACGAAGGCGGGGCTCGACATGTTCGCGCACCACGTGACGGCGCGGCCCAACTCGCGCGTCTTCGGCGGCAAGAGCTTCATGCTCGGCGGCTCGACCGACCTCGTACTCGAAGCACCCGACGTCTGGTCGGGCGACCTTTCCGGCATCGCCATCAAACGCTTGCCGTTCTGGGCGAAGCAATTCGCATTCCCGCCCGTCGAATTGGCGCTCATCACCGACTGGGAAGAAAAGGTCAGCCGCCTGGCCAAGCTCGCCGCGGAAACCGATATCCGCGTGCTGACCGGCGCACCGCCCTGGCTGCTCATCCTGTTCGACAAACAGCAAGCAAACGCGGGCCGCGTGATGACGGCCCGCGAACTCTACCCAAACCTCGAAATGCTCGTGCACGGTGGCGTGAACTTCAAACCCTACCGCGCCCGCTTCGAACAGTTCCTAAACGGCGGCGCCGAACTGCGCGAAGTCTACCCGGCTTCAGAAGGCTTCATCGCACTCCAAGACGAAACCCCCGACGACGGCCTGCGCCTACTCACCGACACCGGGCTCTTCTACGAATTCGTACCGCTCGACGAACTCGACAGCGAGAACCCCACGCGCCACTGGCTCGGCAACGTCGAGACCGGCGTCAACTACGCGATCGTACTCTCGACCTGCGCCGGCTGCTGGGGGTACGTCATCGGCGACACGGTAAGGTTCGTCTCAAAGAACCCGCCGCGCCTCTTCATCACCGGCCGCACGAGCTACATGATGTCGGCGTTCGGCGAACACCTGATCGGCGAAGAAGTCGAAGACGCCGTCACCCGCGCCGCCGCCACGCACAAACTCACGATCAACGACTTCTCGATGGGCGCCGTCTTCCCGGAGAAGCAAAACGACCTCGGCGGCCACCTCTTCGTCGTGGAGTTCGATCCCGTCCCCAACGCCGATGCCGTGCAAAAATTCGCCGCCGCCATCGACGAACGCTTGAGCACGCTAAACGACGACTACCGCGCCCACCGCGCCGAAGGCTTCGGCCTCAAAGCCCCAGAAGTCCGCCCCGTCCCACCCGGCACGTTCGCCCAATGGATGAAATCCCGCGGCCGCCTAGGCGGCCAAAACAAAGTCCCCCGCATCATCAACGACCAAGCGGTCTTCGAAACGCTCGTTCGCCTGACGCGCTAAGGGCGGCGCCTCAACAAGATTCGCACGAAGCAACGAAGAAACGAAGTTACCTGCAGGCGCGAAGCGCCCTTCACCGTGGCGTCGCGCCTTCGGCGCAAAAGGAAACCTAATTTGCTGCTTCGTTGCTTCGTGCGAAACCTCTCTGAGGCATCAGCACAAGTGCACCTCAGTTCTTGTGCTCTCGCAACTCACTTAGATCGACACGCGGATTGATCATGCGCTGGATGCCCGATTTGAACGAGACCGCGCCGAAATTCACCAGAAGCCCCAACGGCAATTCCAGCAAACGCAAATACGTCAGCAATTGCTTCGCGTGAACCGGAGCCAGCGCTTCGATCGACTTCAGCTCAATCGGGAGTCGGCGCTCAACCAAGATATCCACCCGAAACCCATCGTCGTAAGTAACACCGCCATAGTTGAACGAGATGGAAACCTGCCGCTCGACGAACAACCCTCTACCTTCGAGCGAGCGCGCCAATATACCCTCGTAGACGGACTCGAGGAGACCCGGTCCAAGGTCATCGTGAATTTTGAAACCGCAATCGACGACGTGTCGGGCTATCGCCTCTAATTCCATAGGTCCACGCTCCAAATTCGAGAGCAGACAACCCGGCGAACAAGGCATCACTATGGCGCGAAGCGCCGCTTTCGCTTCTTCGTTGCTTCGTGCGAATCCTTCTCGAGCATGAGGCTTCGTGTGAGACCTTCCTAAACCACCAGCCGCACCCGCCGCTCCGCCGGCGCGATGGTGACGCTCACACCGGCGTCGAAGCGCACGGCGTCGGCTTCGATGCCGTCGGCGAAAATCGTGCCTTCCATGCGCGACTCGATTTGCAGCGGCTCGGCCCGCGTCACGCGGCCCTCGACGATTGTGGCCCCGAAACCCCGCCCCGGCCAGGCCTCGCGCACGACGAAGTGCAACTCGTCGGCGGCCGGATCGAACTGCGCATCCGGCCCGCGCAGCGACTTCAACCACCCGGTCGAACCCGTGCCCGTCGAAACGATGAGCCCGCTCGAAGACTGCACTTCCTCCGCCGCCCCGAACCGGATGCGATAGCGCGCCGACTGATGGGTGACCACGCCGACGAAGAGGTCGTTCAACCCGCGTAGCACTTGGCCATCCGTCGTCTGCGCCTGCGCCAGCGTAGCCTCGCGCATGGGCCGCCGGTCGCCTAGCACGTCTCGCAACGACGCGATAAACGTGTCGGCATTAAACGCCAACAAAGCGCCGTCGATCGTCTCCGGATCGGGGTTCACGCCAACGACAGGCTGCCCGTCCAAATACTTGCCCACATTCGCGACCAGACCATCCTGCCCCACCGCCACGACAAGATCGTGAGGCTCGAACAGAAACTGCGCCACCATCCCGCGGTCGATCTCGGCGAGCTTCATATCGGCCGGCAACGCTTTGCGAATGCGCAAGACCGCCCGCGACTGCGCCGTATCCTCGACCTCAGCTTTGGCAAAGTCCGCACGCCCGCGTACCGACTGCGCCATCGCAAACTTCGTCTGCCCCTCGCTGCCATAGCGCGCGACGAACGCCTGCTTGGCAGTGGCACGGGTCAAAAGAACGACGCGCTGACGCACGGCCTACTCCGCCTTCGACGCACTCAGCTGATTGGCGAGCCGCTCCATCGCATCCGCGCCCAGCGACAGCGACGACAGCGTCGTCTCCCGGTTCGCCCAGTCCTTGAACGCCATCGCATAGATATGCGACGGCGCAAGCTCCGTCCACGGCTTCAACCGGATACGCGAGGCCTCGGAGTCCGCCAGCGCCTCGGCTTTCTTGGTCTCCGCACTCGCCTCGGCCACTTTGCGCCGCTCGGTCTCCAACGCCTGCTGGTTGGCGAGCTCGCGCTCCGCAAGCTCGCGCTTGTTCGCCTCGTCGCGCAGCTTCAGATCGTGCTCGTCCGTCGTTGCCGCGCGACGCCGCTCGAACATCGCCGCATCCGCCTGACGCAAGAGCTGCTCGCGCAGATTTGCCTCCAACGCCTTCCTGATCTCGGGCGTCGGTTTCAGCGCCAGCACCAGCACACGATCGACCGCGATCCCGTCACCCGCGAACCGCTTGTCGTCGCCGATCCCGCGCATGATGATCTGCGCAAGCTCGTCCGACTTGTTCAGCGCCGCATCCAGCGTGGAACGCACCAACGCATCGCGGCACGCCGTCTGCGCGATCGCGCGCAAGCGTTCGACGATCTGCTTCATCGGCTCGGCAGTATGTGCGCCGGTCGCGAGGTTGATCGAAAAATCCTGCCGCTTCGCCGCCACATCGGGCTCTTTCACCCGGAACGAAAGCAACCCCTGGATCGTGATTGTCTGATAGTCGGCCGTCATCGCCTCGACGGCAAAGATTTCGTCGCGCGCATCCGTAGGCACGGCCGCCGCCGTCGCGAACGGCATATAGACATAACCCGCCAAACCCACGCCCTGCCGGCGTATCCGCCCGCCCGAATAGATGATCATGTAGTCCGTCGGACGCGACTTAACATACCGGAACCCAAACATCGCCAACCACTCCAAATCGCTCGAATTTCAAGCAAAATGGCGCAAGGCACACCACCGGCGCAAGGCCAGAAGCACGAAACTCACGCGAAGCCGCGAAGACGCGAAAAAGAGATTGAAACGCCAAGCTCGCCAAGCCACTCAGCCCTGAAGCTAAGCCACCCGCGCGCATAGCGCGCAATCATGGCGCTTCGCGCCGAACCAGAGCTGCAATGACACCACAGGCAGCTTGGCG
>JBJXEH010000112.1:0-9252 GCA_046153995.1 Micropepsaceae bacterium
ACATTGTGGTGCGACTTGATCGTGACCGAAGGCCCGCCCGTGAACGACACGCTTTCGATCACGTCGGGATAGAGCGTGCCCTGCGCCAGAAACTCGACGCCGCCCACCTTGTGCGCCTCCGCGTCGAACACCTCGATGAAGGCGGCGCCGATGCGCTTGCGCTTCGTCTCCGGGTCGCTCACGTGGGCCAAGCGGTCGAGGAACAGATCCTCCGCATGCACGTGCACCAGCGGAATGTTGTAGTGCTCGCGGAAGAGCGTGACGACCTCCGTCGCCTCGCCAGCCCGCATCATTCCCGTGTCGACGAAGATGCAGGTCAGCTGCTCGCCGATCGCCTCGTGGATCAACACGGCCGCAACGGAGGAGTCCACGCCGCCCGACAGCCCGCACACGACGCGGCCCTTGCCGACCTGCGCGCGGATACGCTCGATCTGCGTGCGGCGGAACGATTGCATCGTCCAATCGGGCTTCACACCCGCGATGCCCTGCGTGAAGTTTTTCAAGAGCGCCCCGCCGCGCGGCGTGTGCGCCACTTCCGGGTGGAACTGCACGCCGTAGAATTTGCGCGCCTCGTCCGCGATCGCCGCGAACGGCGCGTTGGGCGAAATCGCGATAACCTTGAACCCAGGCGGCAGCGCGGTCACGCGGTCGCCATGGCTCATCCACACGTCGTCCTTCGCGCCCTTCGCCCAAACGCCGTCGAAGAACGGCGAGACGTCGGTGACCTCCAGCGTCGCCCGCCCGAACTCGCGGTGATGCCCCGCCTCAACCTTGCCGCCGAGCTGCGCACACAGCAACTGCTCGCCGTAGCAAATGCCGAGCACGGGCACTGATCCGTCGAACACGCGCTGCGGCGCGAGCGGCGCTTCCGCCTCCGTGGTGCTGGCGGGCGAGCCTGAAAGAATAATCGCAACGGGCTTGTTCTTCGTCAGCCACGCCTCAGCCGACTGAAACGGAACGATCTCGCAATACGTCCCCTGCTCCCGCAACCGCCGCGCAATCAGCTGCGTAACCTGAGACCCGAAATCGATAATCAAAACAGTTTGTGTCATGAACCCTGCGTCTGAAGATTTTCCACGCCACCTGTCCGCCGAAGCCTTGGCGAAGGCGGAAGACGCCAAGGCGCAAAGAAGAAAGAATTTGAAACGCCAAGCACGCCAAGCCACTCTGCCTTTCCGCCAAGGCTTCCGCGCGCATAGCGCGCAATAATGGCGCTTCGCGCCGAACAGACGTCAGACAGGTTGGCCGAAGTGGCTTGGCGTTCTTGGCGTTTCAATCTCTCTTCTTTCTGCTTTGCGCCTTGGCGTCTTGGCGTAAAAAACTTCATGCGCCTTCGCTCGTGCGGAACAACTAGAGGCCGCCCCGCATCGGGTAAAGGCGACACTTGGTGTCTTCCCCAGGTCGCGCTCAACCTGCACGCGACACACGAATGGCGCAATTCTGCCGTGCTGTTGCCTCGGGGGGCCGCTTGTCTAAGCGTGGGCAAATGTGCCCGTTTAGGCCTAACCAAGGGAGACCCCCATGCTCCGCCGCCTCGCCGCGCTCATTCTCACCGCCGTCGCCCTCTCAGGCTGCTTCGTCGTCTCGACGAACGTGCCCGCAGGCACGGGCCCGATCAACGACCCGCGCCTCGTGGGCACCTGGCGCGGCATCGATACGAACGACGGCAAGCAAGGCAACGCGTTCCTCACCTTCCAACGCACCGACGAGCAAAAGCCGCTGCGCTTGGTCTGGGTCGAAAGCAACGACTTGCAAATCTACGAACTCATCACCCGCCGCATCGGCAACCGCGACGTCTTTGCCGCCACCATGACGGGGCCTGCCGATCAACTCGCGAAGATGAAACCCGGCGAACCGCGCGGCTACTTCCTCGGCTTCTATGAGGTGAAGGGCGACCGGGTAACGTTCAATCTGCTCGACGCCAAGGCGATCGGTGCCCTCATCGCGGCAAAGAAGCTCAACGGCACCGCGCCGAAGGGCCAATACGATAGCGCGACGTTAAGCGGCTCGCCCGCCGAACTCGCCGCCTTCCTGGCATCACCGGACGCGCAAGCCGCAGTCACTGAAGAACCGGCGGCGCTCCGCCGCCTCACGCCACCCGTTCAGTAACAGAGTAAGGAACACCCGCTCATGGCCGAAGACACTGCAAGCAGCCGCTCCGTAGGCGGCACCGTCCGCACGATCGGCGTCATCGTCGCCATGCTCGGCCTGGCGGGGCTTGCGCTGTTCACACTGCAGAACCGCAGCACTACCACCACAGCCGGCCACGGCGGCAGCGGTAAGCCGGTAACGCACACGGTCTCCGGTCCCGCAGGCACACCGCAGCTGAAGCGCGTCATGCTCTCAACCGGCGGCGTAGGTTACTTCGAATACGAAACGGCCGTCACCGGTACGCAGGAACTCCAGCTTCCCGTGCGCATGGACCAGGTCGACGACGTGCTGAAAAGCATCGTGGTCTTCGACGACAAGGGCAACACCGGCTTCGTACAGCTGCCGGCGCGCGCGCCGCTCAGCGACATCTTCCGCGGCCTACCGTTCGGCCCGGCCGCGTTGGAGTCGAACGCCGCCCTGCTGCTTGCGCTCAAAGGTTCGGAAGTTACCGTGCGCGGGCCAACCTCGATGACCGGCCGCCTCGCCAGCGTGACGAAAGAAAGCGTCAAACTCCCCGACAACGAAGGCACGACCACGCAACACCGCGTCGGCGTGATGACCTCGGGCGGCCTGAAGCAATTCGTTCTCGAAGAAGCGTCGTCCGTCACGTTCAACGATCCCGTGCTCGCCCGCCAAATCGAGCAAGCGCTCGCCGCCGTCGCCGAACACCGCGAAGGCCAGGGCCGCACGCTCAAAATCCGCGCGACTGGCACCGGCGCGCGAACCGTCACGATCGCCTACGTCGTCGAAGCGCCGCTGTGGAAGTCGTCCTACCGCGCCACGACGCTGGGCACCGGCAAAGCGAAGATGCAAGGCTGGGCCGTGCTCGAGAACGTCACCGGCAACGATTGGGTCGACGTGGACCTGACGGTGGTTACCGGCAACCCCGTCACGTTCCGCCAAGCGCTGTACGCGACCTACTACGTCACCCGCCCCGAAGTACCAGTCGAAATCTTAGGCCGCATCCTGCCGAAGCCCGACGACGGCGGTGTCGCCGCCGGCGAACGCGAAGAGCGCGCCGCGATGGCACCACCGCCGCCGCCACCTCCACCCGCACCCGTAATGGCGCCGTCGATGAGCCGCGCGAAAGGCGGCCGTGGCGACGATGCCTTTGCCGACAGCGACGCTCCGGCCAAACCGATCGCGGCCGAGTCGAAAGAAGCCGCAACCCAAGTCACGTTCCGCATGCCGTTCACGGTCACCGTCATGAACGGCCAGTCGCTCGCCGTGCCGATCATCGACGAAGAGGTGCCGGGCGAACTCGTCTCGTTCTATCAGCCCGAAACGCACCCGCGTCATCCGCTGGCCGCGCTCAAGCTCACGAACACGACGAAGAACGGCCTGCCGCCCGGCGTGCTAACGCTCTACGAGAAGGGCAAAGACGCGACCGACTACATCGGCGACGCGCAGCTCGGCGCTCTGCCGGTGACCGAGTCGCGCATGCTCGGCTTCGCACTCGACCAAAAAGTGCTGATCGACAAGGAAGACAAAGCCGAAAAGCGCATCTCGAAAGCGACGCTCGCGAACGGCATCTTCAAGGCCTCGATCGTCGACGATCGCACCACGATCTACACGATCAAAGGCGCCGCCAAAGAAGACCGCAAGATCGTCGTCGAACACCCGCGCGCCGCCGGCTGGACGCTGGTCACACCGGACCCCAAGACCGCGGAGATGACCGACACCGCCTTCCGCGTCCCCTTCGACGTGAAAGCGGGCACGACGGTGAAGCACACGGTCACGACGCAATGGCCGCGCGACGAGGAACAGCAACTCGTCGACATCGACATCGACACGGTGCTGGCCTACGCCGGAAACGAAAACCTCACGCCCGCCCAACGCGCCGCCTTCACCCGCATGGGCGAAATGAAGCGCAACATCCAAAGCTTCGACGCGCAGATGGAGAACGAAACCGCCGCCCGCGACCGCGTCTTCGAAGACCAAGAACGCATCCGCGAAAACATCAAAGCCGTACCCGCGGGCAGCGAACTGCAAACCCGCTACCTGCGCTCGATGGGCCAGCTCGAAGACCAAGCCGAAACCCACAAACGCAACATCGACCGCCTAACGCGCGAACGCACGGCCGAACAGCAAAAGCTCGCGAACTACGTCGCAGGCTTGCAGTTATAGGGCGAACTGTCACAAAAGAACGTTAGACGGTTGCTCTCCGCAACGAGGGATAAAACATGCGCGCGCGTAACTTGGGCTTGGCTTTGATTGCAACTTCGTCGGCCGCATTCGCCAACCCGTTGCCCCAAACCAAAGACCCCTACTACACCTCCGCCGACCGGCACTTGCGCGAAACGCTCGCCCGCCGCCCGAACACCCGCCCAGCGAAGAACATCATCCTCTTTGTCGGCGACGGCATGGGCGTAACCACCGTCACCGCCGCGCGCATCTATCAGGGCCAGAAGGCCGGCCGCGACGGCGTGTCGAACAAGCTTACGTTCGAAACGCTGCCCTATGCCGCATTCTCGCGCACGTATTCGCACGACTCGTCGGTCACGGACTCCGCCCCTTCCGCGTCCGCGATGACGACCGGCATCAAGTCGCGCAACGGCACGCTCAACGTCCATTCCAACGTCGCCGAGAACGACTGCGCCGCGGGCCTCGCGCATCCCGCTACCAGCATCGCCGAACTCGCCGAACGGATCGGCATGGCGACCGGCGCGGTGACGACGACGCGCCTCACCCACGCGACGCCCGCCGCCGTGTACTCGCACTCCGCCGGCCGCGACTGGGAAGGCGACGCCGACATGAAGCCCGACGACATCGCAAAGGGCTGCGTCGACATCGCCCGCCAGCTCGTCGAGATGAAGGCGGGCGACGGCCTGGAGGTCGCGATGGGCGGGGGCCGCAACCGCTTCCTGCGCGCCGATCAAACTGACCCCGAATACGCGGACAAGAAAGGCACGCGCAAAGACGGCAAAGACCTCACGCAAAGCTGGCTCGCGCGCTATCCAGGCAAATCGAGCTACGTCTGGAACAAGCAAGCGTTCGACGCGCTGAACCCCGCAACCGCTGGCCACGTGCTGGCGCTCTTCGAACCAAGCCACATGCAATACGAACTCGACCGCGCGAAAGACAAAGCCGGCGAACCCTCGCTCGCCGAGATGACAGCAAAGGCGATCGCGATCCTGACGCGCAACCCGAAAGGCTACTTCCTGCTCGTCGAAGGCGGCCGCATCGACCACGCGCATCACGGCGGAAACGCCGCGCGCGCGCTCGACGACACCACGGCCTTCGACGACGCCGTGAAAGCGGCCCTCGCGGCGACAAACGCGCGCGACACGCTGATCGTCGTCACCGCCGACCACAGCCACGTGCTGACGATGGCGGGCTACCCCTCGCGCGACAATCCGATCCTAGGCCTCGCTGACGACGGCACAGGAAAACCCGCACTCGCAAACGACGGCAAACCCTACACGACGCTCGGCTACGCCAACGGCCCCGGCGCCGGCAAAGACGGCGCGCCGCGCGAAGACCTGACCGGCGTCGACACCAAAGCACCCGACTACCGCCAACAAGCGCTCGTCCCGTCAGGCAGCGAAACCCACGGCGGCGAAGACGTCCCCATCTACGCCTCAGGCCCCTCAGCCCACCTCTTCCAAGGCGTCGTCGATCAGCACTACATCTTCCACGTCATGAACCACGCGGGCCGCATCAATGCGCGCGCGGAAGCGGCACAACGCAAGCGGCGCTAGGGAACACCCATGTCGAACCTCAAACTCTACCACTGCAAAGGCTCCCGCTCGCTGCGTCCGCTTTGGATGCTGGAGGAACTCGGGCTGCCGTACGAGCTTCACGTGCTCCCGTTCCCGCCGCGCGTGCTGCAGAAGGAGTATCTGGCGATCAATCCGCTCGGCACCGTGCCGTGCTTCTTCGACGGCGAGATGCGCATGACGGAGTCACCCGCGATCTGTCATTACCTGGGTGAGAAATATGCCGCCACCCAAGGCAAAGCGGACCTGCAGGTCGCGAGCAGCGATCCCGACTACGGCCGCTATCTGAACTGGCTCTACTTCTCAGACGCGACGCTGACGTTCCCGCAAACGCTTGTCCTGCGCTACACGCAACTCGAACCGCCGGAGCGCCGCCAGCCGCAAGTCGTCGAAGACTACCGCAAATGGTTCTACGGCCGCCTGCGCGCAGTCGACGCCGCGCTCCAGCAATCAGACTACCTGGTTCAGAACCGCTTCACCGCAGCTGACATCGCCATCGGCTTCGCACTGCACCTTGCGACGCTACTCAACATCGACGGCGACTTCCCACCGGCCGTTCGCGCCTACCTCGACCGCCTGCGCACCCGCGACGCCTTCAAACGCGCGGATGCAAAATAGCCTGGGAGCGCCGGCTTCCAGCCGGCTCTTCTAACCTCTCCGCTCCGCAAATTCAGAAGTGCCGGCTAGAAGCCGGCGCTCCCAGGCAATCACCCCAGCGCCTGCTGCAAATCCGCGACCAAGTCGTCCGCGTGCTCGACGCCGATTGAGATGCGGATGAGGCCGTCGGGAATGCCGAGCCGCGCGCGATCTTCCGCCGAGAAGCTCGAGTGCATCGTCGTCGCCGGGTGGCAAGCGAGGCTCTCCGTGCCGCCCAAACTCACTGCCAACTTCACGATCTGCAGCGCATCCAGCACGCGGAACGCCTCGTCCTTGCCACCCTTGACCACAAACGAGAACGTGGAGCCCGCACCCGTACACTGCCGGTCGTAAATCTCGCGCTGCGGATCGCCCTTGGGCAACAGGCTCGGGAAGTTCACGGCCTCGACCTTCGGGTGCACCTTCAAAAACTCGGCGACCGCGGCCGCGTTGTCGGCGGCCTTGTTCATGCGCAGCGCCACAGTCTCCAGCGACCGCGTCACCATCCAGCACGAATTCGGATCGAGCTGACACCCCAGCCAGCCGCGCAACGTGCGCAACGGCGCCAGCGCCGCGTCGCTCCCCGTCACCGCACCGGCGACGAGATCGCTGTGCCCCGCCACGTATTTCGTCAGCGAATAGATGTTGATGTCAGCGCCGTGCTTCAGTGGGTTCTGGAAGATCGGCCCGAGCAGCGTGTTGTCGACCGCAAGGATCGGCTTCTTCCCCGCTTTCTGCGCGATCTCTTTCGCTGCTTGCGCGAGCGCCGCAAGGTCGCACAGCAAGCTCGACGGATTGGCCGGCGTCTCGGCCAGTATCATCTTGATCCGCGACTGGTCGGTCTTCGCGAGCGAGGTGCGGATCGCGCCGATATTCGTCGCGTCTTCGATCGCAACCGACGTCACGCCGAACTCGCTCAAGAACCGTTCGATCACCGACGCTGTCGCGCCATAGAGCGGCTTCGTGAACGCAACGCAATCGCCCGGCCGCAGGTAACCCATCAACACGGTGGAGATCGCGGCCATGCCCGACGAAAACACGAGCGCGTCGTCGGCGTCGTCGATCAGCGCCATTCGATCCTCCAGCATCTCGAGGTTCGGGTTATTGTAACGCGAATAGACGAGCCCGCCCGACTGCCCCTCCGGCGCTTTACGCCGGTTGCCGATCACGTCGAAGAGAATCTTGCCTTCTTCGGCATTGCGAAACACGAACGTCGAGGTCAGGAAGATCGGCGGCTTGATCGCCCCTTCCGACAGCATCGGATCGTAGCCGTAGCTGAGCATCTGCGTTTCCGGATGCAGCGGGCGGCCAGCGATCGTGCGCTTGTGATAGCGGGTGGTTTTCATGTGGGCGTGTCCTCAAAGAAGATGTGCCCGAGTCGTCCGGGCCGCGATTTGGGGCGGACCTTACTCCCCCGCGCGCGCCGAGGCGCTTTCAATTTCGCGGGGATTCCCGCAATCTTTCGCTTGGATCGCATCCGTTCGCAGAAGCAACATGAGCCTGAAACCCCACCCAACCGCGTCCTTGTCCGCCTTCGATCACGACCGCCGCTATGGCTTCGAGTTTGCGGGTGAGCGCGACCTGCCCGAAACCCGGGCCGACCAAGAAGCCCTGATGCGCGACGGCTACGTCGTCATCGAACGCCTGCTCGACGCCAAAACCTGTGACGCTATCCGCACCGAAAGCCAACGGTTGCTCGGCGCAACGGGACGCAATCCGTTCGAAGGCCTGAAGACCCAGCGCGTGTACAACATCCTCACTAAGACGCGCGTCTTCGACGACCTGATCGATCACCCGCGCCTCCTCGCACTCATCGACCACCTGTTCGAACCGAATTACCTGTTGAGCCAGGCACAGATCATCAACATCAATCCCGGCGAAGCGCCGCAACCGCTCCACACCGACGATGGCTTCTACAAGATCCCACGGCCCCGGCCGGCGTTGGGCGTCGCAGCCATCTGGGCCATCGACCCCTTCACGGCGGAGAACGGCGCCACGATGATCGTGCCGCAAAGCCACGCCTGGGGTGACGGCGCGCCTCCCGCGCGCAACGAAACCATCCCGTGCGAGATGCCGGAAGGCTCGGTGGTGATTTTCCTGGGCACGCTCTGGCACGGCGGCGGCGCAAACCAAACGACAAAAGATCGCCTCGCCTTCACGAACCAATACTGCGCCCCGTGGCTACGCACGCAGGAGAACTTCTTCCTCGAAGTCCCGCGCGACATCGTGCGCGCCTTGCGCCCGACCATCCAAAGCCTACTCGGCTATTCCGTCTACCCGCCGTTCATGGGAATGGTGGATTCGATGCATCCAAAGCGCGTGTTGGATCAGGACTGATCGGGCGTAAATATCTCGTCATGGCCGGGCTTGACCCGGCCACCCAGGGTCACGGCACGAACGCCTAAGATTGAACCACGAAGAGCACGAACTTCACAAAGATGCGCGAGCGCTTCGTGTTCTTCGTGAAGTTCGTGGTTCAATTCACTGCGATGGGTCAACGACACTGGGTGGCCGGGTCAAGCCCGGCCATGGCGTTGCTAGGTCTGCTCCCAGATCGAGCGGAAGCCGTCCGGCGCGCCGAGCACCTGCGCCGGACTCTTCTTATCGATGTGCCCGATCAGCCCGCGATAGACGCCGTAGCCCACCAACTCCTGCAGGCGCGGTGAAAACGCTTTCACGAGCTCCGGCTTCAATCCCAACTGCTGGTTCTCCTGTTGCCGGATGAAGCCCGCGCAGTAGTTCATGG
>JBJXEH010000113.1:0-8073 GCA_046153995.1 Micropepsaceae bacterium
CATCTAGCGCTTCCCCCCTTGAGGGGGAAGCAGTCGCGCCGATGGCGCGACGATGGGGGGATGTCGAAGTCCCCCCATCCGTCTCGCGGCTTCGCCGCTCGCCACCTTCCCCCTAAAAGGGGGGAAGGGCTGATCAACGGCTTAGTGGATGCGTTCGCCGTGTTGGGTTAGGTCGAGGCCTTCGACTTCTTCGTCTTTGGTGACGCGCAGGCCGATCGTGTAGTGCAGCACCAGCAGGATCACGGCAGTGACGACGGCGCAGTAGATGCCGGCGATCGCGAGGCCTTGGATTTGGATCCAAATTTGCTCCGGCTTGCCGTCGATCGCGCCTTTGCCGAGGCTGTTGATCGAGGAGAGCGCGAAGACGCCGGTTAGGATCGCGCCGGTCGCGCCGCCGATGCCGTGTACGCCGAACGCGTCGAGCGAGTCGTCGTAACCCAACGCTTTCTTCAGCCAGACAGCGCTTGCGAAGCAGACGATGCCTGCGATCAGGCCGATATAGAGCGCGCCCGACGGGTCGACGAAGCCTGCCGCGGGCGTGATCGCGACGAGCCCCGCGACAGCGCCCGAGAGGAGGCCCAGCACGCTCGGCTTCTTTTGGACGAGCCATTCGGCGACCATCCAGGAGAGTGCAGCTGCGGCGGAGGCGATTTGCGTGTTCGCGAGCGCGATGCCTGCGAGTGCGTTTGCCGCGACTGCAGACCCGGCGTTGAAGCCGAACCAGCCGACCCACAGCATCGACGCGCCGATCAGTGCATAGAGCAGGTTGTGCGGCGACATGTTCTCCGTGCCATAGCCGACGCGCTTGCCCAGAATGATCGCGCAGACGAGGCCTGCTATGCCGGCGTTCAAGTGCACCACCGTGCCGCCCGCGAAGTCGAGCACGCCGAGCTGGCCCAAGAAGCCACCTGCCCACACCCAGTGCGCGATCGGCGCGTAGACGAGCAGCAGCCAGAACGTCATGAAGAGCAGCATCGCCGAGAACTTCATGCGGTCGGCGAACGCGCCGGTGATGAGCGCCGGGGTAATGATCGCGAACGTCATTTGGAACGTCATGAAGACCGACTCGGGGATCGAAGCCGCGAGGCCGTGCGCGACGTCCATGCCCATACCGCCCAGCATCACGCGCGAAAAACCGCCGATGTAGTTGTTGTTATCGCCACCGTTCGTGAAGGCTAGCGAGTAGCCGATGACGGCCCACAAAACGGTAACGAGCGCGGTGATGGCGAAGCTTTGCGCGGCGGTCGCCAAGATGTTCTTCTTGCGCACCATGCCACCGTAGAAGAGTGCCAGGCCCGGGATCGTCATCATGAGGACGAGCGCGGTCGAGGTCAGCATCCAGGCGGTGTCGCCGGTGTTGAGCGCGAGCGCCACCGCGTGCGGGGGTAGGGCGGGGGCTTCGGGTTTTGCTTCCGCTGCAGCTGCTGTTGCGGGTGCTGCTTCCGGTGCGGCGTCGGCTGTGACGGGTGCTGCTTCGACAGGTGCGGCGGCCGGAGCTTCGACGGGTGTCGCCGGTGTTTCAGCTGCAGGCGCTTCGGTTGCGGGCGGTGCCGTCTCGGGTTGTGCGTGGGCGGTGGCCATCGTCATCACGGCGAGGCCGCTTGCCATCAGAAACGCGGCGAGGAGCCGGCGCGATGAAAAATTCAAATTGCGGAGCATCGGGTTTCCCATTTTTGATGTCGTGTTCTGGTTTGCGTGCGCGGTCATCAAAGCGCCGCGTTGTCGGTTTCGCCGGTGCGGATGCGCACGACGTGTTCCAAGTCCATGACGAAGATTTTCCCGTCGCCGACTTGGCCGGCGTCGCTGGATTTCGCGGTTTTCGTGATCGATTGAACGACACTGTCGGCGAGGTCGCTCGCCACCGCGACTTCGATTTTGATCTTGGGGACGAAGCTGACTGCATACTCTGCGCCGCGGTAGATTTCGCGGTGGCCTTTTTGGCGGCCGAAGCCTTTGACCTCGGTGACGGTCAGGCCTTGGACGCCGAGCTTCGTCAGCTCTTCGCGGACCTCGTCGAGCTTGAACGGCTTGATGATCGCCGTGATGAATTTCATGGGTGGCCTCGCTTCCTTGGTCAATGTTGCAGTGCGATAATCGGGGGTGTGGCGTGGGATTGCGTGCCTCAAGTGGCGGCAGTTTTTTCCGCGGATTGCCGTTAATTTGGGCAGCGGTGCTGCGGCTCTTGGCGGAGTTGGGCAGACAGGGTTTTGCACCTATGTGATTGATCGATATGGCGAACACGCAGGACAAGTTCGAAGTCGTCGTGGCCGGCGGGGGGATGGTGGGCTTCACGCTCGGCCTGGCGCTTGCCAAGGCTGGGGTCGAGACGGCGGTCGTCGATGGCCTCGATCCGGCGCGCGTTGTGGATGCGAAGTTCGACGGGCGGGTCAGTTCGTTCTCGCCCGCGTCGCGGCGGATGCTGGGGGCGCTGGGGCTGTGGGGGCATCTCGCCGATCGCGCTCAGCCGGTTACCGACATCATCGTGGGCGACGGGTCGGTGCGGGAAGGGGCGTCGGCGGCGCTGCTGCATTTCGATCATCGCGAAATGGGCGATGCGCCGCTCGCGCATATGATCGAGAACCGGCATTTTCGCATGGCGCTGCAGCGAGGGATCGAGGGTGTTGGCGCGCTCACTCTGATCGCGCCGGATCGTGTGTTGGCGGCGACGGTCGAGCGCAATTTTGCCGAGGTTGTTTTGGGTTCGGGGCGGCGGCTGAAGGCCTCGCTTGTTGTGGCGGCTGACGGGCGCGACTCGCCGCTGCGCGAGGCGATGGGGATCAAGACTGTCGGGTGGCCCTACAAGCAGACGGGGATCGTCGCCACGATCGGGCATGAGAAGCCGCACGAAGGGACGGCTTACGAGTTGTTCTTCGGGTCGGGACCGTTTGCGATTTTGCCGATGACGGGAAACCGCTCGTCGATCGTGTGGTCGGAGCGGGCGGATCAGGCGCCGGCGTTCGTGCAGCTCGACGATGCGGCGTTCGTAGCGGAAGTCGCGCAGCGGTTTGGCGATCAGTGGGGTGCTCTCGCACTCGAGGGTCCGCGGTGGTCGTATCCTTTGTCGATGCATCTTGCGATGTCCTATGTGGGCCTAAGGTTTGCGCTGGCCGGCGACGCGGCGCACGGGGTGCATCCGATTGCGGGGCAGGGGCTTAATCTGGGCTTGCGAGATGCTGCGGCGTTGGCCGAAACGATTGCCGAGGCGCGGTCGATCGGGCTCGACATTGGCTCCGAGGTCGCCCTCGCGCGGTATCAGTCTTGGCGGCGCTTCGACAACGCGTTGTTCACGGCGTCGTTCGATGCGCTCAACCGGTTGTTTTCGAGCGACATCCCGCCGCTTGCTGCGGTTCGCCGGGTGGGGCTCGATGTCGTCGACTCTATCGCGCCACTGAAGCGCTTCTTTATGCATCAGGCGAGCGACGGCACGGGTGAGCTGCCGAAGCTCATGCGCGGCTAGCGTTGGGGTCCTCTGATTTTGTGGCCGAGGTTGCGGTCTAGGTCGTGGTAGAAGTCTCTCGCTTGCGTGACAACGTGGCGCCAGCGGGCTGCTTCGGCTTCTTCGCGGGTTTCGAACTCTTGGTCCATCCAAATTATCGAGCCGTCTTTCCGCAGTTCGATCGGTGGGGTGGTTTCGTTCAGTTGATCTACCGATTGGCGGAAGTGAGCGTTCGGATTCATGCGGTCGACGTAGGCTTGCAGGTCGGCGTCGATGCGGCGTTGATCGTGCGCTCTCACTGCGCGGACCACGCGGTCGCCCCAGAGGCGCCAGGCGACCATGCCGATCAGAACGGCGACGAAGAGCCAGAGTTCACGCGGCATCGCGGGTGAGGCCTGCGGCTTTTAAGCGTTGCTCGTACTCGAACCAGCGCTTTGTCTTGTCGCGGCCGAGCTGGTGCAGGTAGTCCCACGAGAAGAGGCCGGTGTCGTGGCCGTCGTCGAAGACGAGGCGGACGGCGTAGCGTCCTACGGGTTCGATGCGCGCGATCGCGACGGTTCGTTTGCCGGCGACAGTGACTTTGGTCGCGGCGCCGTGGCCTTGCACTTCGGCGGAGGGGCTTTCGACGCGGAGGTATTCGGCTGCCAGTGCGAATTTTGTGCCGTCTTCGAAGGTCACGGTCAGCGTGCGGTCGGCCTTCTTGTAGTGCAGGTCGCTGACCCACGGGGCGGCGCTCATCTGAGATCGTCGTCCGTCAGTTCGCGGGCTTCGTCGGCGAGCATGATCGGGATGCCGTTTTTGATCGGGTAGGCGAGGCGGGCGGCCTTCGAGATCAGCTCTTGCTTTGCGGCGTCGTAGGTGAGCGCCGCTTTCGTCACCGGGCAGACCAGGATTTCGAGCAGCTTTGGGTCCACGCGGGCGTCAGGTTCACTCATTGCAGCGTGCCTCCGTGGCCGGTCGCGGCCATTTCGATCAATGTGGTCAGAAGCTGCGCGCGCTCCGACAGCGTTCCCGCTTCGAGCAGCGCCTGCTTTTCGGCCGGCGCGAACGGGCAGATCATCGACAGCGAGTTGATCAGCGTTTCCGCCGGCGCGCGGTCGATCAGCGAAAGGTCGGCTTCGATGCGCTTTTGCTCCATGTAGCTTTTCAGACAAACGCCAAGCCGTTTGCGGTCGATGTAGTTGTCGTCATCGGAGTCTTTCAGGTCGTCTGCGTACGGTGCGAAGTCCGGCTCGACTTCGCGGTACGGCGACGTCGTCTTCAGTTCCTGCGCGATGCGGAAGCGGATGACGCCGGAAAGCGTGATGAAGAAGCGGCCGTCGCCGGTGTCGCTCCAGGAGGTCAGCCGCCCGAGGCAACCGATCGGATAGAGTTTCGGGCGGCGGTCTTCTTCGTTCACCGGTTGGATCATGCCGATGACCCGCGTTTGGCGCAGTGCCGTGTCGACCATCGCCAAGTAGCGCGGCTCGAAGATGTTCAGCGGCAGGCGGCCGCGCGGCAGTAGTAGCGCGCCTGCGAGCGGGAAGACCGGGATCGTCTTCGGCAGGTCTGCCAAGCTTGGGATCGGCACGCTCGGCATCAGCCAATCCTCAAGAAAACAGCAGCGAGGAGAGTTTCCGGCGGCCCGCTTGGACGGCGGGATCGGCGGCGCCTAAGGCCTCGAACAATGTCAGCAGTTGCTTGCGCGCGGCGTTGTCGTTCCAGATGCGGTCGCGGCGGATGCTTTCGAGCAGTTCGCTCACGGCTTCTTCCGACTGTCCGCGTGCTGCCAAGGCTGCCGCTAGATCGAGGCGGGCTTGGTGATCGGCCGGGTCTTGTTGAACCTTCGCTTGCAGCGGGGCGATGTCGCCTGCCGCCTCGGCTTGGCCCACGAGTTTCAGTTGCGCTTGAACTGCGGTGATCGCTTCGTGGTTTGCGAATTCCGGCGGGACCATGGCGAGCGCTTGTTTCGCGCGTTCGACGTCGCCGGTGGCGAGGTAGCATTTGGCGAGGCCGCCCAAGGCCATCGGGTTCTGCGGATCTTCTTGCAAGATCTGCGCATAGGCTTGGGCTGCGGTCGCGAGATCGTTTGCCGTCACCGCTTCGGCCGCTAAGGCCAGCAGTTCGTCGACGGGCGAGGGGCCGGCGTCGCCGCCCAAGCGCTTGATGAAGTCGCGGACCTCCGATTCCTTCAGCGCGCCCATGAAACCGTCGACCGGCTGACCGTTTTTGAACGCATAAACGGCGGGGATCGACTGGATGCGCATTTGCGCGGCGATACGCTTGTTCTCGTCGATGTTGATCTTGACGAGCTTCACCGCGCCTTTCGCCTCGCGCACGATTTTTTCGAGCACGGGTGTGAGTTGTTTGCAGGGGCCGCACCACGGGGCCCAGAAATCGACCAGCACCGGCACGTCGCGCGAGGCTTCGACCACGTCGGCGACGAATGTGCGCTCGGAACTATCTTTGATCAGGCCGTCGGGGGCCGCGGCGGCTTCAGGTTTTTGTCCTAAGATTTGCATGGCAGTCGATTAGCCCTTTGCCCAGTAAGTCATTGTCAGGTCTCGCTTATAGCGTCAGCCGGACGGCGCGGAAAGCGCAAGGTGCGCGGTTCATGCCCGCACACGCTCACAAATTTCAACAGATCAGCGCTCGAAATAGCGGTTGTCGCGGTGTTTTCAAGCGGGTGGAAGTTCAGCGGCTTCACGGCCAGCATCGCGTCGTCGAACACGGGCGTGACTGTGAGCGTCCGGTTGTTGAAGAGCGCGAACGGGGTGACGGAACCCGGCTCGACCCCTAAGTGCTCGCGCAGAAGATCGGCGGAGGCGAAAGACAGGCGGCCGCGCGCGCCGATCATCGGTCCCAACGCGGTCAGATCGACCGGCACATCTTCGAGCGTCACGGCGAGGAAGAGCGTGTTCTTCTTGTCTTTGAGGAACAAGTTCTTCGTGTGACCGCCTTCGATCTTACCGCGGAGCTGCTTTGCCTCCTCGACCGTGGAGACGGGCGGGTGCGTGATCGTCGCATGGGCGATCCCCAAGCGATCCAGTTCGGCGAGCAGGTCTTTGGCGGTTGATTTCATCGTGCTCTGCGGGGTGACCGAAACTCTGCGAAAAGTTGTAGTTGCGAAAAACGACTCAATCGAATCCGTTACAGCGTTACAACGGCCGACTTCCGCCACTCATGGCGTTACACTGACGTTACATTGCAGTATTTTGTAACGCTTTGAAGCGATGTCTGAGCGCCTTGATTGCACGAAAACACATTCAATCTACCCGCTACGCCGCTACATAGCTGCTACCGCGCCGCTACTTGTAGCGGCTTCAACGCATTGGCGTGCCACTTAACCAATAGAGAAATAAATAGAGAATATACACTGGTGCGTGGAGAAAGTCAATCGTGATGGCGGCGATTGCGCGTTGGACCGTCAAATACCTTGCGCCAGACGAAACACGAGCCAACCTGCGACGACGAGGAGGACTGCTCCGCCGACCTGAAATTCCCACGCGCGGTCGAGAGCGACACGGTTCAGGCTGCGCAAGCCGGCCTGCGGGGCCAGGAAATTGACAGCAGCCTTTACGATTTGCGCCCAGCCAAGCAGCGTCAGCACGATGGCGCTGCCTTCCCAGATGTTGTGAAAAGCGACGATGATCGCGCCGAATACAAGGCTCATGAAGCCGTTCACGAAAGCGCCAATCTCCCCTTGCGCGCGTAGCAGCAGGAAGAAGCGAACCCATGCGCCCGGCTGAAGAACGTGCGAGAGGCCGATCACGGTGAGGTGGACGGCGGCATAGAGTTCGACGGTTTTGGCGATGCCGGTGGACATGGGCTGGTGGTCCGTTGCTAAGGTTGCGGCCTTGAGGGAAGCAGACTAGGCGGCGGTGCGATGGGCGACATTGCGGTGATTGGTCCCGGGGCGATCGGGTGTGCGTTCGCGGCGGCTGCTTTACAGGCGGGGCATGCGGTTTCGATTGCGGCGCGTACGCGGTTCGCTGCGCTCGACGTGACCTATCCAGGCGGGCGGGTGCAGGGGGCTGTGCGCGCACTTTCGCTTGGCGAGACCAAGCCCTTTCCCGTGGTGATGCTGGCGACGAAGGCGCATCAGACGGCTGAGGCTGCGCCGTGGCTTGCGGCGCTGTGCAGGCAGGGGACAATGCTTGCCGTGTTGCAGAATGGGGTCGAGCACATTGCGCGGGTTCAGCCGCTGGTGCCGAGCGGTGTCGAGATCGTGCCGGCAATGGTAGCGTGTCCGAGCGACCGCGTTTCGCCGGGCGTTGCGCACGTGACGGGACCTGCGCGGCTCGACGTGCCGCCGGGTGAGGCCAGCGTCCGGTTTCAATGTGTGTTCGACGGTTCGTTTGCGGAAGTTCGCATCGTCGACGATTGGCTGACATCGGCGTGGGGGAAGCTCGTGCTCAATGCGGTCGGCGGGGGCATCGGCGTGCTGACGCGGCGCGGGAATGAGGTGCTGCAAGACGAGGGGATCGCGCGGCTTTATCGCGCGCTTGCCGCCGAGGTGGCGGCCGTCGCGCGAGCGGAAGGGGCGAAGCTGCCCGACGATATCGGCGAACGGCTCTACGCGATGATCTCGCGCGGGCCGCATCTGCATATGGGGTCGATCGTGGTGGACCGCTTGAACGGACGCGCCACCGAGTGGG
>JBJXEH010000114.1:0-18498 GCA_046153995.1 Micropepsaceae bacterium
ACGCTCGCCTTGCGGTCGCGGATCGTGAGGGCGATACGGCCGTGTTTGAGCTCCAGCGCGGCGTCGCCGAATATTTCGCGGCGCCAGCCTTGTAGGGCTGGGACGTCGGCTTTGTCGTCGGCGGCGATCTGGTCGAGGTCGTACGACGAGGCGATCAGTTTTTGCGCGACGCCGTGCGCTTCGCACTGAATCTTGAGTAGCACGCGCATCATGTCACCCAGAACTGGTGGCACCGCCGGCGGCGGGCCGCGGTCGATGTCGGGGACAGCCGAAGCGGGGAGGGCGAGGCCGCCTTTGACGGCGTCGATCAGGCTGTTCGCGGCCCGCGAGTTCGCGAAGCCGCGGGGGATGCCGCGGAGCGCGTCAAGGTCGTCGGTTGTTTGCGGGGCTTGGGCTGCGATTTCGAAGAGGGCTTCGTCTTTCATGACGCGCGAGCGCGGGACGTCGCGCTCTTGGGCCAGACGCTCGCGCCAGGCGGCGGTTTCCATAAGCACGGCTGTGTAGCGGCGGTTGCCGCCGCGCATTTTCAAACGGCGCCACGCATCTTCCGGTTTTAGTTCGTAGGTTTCGGGCGAGCGCAGGACATCGAGCTCTTCTTCCAGCCAATGCGAGCGGCCGGATTTGTCGAGCTGCTTCCGCAACGCTTCGTACACGCGGCAGAGATGCGTCACGTCGGAAACGGCGTAGGTCAGCTGCTTGTCGCTCAACGGGCGGCGCGACCAATCGGTGAACCGGGAAGACTTGTCGATTTGTGCGTGGGCGAGTTCGCGCACGAGCGTTTCATACGCCGCCGAGTCGCCGAAGCCGCAGACCATGGCGGCGACTTGCGTGTCGAATAGCGGGGTCGGGATCAGGTTTGCCTGATGGAAGAAGATTTCGACGTCTTGGCGTGCGGCGTGGAAGACCTTGATGACCGACGGCGTCTTGAACAGTTCGTAGAGCGGTTTCAGATCGATGCCGGGGGCGAGCGGATCCACAACGACAGCGAACCCAGGTATCGCGGCTTGCAGCAGGCAGAGCTTTGGCCAGTAGGTGGAGTCGCGCATGAACTCCGTGTCGATCGCGACATAGGGCGCCTCGACGAAACGGGCACAGGCAGCCGCCAGTTCGTCGTTCGAGGTGATGACTGTGACCAAATCTCGTACCCTTGACAGGTGACGCGGGGCGACCCCACAAGGGGCGCCCTTTAAGCCCTGTTACGGCAGAAGATCAAGGAAATCCCATGCACCGCTATCGCACGCACACCTGCGGCGAATTGCGCGCCTCGCACGTTGGTGGCCGCGCCCGAATCTCCGGCTGGGTTCACCGCCGGCGCGATCACGGCGGGCTCGTCTTCATCGACTTGCGCGACAATTATGGGCTGACGCAGTGCGTGGTGGAGCCGGATAGCCCCGCTTTCAAGGCTGTGGACGCGTTGCGTTCGGAGTTTGTGGCGACGTTTACAGGACGCGTGGTGGCGCGGCCTGGCGAGACCGTCAACGCGGCGCTTCCGACCGGCGAGATCGAGATGCGTATCGACGAGGTCGAGGTGCAGGGAACTGCGGGAGATCTGCCGCTGCCGGTATTCGGCGATCAGGAGTATCCGGAGGAAGTGCGGTTGACCTACCGCTTCCTCGACCTTCGGCGCGACCGGTTGCACAAGAACATCTTGCTGCGCTCGAACGTGATTACGAGTTTGCGTCGGCGCATGGTGGCGGAAGGGTTTACGGAGTTTCAAACGCCGATTTTGACGGCCTCGTCGCCGGAAGGTGCGCGCGACTTCTTGGTGCCATCGCGGCTGCATCCGGGGAAATTCTACGCGCTGCCGCAGGCGCCGCAGCAGTTCAAGCAGCTGATCATGGTGGCGGGCTTCGACCGTTACTTCCAAATCGCGCCGTGTTTCCGCGACGAGGACGCGCGCGCGGACCGGTCGCCCGGTGAGTTCTATCAGCTCGACCTGGAGATGAGTTTCGTTACGCAGGAAGACGTATTCGCGGCGGTGGAGCCCGTGCTTGCCGGCGTGTTCCAGGAGTTCGCGAACGGGCGCACTATCTCGCCATCGCAGTTCGTGCGCATTCCTTACGCGGAGTCGATGCTCAAATACGGGTCGGACAAGCCCGACTTGCGTAACCCGATCGTGATCGCGGATGTCAGCGCGGAGTTCGCGGATGCGAGCGTCGAGTTCAAAGCGTTCAAGTCGGTAGTGGCCGCGGGTGGCGTTGTGCGTGCGATTCCGGCGCCAGGCGCAGGTTCTCAGCCGCGGTCGTTCTTCGACAAGTTGAACGACTGGGCGCGCGCAGAGATGAAGGCGCCGGGGCTCGGCTACGTGACGTTCGAGGAAGAAGGCGGGAAGCTCATCGGCAAGGGGCCGATTGCGAAGTTCATTCCCGAACCCATTCTCGCGCGGCTTGCGCAGAAGGCGGCGGTGAAGGCCGGCGATGCGCTGTTCTTCTCAGCGGGTAAAGCTGACGCGGCGGCGAAGCTCGCGGGCGCGGCGCGCACGCGGATCGGCAACGAGCTTCAGCTGAAGGCATCGCCCTACTACGATTTTCATTTCTGCTGGATCGTGGACTTCCCGATGTACGAGTGGAACGAGGAGGAGAAGAAGATCGACTTCTCGCACAACCCGTTCTCGATGCCGAACTTTGAGCATGACGCATTCTTGAAGCTCGACAAGGCGGATGAGAAGACAATCCTTGGTATCACGGCGTTCCAGTACGACATCGTGTGTAACGGCATCGAGCTGTCGTCGGGTGCGATCCGCAACCACAAGCCCGAGATCATGATCAAGGCGTTCGACATCGCGGGCTATCCGCAAACGGTGGTCGAGCAGAAGTTCGGCGGCATGCTGAACGCGTTCCGCTACGGCGCGCCGCCGCACGGCGGCACGGCGCCCGGCGTTGACCGCATCGTGATGCTGATCGCGGGCGAGGAAAACCTGCGCGAAGTCACGATGTTCCCGATGAACCACCGGGCCGAAGACCTGATGATGGGCGCGCCGAGCGAGCCGCTGCCGAAGCAACTGCGCGAGGCGAACATCCGCGTCGTGATGCCGGAGGCGAAGGGCTAGGGCTCGCGACGATTTGAGCGCGATCGCGTAGCGCCGGGCCTGGCGCGCAGGCTAAGATCGGCCATGGCCGCTAAAGCACAGAATTGGATCGTCCGGGCGCCGGGGCCGGTGGAGCGTATCGAGGCTTGCTTTTCGGGGCGGGCGTTTTCGCCGCACCGGCACGACACCTATGCGATCGGCGTGACGCTTTCGGGGGTGCAGAGCTTTCGCTATCGGGGCTCGGCACGGCATTCGTTGCCGGGGCAGATATTGGTGCTGCATCCCGACGAATTGCACGACGGTTATGCTGGCGACGATGGCGCGTTCCGGTATCGCACTGCCTATGTTGCGCCACGTGACTTTCAATCGGTGCTGGGCGGGCGGCCGCTACCCTTTGTGAGAGGCTGCATCTCTGACGATCCACGCCTTCGCGCGGCCGTGGGGGCCTTGCTGGACGACTATGACGATGCGATGTCGCCGCTCGGCTGGGATGATGCGCTGTTCGATTTGGTGACGGCGCTTGAGGATGTGTGCGGTCCGTCGCGCGAGCTTGGACGATTCAACCGCGAGGCCGCGCTGACCGCGCGCAACTATCTCGACGCGCAGCTTGCGCGCGACGTGGCGCTTGTCGATTTGGAACGCGCGACTGGGCAGGACCGGTGGCAGCTGTCGCGCGATTTTCGGGCTCTGCTTGGGACGAGCCCGTATCGCTATTTGGTGCTGCGCCGATTGGACAAGGCGCGCCGCATGATGCTGGACGGGACAACGCCCGGCGAAGCGGCCTATGCGTGCGGGTTCGCAGACCAGAGCCATCTGGGGCGCCATTTCAAGCGCGCGTTCGGGCTTTCGCCGCAAGCTTGGGTTCGGGCCGCACGATCGTTCTAGACCGGCGGTGCGCGGACGCGTCAACGTCGAGGGTATGAAACCGTTCGATATATTCGCCGCCGAGCCTGGCCAGGGATGGGTGCCGTGGGCGCTGATCATGCCGGCGTTGGCGTTGACCTTCGTGATCGGGCCGTCGCTTGCAGTTTCGCTGCCGCTGCAGGATTGGGGGCTGTTGGACGCGCAGGAGGAGCCGGTCGGGCGGCTTGGGTTCATCGCCCTCTTGCTGCTGCCGTTCGGCGCGATGGGCCTCTTTGTCGTTGCGTGGGCGTATTTGATCGAGCGCCGGCCGCTTGACGCGATCGGCCTTGTGGATGCCGGAGCGGGGAACACTTTTTCTTACGGTCTGCTGATCGGCACGCTCACGTCGAGTGGCGTCGTTGCGGCGATTTGGGCGGCTGGCGGGTTTCAAGTGGCCGCGATCGCGCCCGCTTTCGCGTCGGCGGATGCGCTCATTTACATCGCCGTCCTGCTTGCGTGTTTTGCCGTGCAGTCCAGTGCCGAGGAGATTTTGTTCCGCGGGTGGATGTTGTCGGCGCTCACACGGCGGATCAACGTCATCGGGGCGATCGTCATTGTGTCGGCGATCTTTACGCTGCTGCACTTCGGCCGCGACAAGACGTTGCTGACTATGGTTAGCACGTTCTTGTTCTCGGTCTTTGCGTGTTGCTTGGCGTTGAAGGCGCGGAACATTTGGAGCGTTATGGGATGGCACGCCGGTTGGAATTGGCTGCTCGCGACCGGGTTCGAGTCGCGCGTGACGGGTCTCGATGTGCAAGTGCCGGCGCTCATCGCGCGTTTGATCCCGGTCGGCCCCGCCGATCTCACCGGCGGCGCGGAAGGGCCGGAGGGTAGCGTGTTCTGCGTGCTCTTCTTTGCCGGCGCGATCGCGTTACTTGTCGTGCGTGGGGCGTTGTCCCCTCGCCCGCAACGTCCACCTTCGCCGTCGTAGGAACAGTGCTATCCTTCATGTGCGGAGATTCATGGCCGCGCTGGAGGATCAGGTGGCACGGATTGGACGGATTCTGCTCGCGGGCGTGTTGGTGCTGTTGCCGCTCGTGGTCACGGTTGGGTTCATCGCCTGGGTCGTGTCGTTGCTCGTGACTTATGCCGGGCCGAAGAGCTGGTTCGGGCGGGTGCTCGTGTCGGCTGGGCTTCAGGTCAACGAGGATGCGGTTGCGCCCTATGTGATCGGGTTGCTTCTCGTCGTGGGTGCGGTTTTTGTGATCGGTCTGCTGGTCGAGCACAGGGTTGGGACGTGGCTCGGCAGTATGTTTGAGCGGCTGATCCGGCGCATTCCGGTGGTGTCGAGCATCTACGATCTTTCATCGCGCTTTACGTCGATGGTCGACACGAAGGGTGGCGGCGACCTGAAGGCCATGAGCCCGGTGTGGTGCTTCTTCGGCGGCGATAAGGGCGCGGCGGTGTTGGCGCTGCTCGCGTCGCCTGTGCCGGTGAAGATCGGCGGCGAGGACTATATGGGCGTTCTGGTGCCGTCGGCGCCGGTGCCGGTCGGCGGGGCGCTTATCTATGTGCCGTCGTCGTGGATCAAGCCCGCCGACGGCGGCGTCGAGAACTTGATGAACGTGTACGTGTCGATGGGCGTGACGCCGCCGAAGGGGCTCGCTTAAGGCGTCTCGCTCACCGCCGCGACGCTATCCCATTTGCCGTGGAGGACGGCCATCACGACGCCTGCCGTGTCGTTGATGGCGTCGGCGAGTTCGGCGCGGATCGTGCCTTCGCGGATGCGGTTCGTCCAAAGTTCGGGGTCGCTGTTGAGCTGGCGGAACCAGTATTGCAGCGCTTTCGTTGCGTTTGCGGTGTCGGCTCTGGCGAAGTCGACGATCAGCGGATCGCGCGCTTGCGCGTAGTCGGGGTCCTGCGAGGGCCAGGTGATGAGCATCGGGCCGCTGAGTTGCGCGATGCCCGCCTTGTTCGCGATCGAGCGGGCCAGGCTGTGATCGTACCAATCGATCAGGTCGTCACAGCGGCGGTTCTTGAATGCGTATTCGATCTGCCAACGCTCGACCACGCCCGACACCGGCCAGTACGTCATTAGGAACTTGCCTTCGGATGCGGCCTCCGGCGCCATGTAGTCAAGCGAGGCGAGCATCGTTTGGCAGAAGCGGCGCTGCACGTTGCGATCGTCTTCGGTGACCGCTGCGCGCGGCATCAGCACGAAGCCGAATGCGTTCGCTGTGTCGATGCGGTTTGAGCCGCGCTGAAAGTAGCTCACCACCTTCTGCATGCTGGCCGTGCTGCCGCCGGTGAAACCGGTGACGAGGCGCGGACCGCTGCCTCCTGCCGGCGAAGGCGCCGATGGTGCGGGTGAAGATGGTGCCGGTACCGGCTTGGGAAGTGCGAGGTGCGCACAGCGCGGGTCTTGGGTGGTCGTGTACGGCGGACAGTTTGCTGGCAGCGTCGGCGATAGGATCGGGCTGTTCGCCGGTTGGCCGGACGAAACGGCTTGCGCGAATACCGGTGCGGTTGCGAGGAGCGCTGCAACGGCGATGATGATGAGATGTTGTTTTGTCATGGGGGTCCCTCGCTCATGCGGGCTCGCGAGAATCAGTTCCGCGCTAAGGATGGGGGAGGGGACTTGGTGGTGCAACAGGCGGCGCGCAAGCTTTTGACTTTGCTTGGGTCTTGGCGTGATGTGGCGGCAATCACAGACGCGAGGAACGCCCCATGAATTCGGCCGAAAGCTTCAGCGGATCGTATGACGAAGCGCGCGCGAAGTTTCTCGCAGGGGCTGCGGATGGCGGCGGAATGCTTGAGCGCTTCGTGCATCCGGAGAACGGGCCTGGGGGCCAAGAGCTTTCGACCGATATCGCGTGGTTTGGGCCGCGCGATGCGGACCGCGTGCTGGTGCTGATATCGGGGACGCATGGGGTTGAAGGCTATTGCGGTTCGGGTGCACAGGTCGATTGGCTGAGGCGCGGCGAGCAGACGCGTCTGCCGAAAGGGACGGCGGCGCTGCTCGTTCACGCGATCAATCCATACGGCTTTGCGTGGAACCGCCGCGTCACTCACGAGAACGTGGACCTCAACCGGAATTGGATCGATTTTGGAAAGCCTTTGCCGGAGAACCGCGCGTACAACGACCTCAGCGAGGTGATCTGCCCGCGCGCGTGGGATGAGGCTGCGCAGAAGCAGTCGGGTGCTGCGATGATGGCGTACGCCGAGAAGAACGGCATGGCGGCGCTGCAACAGGCGGTCAGCGGCGGCCAGTACACGCATGCAAAAGGCGTGTTCTTCGGCGGTGCCGGGCCTACGTGGTCGCGCCGGACGCAGACGGAGATTCTTCGCGGGAAGCTTGCGAGTGCTGCGAAGGTTGCGGTCATCGATTATCACACTGGCTTGGGCCCTTGGGGTTTCGGCGAGCAGATCGTGCCGATGGCGCGCGACAGCGAGGCGTTCAAGCGTGCGGCGCGGTGGTACGGATACTCGGTGACGTCGCCGTCCGGCGGGACATCGACATCTGCCGACATTTCGGGTGAGGGGTTGAGCGCGGCGGGGAGTATTCTCCCGCATGCGGAGGTAACCGGTTTGGCGCTTGAGATCGGAACTGTCGCGGTGTTGGAGGTTCTTGCCGCGTTGCGTGCAGACGCTTGGCTGCATGCTTACGGAGACGTCGCCTCGGCGCAGGGGCGCGCGATCAAGACGCAAATGCGTGACGCCTTCTATGGCGACCGCGACGACTGGAAGGGGATGGTCGCGGGGCAGTCTTTGCTGGCCACACGCCAGGCGGTGACGGGGCTGCAGCGGTCGTAGGCTGTGCTGCGGCCGTCACCTGCAGTTTTTGTTTCAGGGCGGCGGGTCCGCGCGGCGGTGCGGTTTGCGCGGTTAACGGATCGTGAAGGCTTTCGTGGCGAACATTGCGCTTAAGTCGTAGAGTCTCGGCTTGGGCGAGGGTTCGATGCTCAAAGTAGTGATGCCGGCGTTGGTATTGGCACTCTTGGCGCAGGCCGTCTTTGCGGGGGCGGCGGGTCTGCAGGTGCGCATGGGTACGTCTGAGGCGATAGCGTCTGCCTGCCGCTTGGCGCCGGGCTTTCAGTCGGCGCGGCTGTGGCAAAAATTTTCCGATGACGACGAAGACGTCTATCTGCGCGAGGTTTTCGCCGATGCGCGCGCCGACGTTCGTTCGGCTGTCGCGCGGTTCAAGGCTGAGCTGCAGGATCGCGCGCTCACCGATGCAATCGACAATCGGCGTATGGTGTTTGTGCCGGGGCGTTTGACGCTCGCGGGTTGTGCGACGGTTGCTGCGGTTGATGCCGATGGCGCCGAGGGGCTGTTTCCAGCGTTGCGCTGAAGCTGCTATATGCGCCTCGTCATTGCACGAGGCGATTTCATGGACATTTTCATCACCGGTGCGGCGCGCACGCCGATGGGCAGCTTTCAGGGCGAGCTTTCGGGCTTGACCGGGCCGCAGCTTGGTGCGGCTGCCATCCGCGCCGCGGTCGCGCGCGCGGGCGTGCAGGCTGAAGAGATCGACGAGGCCTACATGGGCTGCGTGCTGCCTGCGGGCGTGGGTCAAGCGCCGGCGCGGCAGGCGTCTATTCACGGGGGACTGCCGAATACCGTGCCGTGCACGACGGTGAACAAGGTGTGCGGGTCGGGCATGAAGGCGATGATGCTCGCTGCCGATCAGCTGCGGACTGGCGCTGCTGGTGTGGTGGTCGCCGGCGGCATGGAGTCGATGACGAATGCGCCCTATCTGCTGCCGAAGGCGCGGGGTGGATTTCGCTTGGGGCATGGCGAGATCAAGGATCACATGTTCCTCGACGGGTTGGAGGACGCCTACGAAGGCCGCTTGATGGGCACGTATGCGGAGGATGCAGCGCGGCACTATCAGTTCACGCGCGCAGAGCAGGATGCTTACGCGATCGAGTCGCTGGGCAGGGCGCTACGCGCGCAGAAGGACGGCAGTTTCGAGAAGGAAATCGTTGCGGTCGCAGTTCGCGGCAAAAGCGGCGATGTGGCGGTCGCGACCGACGAACAGCCGCGTAAGGCCGATGCCGCGAAGATCCCGACGCTGAAGCCCGCGTTCGCGAAGGACGGCACGGTGACGGCGGCGAACTCTTCGTCGATTTCGGATGGTGCGGCGGCGCTGGTGTTGGCGCGGGGCGACGTGGTGGCGAAGCGGGGGTTCAAGCCAATCGCGCGGATTGTGGCGCAAGCAAGCAACGCGGCCGAGCCGCGCTGGTTCACGACGGCGCCGGTGAAAGCGATCGAGCGGGTGCTGGAGCGGGCAGGGTGGAAGAAGGGCGATGTCGATCTCTATGAGATCAACGAGGCGTTTGCGGTGGTTTCGATGATCGCGCTCCGCGACCTTTCGCTGGCCCAGGACGTGGTCAACGTGAATGGCGGCGCGTGTGCGTTGGGGCACCCGATCGGCGCGTCTGGTGCGCGCATTGTTGTGACGCTGATCAATGCGTTGGAGCGGCGCGGGCTCAAACGCGGGGTCGCTTCGCTCTGTATCGGCGGCGGCGAGGCGACAGCGCTTGCCGTTGAGTTGGTGGCGTAGCGCACGCTCTTCGCGCAAATCCGCCCGTTTCGGTTGGTGGATTTCGCGTAGTTCGCGCTTGCGTGTGAGCAAATTCCTACGAATGGGGTGATTCGCAACAGAGAAGTTGCGGCGTGGGCCTGCGCTCGCGCGTTCTTTGGTGTTGACGTCCACCCGCGGTGACTAGCGTCGTCGCATCACGATTCGACGTTAAAGCCAAAAGGCGGCGCCGGAGCGAATAAACAAAACAGTGGGGTAAGCTCATGACCAAGCATGCACTCTTGGCTTCTGTATTTGCGTTAGGTGTTCTAGTTGCGCCCGCCTCGGCCGATTGGTCGGGTCTCTACGTCGGCGGTCACGTTGGCGGGATTTGGGGCGATATCGAAACCACCACGACGACCGACTCAACGCTCTGGTTTGGGGCCGCCAATGCGGACTTCAGTCCCAGCGGCGTGATCGGTGGTGGCCAAATTGGCTATGATTTTCAGTTCTCGAATTGGGTCGTAGGCGTCGAACTCTCCGGTTCGGTGCTGGATTTAGAAGAGATTCGCGAGATCGCCGACGAAACGTTCGCGGCGGAGGTTGAATGGCTTGGAATTGCTGCGTTGCGCGCCGGCTGGCTTTGGAACCAACGTTCACTCGTCTACCTAAAGGGCGGCTACGCGACGGGCAGTGTACAGACGAGCGCAGTCGATGTCGCTCTTCCTCAGCTGGGATCGTTTTCGACCGATGAAATGCACGGCGGTTGGATGGCGGGTGCAGGGTTTGAGCACATGCTGTCGCCAGATGTGTCGGCAGCGATCGAATACAACTATATCGACCTCGGCAATCAGGACCACACCGGTGTGTCGGCAGGTACCGTCATCAATGATGTTGAAGTCCAAACGCACGCCGTGTCCGTGCGGCTGAACTGGCGTTTCTGGTCGCCGTAGAGCGGCCGCGATAGCGTGAACTTCAACCCCCGCCCAGAAGCGGGGGTTTTTCTTTGGTGCTCACGCTTTTGCGCGGCGGCGGAAGATGCGCATGCCGCGGGTGGCGAGCATCGCGAGTAGTCCTGCGATCCAGGTCGCGAAAGCCCAGATCGAGTCCCACATCCAGTCGATCACCTTGAAGCCGGTCTTGAACGAGCGCAGCGCCGTTTTACCGGTCAGTTCCATGATGCCGCGCGAGCGGATGCCGAAGCGCTTCGTCATGCCGCCGACATCGTCGAGGTTTTCGGTTGTCTTGACGTATTTCAACAGGCGGATCGTTTCGGCCGGGCCGACGGCGTTGTTGATGTCGCTCATCCTGTTCAAAACGGGGATGAGTTTGGCGGCGCGCACGTTGCGGCCGTAGTCGGAGAATACGCGCTGTGTTTTCGCGAGGTCGGTCAGATCGGTCGA
The DNA here is from genome assembly GCA_046153995.1 of Micropepsaceae bacterium. GTDB lineage: Bacteria > Pseudomonadota > Alphaproteobacteria > Micropepsales > Micropepsaceae > SZUA-430. Next base: position 10,799 of record JBJXEH010000114.1, read on the forward strand.
GCGCAGCGTTTGGCGCAACAACGGCATGTTCACGGCTTCGCTGGTCAGGCGGGTCAGTGTTTCGGCGAATTCCTTCGTGAGCTTGCCGGTTCGTCTTGCGGCTTTGAATAGTGAGACGCCCGCCTTGACGACAACACCGCCGCCGCCGGTCGCTATTGTGGCGGCGGTGACGCCCAGGCCGACAACGGAGAGGCCCAACACCAGTTCGTTGTACTGAGAGCCGGCGATCATCCTACCGCCTTCGGCCGCGATGTCGCGTACGTCGCCCACGACGGTCAGGTCGGACGAGACGGCGCCGGCAATGCCTGCGTTCGTGTCGCCTTCGCCGGTCGCGAAGCCTTCGCCGAATTCCCACGTGTTGCGCACGACGGTGGCCGACAGCGTGTGTGCCTCGTCGAGCTTTGTCAGCGTTTCGGGTGGCAGGCGGTAGTTCATGAACTTCGCGATCTCGAGATAGAGATCGGCGTCGGCGATGTCGTCGCGCTCCAGCGCGTCCAGGATCTTCTTGTTGATGAGGTTGGGCGACGAACTTGCCGCGAGGTCGGCTTTCACCGCCTTCTCAAGCGGGATCGTGAAGCCGATGCCGGTAAAATAGGCGAGCGCGACGGCTGCGCCCGTCAAGAACAGCAAAACGGCGGCGAGACGCGACAGCATCCGGCGGACCAAACCCCAATGTGAAAACCCCAGAGGGTTCTTATCGCACGGATTGACCGGCGTCCGCATCACACCTGAGAGGCGAAAAAAGGGCGGCACTTTCGCGCCGCCCCTTGTGACTTCGAGAAGCCCCCCTCTCGACGTCAGTTTAGATCAACCGTTGCGCGGCGGTTTTGCGGCTCTTTCGTGCCGTCACCGGTTTGCACGACGAGTTGCGTTTCGCCAGCGCCGTTGGCCGAGATAGAGCTTGCCGGAATGCCCTTGGCGACGAGGTTCGTCTTGGCGGCGCCGGCGCGGCATTCGGACAGGCGCTGGTTCGCGCGTTGCGAGCCGACGGTGTCGGTGTGGCCCACGATCTTGATCGCGACGGAGCCGAGTTGTTTCGCCGAGGACGCCGCGTCGGACAGCACGACGTCGGCGTCGGCCGTGACGTTGCACTTGTTGAAGCCGAAATAGATCACGTATTGGCGCGCGGGCGGCGGTGGGGCCGGGGGCGGCGCTGACGCGACGACCATGGGCGCCGCTTGTTGGTGCGAACCGAAGCGCAGACCCATCGTCACGGTGTGCTGCGAGATCGCGTCGGTATCGACGTGGAATACGTTCGGCGCGACGAGCGCTTCTTCGAACTCGAAACCGGTCACGTAGAGGAAGCGATAGTTCAGAACCAGGTCGACCCAGCTCGCCATGCGGAATGAGAGACCGGCGATGCCTTGGAACGCGAGCGAGACGTTGTCGCTCATCAACGGACTGCCCAGGCTTGCCGTGTCGATGCGGCCCCAATCGGCGCCGACGCCTGCACCCAGCGAGAACGTCACCGGGCCCGACGACGGGAAGTCGTACATGAAGTTCGCCATCGCCGTGTATTGCGTCAGGTCGCCCGTCATCGGCGTGACCACACCGCCCGACAGCAGGCTTTCGAGCTGATTGTTGCGGTAGCCGCCTTCCAGTTCGACGCGCCAGCCGTTGCTGTAGGCATAGCCCAGTGAGGCCATGCCTGCATAACCGACCTCGGATCTGACGGTCGAGTCCAATGGCAGTGCGGGCGGTATGTAGGCGCCCACTTCCACGTCGTGGATGTAGTTGCCGCCGCCTTCGAACACGCCGTACCAGCCCGTGAGCCGCGCGGCATTCGCCGGTATGCTCAGAACAATGAACGCTGCAGCCCCCAGAAGGGCAGCTTGCCTTTTCATATGAGTTCCCCAACCCCTAATCGGCGTCTCTGAAGGCGTATCCCATCACCTTCAGAGAGCCGGACGATCCTTCCCAGAGCGTTCCCAAGCGCCCCATCGCGAGGCAAAGACTGTCACAACCGCCGCGGATGGGAACTACGCGAGTTATTGTTGGTAACCGCGCGCGGACAACCGCTGCGCGCAGGGTGAATGCGCGAGTAGGCGTCGAATGCGGAAAAGTTGCAGCTCTCGCGTTCACTAACTGGAGCGCGTAGAGGCCATGTGCGTTGTGGTTACGCGGGTCGCGACCTACTGACGGCAGTAGGTCCGGCTTGCGCTCGATCACGGCTCAACATCGTAAATCTGCGCTGTTGGCGGTGGCCGCGGGCACGCGCCGTCACCGTAGCCCGGCCGCAACAGTGGCTAGCATTCTTCAGGCGGCTTCGCGCCATTTGACGAAGACGATCATAAGAACCAGGGACAGCGTGATGCCGTTCGCGGCGATCAGCGGCCACGACATCAGCGCAATGCCGTAGACGAGCCAGAGCGCCAGGCCTGCCGCGAATGCGAGCAGCCAGATCCACGAGAAATCGGCGGCCGAGCGGGTCTGCCAGGTCTTGGCGACTTGGGGGAGGAACGAGAGCGTGGTCAGCGTGGCGGCGAGCGTGCCGATCAGTTCGGTCAGCATCAGCTTTTGCTCAGTTTCGCGAACGCTTGGCGGTCTTTGTTGTCGCGCATGAGCATGGTCAGGCCCGAGATCGTGCCGAGGCCAATGCCGGTGGGCAGTTCCGCGTACTCGTCGTAGGTGATCTTCGCGTAGCTCTCGCCCGCGACTTTCTCCCATTTGCCGGACGGCTTCTTGATTTCGATCTGGGCGACAGTTGCCTTCAGGACCATGCGAACGATCGCCTCGGCGGTCTTTGTGGGTTTCACGAGGCAGACGTGCTCGCCCATCTGCTGCCAGCCGTTGGCCAGGGCCCAGGCTTGGAGTTCTTCTTTGGTCATAGAAGGAATGCCTCACACAATGAAACAATGGCACAATGAGAGCGAATTTTCTTGGCGCGCAGCGCTATTCCGATTCGAACGCTACGCGCTGTCGCGTGCGGGTTCACACCCCATTGTGTCATTGTTTCATTGTGTGAGGCATTCTTCTTTGTGGCTTCGAAGCTGAGGGGTTTCTTATGACTGTTTATGCGCTGGGCGATTGGAAGCCCGATCTGCCGGGGAAGGGTGACTACTGGATCGCGCCCAATGCGATGGTGATGGGGCGGGTCCGGTTGCTCAAGAATGCCAGCGTTTGGTTTGGGGCGACGGCGCGCGGCGACACCGAATGGATCACGATCGGGGAGGGGTCGAACGTGCAGGACGGGTCGGTTTTGCATACCGATCCGGGCGTACCCCTGAGCATCGGCAAGGGCGTGACCATCGGGCACTTGGTGATGTTGCACGGATGCGAGATCGGCGATGGGTCGCTGGTCGGCATCGGGTCGATCATCTTGAACCGCACCAAGATCGGAAAGAACTGCCTGATCGGCGCGAATACGCTGCTCACTGAGGGCAAGGACATTCCCGACAATTCGGTCGTCATGGGCGCGCCGGGCAAAGTCGTGCGGCAGGTCGATGAAGGCACGCGCGCGATGCTGCAAGTCTCGGCGGCGCATTACGTCGAGAACTGGAAGCGGTTCGCGCGGGAATTAACCCCACTCTAACCACGATCGGGCGTTTAGAGATTTTTCAGCATCAGGATCGCTGTAGAAGGCGTTGAAGGAGCGCCGTTTTCGCGCGCCTGGCTTGGCATGACCCTCGCAGCTTCGAAACCGAGGACGGCGCACCCGCTGTCTCCAAATGGAACGGTTCGAAGATCATGCGCAACGCACATACGCAAAGCCTGCTCGATCACTGGCGCCACGCGCGCGGCGAAACGCTGGCGCCGCGCAAGGCTTCGATCGAGCCTAAGGCGATCAAGAACCACTTGGCGTTTGCGTTCCTGCTGAAGCGCGAAGCGGGCGACAAGTTCACGTTCGTGTTGGCCGGCACCGGCATGTGCGACCTCTTCGGTAAGGAACTCCGCGGCAACAGCTTCGTTCATCTGTGGGCGGAGCAATCGCGAAATGCGGCGCTGACGTCGCTGATCCGCGTGTCCAATCTTTCGGTTCCCACCGTCGCCGCCAGCATCGCCGAGACCGAGGACGGACGCGCGATGCCGGGTGAGATTTTGCTTCTTCCGTATGCGGACGAACGTGGCGAGACGACCTACATTCTGGGCCATTTCCAGCCGCTCGATCCGCTCAGCCGTCTGATGGGCCGCAAGCTCGTGCGGATGCGCATGACGGCAAACGCGATTTTGACGGGCGATCAGGCGGGTCCCAGCGCCGCCGCCTTAGCCACAGACAAGCGCACCTCGACCAAGCATTTGAAGGTCGTCAGCACGCGCTAGAGATTTCTTGAGTAGCTTTCCGCTTCTACCACCAGAAAAACTTAAGGGCGCCCAAGAGGCGCCCTTTTTTTTGGCTGAACTGCAAAGCGCCTTAGTACGGGCGCGGTGAGCGCTCAGGATCATAGCTGCGGAAGCCGGGTTCTGCGACCTCATCAAGCGCGTTCAATTCGTCGCGGAAATTGTCGTAGTTTTGGCGTTCGACGAAGTATTGCTCTTCGTATTTTTCGACCTGGCGCCAATATTCCTCAAACGCGGCCACGTCGGCGGTGTCGCGACGTTCGCAGCGGTCTTTGTCGTACCCCTGCTCTTGGCACCACATGTCGAAGTAAAGGTTGCGCGCAGATGCCGGTTCCGACGCCATAAGCGTCAGCGAAAGCGCACTGATTCCAGCCAGTAAGACCCCACTGATCCGCATTTGCGGCTCCTTTTTTCTTGAGCGTGACGATAGACCCGCCCGCATGCACTGCATAGGCCAGGAACGGCCAATTTTCCCTTAACGGGCAGCAGCGAAACGGTCCGAAACGTCTTCCGCCACCCGTCTGTGTTCTTGCGGCAACGGTGTTTTCCCGAGAATCAGGTCCGCCGCTCGTTCAGCAATCATAATCGTGGGGGCGTTCGTGTTGCCACCGACGAGCGTTGGCATGACGGACGCGTCTACAACTCTGAGCCCCTGAACCCCCCGCACTTTGAGTGTCGAATCCACCACAGCCATCCGGTCATTGCCCATCTTTGCGGTGCCCACCGGATGATAAATCGTAATCGCGGTGCGGCGGATGAAGTCGTCGATGTCCGCGTCGCTGGTGGCATGTGCGCCGGGATTCAACTCTTCGCCGCGGTAGTCCGCGAACGCGGGTTGAGCAACAAGCTTGCGGGCGATCCTGACCCCTTCGCGCAGCGAGCGCAGGTCGTTGTCGTGGGCGAGCGAGTTCGGCTGGATCAGCGGCGGATCCTCGGGGTTCGTGGAGCGAAGTGCGACATGGCCGCGGCTCTCCGGACGAAGTGCGCACATGTGCAAGCCGAACGCGTGCATCTTCAGCTGCTTGCGGCCGTGGTCGGAGAACGGCGCGTTGATCAAGTGCAGCTGCAGGTCCGGCATCTCGACGTCCGGGCGGCTTTTCACGAAGGCGCCGGCTTCGAGGCCCTGGCTGGTGCCGTCGCCGGTGCCGAACAGGATGTACTGGAGGCCGATGCCGAGCATGCGGATCGGGCTTTGCACTTGCGCGTAGGCCGTGACGGGTTGTGTGCAGGCGTACTGCACGTTGACGTCGAGGTGGTCTTGCAGGTTCTGACCGACGCCGGGGCTGTCGTGCACGACGGCGACGCCAAAGCGGCGCAGATACTCCGCATCGCCGATGCCTGAGAGCATGAGCAGTTGCGGCGTCCCGATCGCGCCGCAGGCTAGGATCACTTCTTTGCGGGCGCGGACTTGTTTCAGTTCGGTGCCTTGGCGGTACTCGATGCCGACGGCGCGGGTTCCTTCGAAGAGAACGCGGGTGATCAGTGCGTCCGTTTCGACGTTGAGATTGCTGCGGTTCAGCGCAGGTTCGAGATACGCGGCTGATGTGTTCCAGCGGCGGCCGTTCTTGATCGTTTGCTGATAGTAGCCAAAGCCTTCTTGCTGCTCGCCGTTGAAGTCCGGTGTGAATTTGAACCCCGCCTGCTTTCCGGCCTCGACCAGCACGTTGAACATGGGCGATTTCAGGGGCGGATTGCCGACATAGAGTGGGCCGCTGTCGCCGCGGAAGTCGTCGCCGCCTTGCTGGTTCGTCTCTGAGCGTTTGAAGTAGGGCAGCACGTCTGCGAACGACCAACCTTCGAGACCCAGCTGACGCCAGTGGTCGTAGTCGCGTGCGTGGCCGCGGATGTAGACCATGCCGTTGATCGACGACGACCCGCCAAGCCCCTTGCCGCGCGGCCAGAAGTCTTTGCGGTTGTGCAGGGCGGCGGTGCCTTCGGTTTCAAAACCCCAATTGTATTTGCCGCGCTGCTTGATCAGCTGGCCGACGCCCGCCGGCATGCGGACCAGGATCGAGTTGTCTTTGGGTCCTGCTTCCAGAAGCAGAACCTCGCTTCCTGCATCGGCGCTGAGGCGGTTCGCGAGCACGCAGCCGGCGCTGCCTGCTCCGGCGATGATGTAGTCGACGTCCTTAGACATGGGCGTAGCCGTTTCCAATGGTTTGTTAAGCTTCTTAGAGCCCTGAGAGGGCTTTTCCAAGATTTGCGGCGCAGCAAGGGTGCATTAACCAGCAATCGCTAAACTGCAATCGAATCCTCGCTATGGCCAGGTGCGTGGACAGGCTTCGACGGACAAACGAACGATGAACGCAAAAAGCAACGGTTGCGAACGCCGGCGTCACAAGCGCCTCGATATGAACCTGACCGTACGGTTCCTGCTGCACGACGGCAGCGAGCACAGCGGCGAGGTCACGAACATTTCGGTGGGTGGTATGGCGATCAGGTCGAGCGCGAAGCCGGCCGCGGGTTCGATCATCATCGCCTATGTGCAGGATCTGGGTCGGCTCGAAGGGCTGGTCTCACGCACCGACGGTGACACGTTCGCGGTACGACTGACCCTTTCCGCGCTTCGCCGCGAGAAGCTGGAAGAGCGCCTCGGCCTCGGTATGAAGCCTGCCGGCATCGACGGCCGCCGTCACGAACGCGAAGAGACTAAGGGCGTGACCAAGGTTCAGCGCTCCGATGGGCGCGAAATCGGTTGCAAGGTGATCGACCTGTCGCTCGGCGGCGTTTCGGTCGCGGCAAACGAATGGCCGCCGTTGGGCGAGCAAGTGATGGTCGGCAAGATGCGCGGACGGGTTGTGCGCCATCACGATCGCGGATTCGCGATCGAGTTCACGGAGATCCCGCCGTCGCGCGGCAGCCTCTCGGAGCAGTTGACCCCCGGCGACCGCTCAGCCGCCTGACGGTACCGCCTGCCAGATTCGACTGGATCGGCACACGAATCCGTGGGTTGTAGACCCATCGGACGGTGCGTTCATTTAGCGTTCAGCCTGGAAATCCCAAGTTCCCGCCCGGCGTCTGCGCGGACTAGCAAGCTCATGTGTGCTTGCGCATAAGCGCGACGGAGGAGTGATGACTATGAGGAAGATATTGGTTGCCGTCGTGGCGACTGCTGCGATGTTCGTGGGAGCGGCGGCGCCCGCGCTTGCCAATCACGATGCGCCTTATGGTGGTGGTGGCTACAACGGCCAGTACGGGCCGCCTCCGGGACAAGGCTATGGTCCGGGTTATGGCCCTCCGCCAGGACAAGGTTATGGTCCCGGTTACGGTCCCCCGCCGGGTTACGGCCAATACGGCGGCCCCGGCTATGGCCCGCAGTATGGCGGCCAGGGTTATGGCCCCGGCTACGGCGATCCGCGCTATGGGCATCGCAACCGCCGTTGCGGCGGCGACCGTGCGGCCGGTGCGATCATCGGTGGCAT
>JBJXEH010000115.1:0-3783 GCA_046153995.1 Micropepsaceae bacterium
GCGTGCGCATTCAACTCCACCCACGCCACGCGGAAATGGCCCACGACATCCGCACCACACACGCGATGCGGCTGGGCTTCCGTCAAATCTCGGGCCTTCGCGAAGACGACGCGCGCCTCATCGAACAGCACCGCTACGAAGGCTACGACTCCATCCGCGACCTCTGGCTGCGCACGGGCCTGGACCCATCGTCGCTCGAACGCCTCGCCGACGCCGACGCGTTCCGCTCCATCGGTCTCGACCGCCGCGAAGCTTTGTGGGCCGTGCGCGGCCTGCGCCGCACCGGCGATAAGGACGACCTGCCGCTGCTCGCGGCAGCCTCGGCGCGCAACCACGAACCCGACTTCGCGCTTCCCGCAATGCATCTCGGCGAACACGTGGTGGAGGATTACCGCCACCTGCATCTCTCGCTGAAAGCACACCCCGTCTCGTTCCTGCGCGATCAGCTGACCGCCCGACGCATCGTCGAAAACGCAACACTACCCACCGTCAAAGACGGCCGCATCGTGACCGTCTCAGGCCTCATCCTGGTGCGCCAGCGTCCGGGCACGGCGTCCGGCGTCATCTTTATGACGCTCGAAGACGAAACCGGCGTCGCCAACGTCGTCGTCTGGCCGAAGATGTTCGAGGAGTTCCGCCCGCAGGTCCTAGGCGCCCGCTTCGCCGCCGTCCGCGGCAAGCTGCAAAGCGAAAGCGGCGTCATCCACGTGATCGCCGATCGTATCGAAGACCTGACGCCGATGTTGAGCGACCTCCACGCCGACACCAGCGTACTCGAACCCATGTCGCGCGCCGACGAAGTCAAACGCCCCGCCCCCGACAGCGGCACGTCACCTGGCGCCAAACGCGCAAACCTGCACAAGCACCCCCGCACCGTCCGCCCGTTGCAACCAGTCCTCGACTACGACGCCCAGGCCGCAACAAAAGTCCACGCCGTCATGCCGAAGGGAAGAAATTTTCATTGAACGAGGTCTTAGCCCCGCCCGCGCCTACTCCGCGTCGGCACCACATACCGCTCGATCCAGTTCTTGAGTTCCTGTGTGCGCGCGCCGAAATCGTACACGGCCGAGCTGATCCCGTGCCGCCACGTCAATGCCGCGTCCTTCGGATTGCTCTCAAGCGCCTCCAACTCGCGCACATAGCTCGCGTGATCGATGTCACCTTTGAACAGCCCCTGCTCGATCGCCATTGCCTTCACACGCCGCGTAATGACTGCAAGGTCACCGAACGAATACTCCGGGTGATACTGCACGCCCCAAAACATACCGCGCCGCGTTTTGATCTCCGCCGCTTGCACCGCACTCACCGCGTTCGTGGCGAGGATCGTCGTACCCCGCGCCGTCTCCTCGATCTCGTCGAGATGCACCGTGATCGCATCGAACACCGGCGGCTTGTCCCAAAAGAGATCGTGCTCCTCGCCCGCATCCGTCAGCATAATCCCGCGCGCGAAGCCGATCTCGCGCCCCTTCGGATTTTTGCGCACAGTGCCGCCAGCAGCGACGGTCGCCACTTGCAAGCCCCAGCACGAACCGAAGAATGGAGTCTCCGTCTCAAACACCGCGCGTGCCAACTCCACCTGCCGCATGATCGACGGCCCAAGATCATAGATGTGCAGCGACGACCCCGTCAGCGCGACGCCGTCATAGCCGTCGATCCCGCCACGATCCGGCAAATTGGCACCAAGGTCGGCCGGATAACACACGTCCACTCGCGCCCCCGGGCACACCCGCCGCAACACGTCGGCGTAGTTGTCGCTCGCCACGCGCCCGCCAGCATCCGCATGCCACTTCCGGCCCTCGGCCGTATTACCTTCGACGACGAGAAGCCGGGGAGAACTCATACTGTTTTCAAATCACCGTTAAGCGCCATGTCGAAGATACGCCGCGCGCCCGCCACATCAAGCGCAATCGGATTGCCGGAGGCTGTCGGATCGACAATCGCCATCTCGGCGATCAGCTTTGCTTGGGCGTCGTCAACGTTGAGCCCGTTCAGCGTGTGCGGAATCCCGATCTCGTCACGCAAGCTGAGCACAAAGTCTTGGAACGCATCGAACGACCCGCCAAGGCCCATATACGCCGCAAGCCGCGCAATCTTGCCCTCGATTGCCTTGCGATTGAAGCTGAGCACATACGGCATGAACACCGCATTGGTGAGCCCATGATGCGTATCGTAGAGCGCTCCAATCGGATGCGACAGCGCATGGATCGCGCCGAGCCCTTTCTGAAACGCCGTCGCCCCCATCGCCGCTGCAGCCATCATGTTGCCGCGCGCTTCAAGATCGCCCCCGGTCTTCACGGCGCGCGCAAGGTTCTCCTTCACAAGCCGCATCCCTTCGACCGCAACGCCGTCTGCCAGCGGATGGAACCCCGGCGCGCAGTACGCCTCCAGGCAATGCGCGAACGCGTCCATGCCCGTCGCTGCCGTCATCTGCGCCGGCAACCCGACCGTCAGCGCCGGATCGCAGATCGTTGTGACCGGCATCATCTTCGGATGAAAGATCACCTTCTTCGTGTGCGTCGCTTCCTGCGTGATAACGCCCGCGCGTCCGACCTCGGAACCGGTACCGGAGGTCGTCGGCACGGCGATGACCGGCGCAATGCCCTTGGGGTCGGCGCGGGTCCACCAATCGCCCACATCCTCAAAGTCCCACATCGGCCGCGTCTGCCCGGCCATGAACGCGATCACCTTGCCGACGTCGAGAGCAGATCCGCCGCCGAATGCGATCACACCGTCATGCTTGCCCGCGCGCAGCATGGCGACACCCGCCGCGACGTTCGATTCGACAGGGTTCGACTTGATTTCGGAGAACACGCCGACGCCGAGCCCCGCCGCCTTCACCCCATCGACCGCGGCCTTCGTCATCACGAGACCCGCGAGCCCCGGATCGGTCACGAACAACGGGCGCTGAATGCCCGCCGCCTTGCAGGCATCGCCAAGCTCGGCGATCCGCCCCGCGCCGAAGCGCACGCTCGTCGGATAGTTCCAGTTCGCTTTCTGGCTCATGGCCTACACCTGATGCCGCAAGTGATACGACTTCGGCCGCGTGAGCATTTCGTACCCGATCGGCGAGAGCGACGCGCCGCGCCCTGTGTCCTTCACCCCCGTCCAGGCCAGCGCCGGATCGAGGTAATCGCAGCGGTTCATGAACACGGTCCCGGTTTCGACCTGATCGCCGATGCGTTCGGCCGCATCAAGGTCGCTCGTCCAAATCCCGGCCGTGAGCCCGTACGGCGAATCGTTCATCAACCGCACGGCCTCTTCGTCCGACTTCACCTTCATGATGCCGACGACAGGCCCGAAACTCTCCTCCATCATCACGCTCATCGAGTGATCGACATTCGTGAGAACCTGTGGTGCCAGATACGGCGAGCCTTCGCGGTTCGCGGCGAACGCTTTCACATCGACATGCGCCTTCGCACCTTTGGCAAGCGCTTGCGCCGTCTGCTTGCGTACAACCTCGGCAAACCTCGTGTGCGCCATCGGCCCCAGCGTGGTCTTCTCATCCATCGGATTGCCGAGCACATACTGGCGCGTCAGGTCCACGAACCCATCCAAGAACTTGTCGTACACCGCCTCGTGCACGTAGAGGCGCTCGATCCCGCAGCAACATTGGCCGGAGTTGTAGAACGCGCCTTCGACCAAGTTCTCGATCGCATGATCGAGCTTAACATCCGCCCGCACATAGGCCGGATCCTTGCCGCCGAGTTCGAGCCCCATCGTCGTGAACGTGCCGGCCGCCGCCCGTTCGATCGCCTTGCCGCCTTCGACCGACCCCGTGAAGTT
>JBJXEH010000116.1:0-3298 GCA_046153995.1 Micropepsaceae bacterium
AATCTGCGCTTGGCCGGCCCAAGAACAAGTTCGCGTATGAGGAGCCCACACTGTTCGAACTCGCAGCAGCCTACGGCTTCGGCATCGCGACGAACCATCCGTTTGCCGACGGCAACAAACGAACCGCCTATGTCGTCTCCGTATTGTTCCTCAATTTGAATGGTCAGCGCGTCGTCGCGAGCCAGGAAGAAAAGTATCGCACGTTCGTCTCCCTCGCTGCGGGCGAGCTTGGCGAAGCGGAGTTGGCGCGTTGGTTCGAGCGGGACAGCAAGCCCCTCAAATGACGATCGAGCCGTCGTCGGCAACCGCTACCGCAATCATGGCCAACGCCTTCCCCACACACGGCCCGCTGACGCAGAACCCGTCCTCGACCCGAAACCGCGCGCCGTGCGTCGAGCACACGAACAAACGCCCATCCCGATCCAAGAACCGTTCCGGAAACGTGTCCAGCGGCGTCCCCTGATGCGGGCACGCGTTGACGTAAGCCCGCAACACCCCGCCGCGCCGGACCAAGATCACGTCGCGCCGTGCAACGCCGTCGCCGATCAAGAACCCGCGCGCCTGCCCCTCGGCAACCTCATCGGCGCGGCACAGCAGGACGCCAGCGCCCGCGTGCTTCATCGCGCAGCCGCAGGACAATACTCCGACGCCTCGATTGAAGCGCCCGGCACCAGCGTCTTCCCAATCCGGCGCCAATCGCTCGACCAAAAAATGAAGAGCGCGCGCCCACGATAGTTTTCATTGGCGACCGGACCGCGAAACCGGCTGTCGTTGGAGTTTTCCCTCGTGTCGCCGACGACGAAAAACTGATCGTCCGGAACGCTAACTTCCTCGGTGTCACGACCGAATTCGACGTCATCGAAATTCTGCACGACATAGCTGCGCCCTGCGAGCGTCTCGATGGACCGGAGCGCCATCTGACCGCTGCCGACCTCCAGCACGGAGCAAATGACCTTCTGCTGAAGCGCCTTACCGTCCACCAGCAACTTCCGATCGCTCACGGCGATCCTCTGACCGCCGACGGCAACAAGGCGATAAACAAAAGCGCCATCCTCGCCGGGCCAACTGACGACCACGATAGACGCAAGCCAGTCCGTCAGCTCACGCTTCGTTGCTCCGTGTGCGGTCTCGGTCAAAAAGAACTCGCCCTCTATCAGACCGGGCTCCATCGGACGGCTGCTTGCGCGATACGGATGATAGGCGGCAAATAGTGAACGAAACTCCGCCTCGTCCGCCGGCATTGCGATAAGGAACGCCACCGTATACGCGAGATAAACGTACCAGCGGTGAAATGGCTGCCGCGCGATAAGGGGATTTCGCCACGCCGTCACACCGGCGTGCACAAGCGCGACCACCGGCATCGCGAGCACACCGACGACCACAATAGCAAAGCCGATGAACGTCGAGGGAATGTCCGTTTGGAACATGACAAGCAGCGCCGTCCAAGCCGTGATCAGCCCCACGAGCCACCAAACGCGCCCGGTGTAGAGTTGCCCCAATCCGAACACAAAAAAGCTGAGCAACACCGCTACCCAAACGTGACGCCGCAAAGCGCCTTCCGTCGGTGCGGTTGCGTCCGCGTTCGCCATCAGCCCTTAAACCCGCCCATCTTGCGCACGAGCTTCCATTCGGCGTCGCTGACCGGCTGCACCGAGAGCCGCGAGTACTTCACCAACGCCATACCAGCCAACTTCGGCTCGGCTTTGACCTCCGCCAAAGTCACCGGCTTTGGAAACGGTTCCACCGCAACGACATCGACCATCGACCAGAAATCTTCTTCGGCGGTCGTGTCCTTGTAGGCCTCCTTGATCACCTTCACGACGCCGACGACGGCTTTCTCTTTGCCCGTATGATAGAAGAACGCGAGCTCGCCCTTCTTCATCGCCCGAAGATTATCGCGCGCCGTGAAGTTGCGCACGCCGCTCCACGGCTCGCCCTTCGCCCCGCGCCTGATCTGATGCTCCCACCCGAACGTCTCGGGCTCCGTTTTCAAAAGCCAATAGGCCATCCCACTCACCCTTTCGGCGCGCCGATCGTCCAGCGCCACGGCGTGATCTCGACACTCTGAAACAACTGGGCCAGCGCATACGGATCGTTCGCCGCAAACGCACGTGCCGCCGCTTTGTCGGCCGCTTCCAAAATAATCAGGCTACCGATCATCGTTTGCCCGTCGTCAGACAAAAACGGCCCCGCGACCTTCACCGCGCCCTGCTGCGCCTCGACATAGGCAAGGTGCTTACCCCGCACCTCCGCTCGCAGTGCACTTGAACCGGGCTTATCCAGACAGATCAACGCAAACAGCATCGTCAGTGCTCGCTCTTCAAAGGCCGCGACAGCAGCGCGCCGATCGCGGCATCCACACCGATACGCCCGGCGACAATCTCCGCCACCGCCTCCGCAATCGGCATCTCGACATTAGCCGCACGCGCCCGCATCACCAAAGCCTCGGCCGTCGCCGCCCCTTCGGCAAGCGGCCCGCCGTCCTCCGCCTGACCACCCTGCGCCAACCGCACACCCAACGAAAAATTCCGCGACTGAGAACTCGACGCCGTCAGCATCAAATCGCCGAGCCCGCTCAAACCGCCCAGCGTCTCCGCACGCGCACCCAACGCCAACCCGAACCGCGTCATCTCGGCAAACCCCCGCGTGGTGAGCGCCGCCCGCGCGCTCTCGCCGAACCCGCGCCCCTCGACGATACCGCACGCGATCGCGAGCACGTTCTTCACCGCCCCGCCGATGGCGACACCGATGACGTCGGTGGACACGTAAGGCCGGACTGCGATCGACCCGATCGCCCGCGCAACCTCCTCGGCAAGCGCGGCATCCTCAAGCGCAAGCGTCACTGCACATGGAAGCCCGCGTCCAACCTCCGCCGCAAAGCTCGGCCCCGACAACATGCCGAACGTCATCGAAGGCGCCGTCGCGCGCGCGACCTCGGGCATCAATAGACCGGTCCCCCGCTCAATCCCTTTCGCACAGATCAACACGGGGACACCGGAACGCGCATGGAGCGCGATCATCTGCACGACCGCGCGCAGATGCTGCGCCGGACAAACGAGCAAGATCGCGTCGGCCTCGCCGAGCGTGGCCGCATCGCCAGTCGCCACGATCGCCGTGTTCAACGGCACGCCGGGCAGGAAAGGTAAATTCTCGTGCACCATAGAAATGGCGCGAACGACCTCGGCCTCGCGCGCCCAAAGCGTCACCCGCCGCCCGGCGCCGGCTGACGCTTGCGCCAGCGCAGTGCCCCAAGCCCCGGCGCCAACGACGCCGATATGGCTTATCCCAGCAGCACTTG
>JBJXEH010000117.1:0-2661 GCA_046153995.1 Micropepsaceae bacterium
GCAACCGCCCCGGGAGGAAGCAGTTCATGAAACGTATTCTTCTAGCATCGGCCGTCTTCGCCGCGATGAGCGCGACGGCGAGCGCCGGTATCGACCTTGTCGCCGATTTCGACGCCAACACCGGCACGGTCAAGGTCACGAACATCGGCGATGCGGCGGCCAGCATCAGCGTCGTCACGATCGAGTGCAAGCGCCGCAAACCCGCGCCGCCGCGCGGCGGTGGCGGTTGCCCCGATCCGGGGCCTGCGGGTGCGCCGTACGAGATGCCGGCCTATCCGAACAAAGCCGCCGTCAAAGTGCCGATGCTTGCGCCCGGCGCATCGTACGCGCACGCGCTGGCGTTCTTCCCGGCACTCGTCTTCCCGTCCGGCGTCTACGCGTTCAAGATCAGAGCCGACGACGGCAACATGGTCCCGGAATCGAACGAAGCGAACAACAACAAGACGGTCATGAAGACTGTGCCCTAGCCGTTGAGCGAACTTTCCTGGGACCGCGGGCATCCTTGCCCGCTCTTTCAGCATACTCACGCGCGGGTGCGTGTGACGTAGGAAAGGGCGGGCAAGGATGCCCGCGGTCCCAGGGACTTACCGCCGCCGCGCCGTGCGTATCGAACCTTTGGCGAGCGCGTTTATCGTCGTGCGGCCGGCGCCACTGCGTACGGCCATTGGATTTGCCGGCGTGCGCATCCACGATACGGTGAGCCCCAAGCTTGGCCGGAACGACGCCATGATCGTTTCGAAGTCTTTCGCCTCAGCCTCGAACATCGGTGCCAACGCCGAGCAGACAACGCTGTATGACGTGCCGGGTGTTGGATGAAGATCCTGCATCTGCGTCAGCGTCACGGAAACGCCACCCACATCCGCCGTGGATGTCGTCTTGGCGAAGAAAATCTTCCGGTCGTCCTGCTCGCGCGAGCCCCACTTTTCGATTGTCGAGGATTTGAGGATCGTGACGCTGGCCATCACGGCTTTCCAAAACGCCTCATTGTTGATCACACCGTCGGTGAACGCGTTTACCTCCGCTTGGCTCTGCCCGCCTAACTCGTTCGGCATCGCGCCCACCAGGCAATTCCCTGCAGTCGTCGCGCTGCGCGGCGATGCGAGCACGAGCCCGATCGTCTTGTCCGGCACCGCCTCCTGCACCCAGCCGTCCGGTGCACTCATTGCAAAGCGCCGCTCCGCGTCACTGAACTCGCCGGCAACGGCCGGCACCGCAAGCGCGAACAACACAAGGGTGGATAAGATTGGTCTGTTCATGGGGCTTAGTCTCCAAGGGGTCGCGCACTATGGCAAAAGTGCGCGGGCCGCGATAGCCGCCGGCACGCGTGCGGTGCTGATGTCCGCAAGAGTCTCCGCGCCTCCGCGTGATTTCTTTGTCTTGGGGTTCACCCAAACGGAAACGGCGGCTTGCCCTCGAACGTTGGTCCGATCAGCTCCGGCGTCTGCCCCGGCGTCCAGGCGCGTAGCGTGAACTTTGCGCGCCGCAACTCGGGCGAGCCCTTCGGCCCGAAATCCTTCTCCGGGTTCTGCACGGTCACGAGTTGCGCCTCGATGCGCCCTGCGTTCACGCTCAGGATTCCGTAGCCGTTCGCGTTCGTGTCCACATAGGTCAGGCCTGGGTTCGCCTTCGCGTTCCACCACAGATCGGAGATCCAGCTCGACCCGGTCCAAGACCTTGCGATCGCCGTGTTCACGCCGCCGGTCAGCGCCAGGTTGATGTTCTCAACCACCTCATCGCCGCTTTGGTAGGTGACGATGCTGTGGAACACGGAACTGCCGCGCGACGCGCGCTCCGCGCCGGTGAACACGCACTCCGACGAAATACCTGCACACGCGAACTCGACCGCAACAGGTTGCGGCGCCTCCGCATCGGGATTGTCGACCAGAAAGCCCGCCATGTGCATGTGATGGTCGCCCGCGCACGCGACGACGTTGCTGACGCCCTGATCGCGGATGAACTCCATCAGCTCCTGCCGCTCCGCCGGATAGCCGTTCCATCCATCGATGCCGAGGAAGGAGTCCTTGATTCCCGCAAACCAGATACTGCCGAGGTCGAGCCGGAAGGGCAGGGCAGGGAACGCGTTCGCCCAAATCTTCCAGCGCGCGTCGGAGGCTTTCAGCACCTCCTTGAACCAAGCCTTCTGCTGCGGCCCCAGCACCGAGCCGCGCGGCATCAACCGCCGCGGGTTGACGATCTCCGTCCCCGGAATGGTGGACGGCGGGTTACCTTCGTTCGCGGTGCGGCCCTGGTCGAGCAACCTCACATGCTCGATCGCGGGCAGCGACTGCCCCTCAATCTTCGGCGGCCGCGGTGGCGGCGACTTGTAAGAGCGGTTGTCGGTCAGAATGATCTCGACCGTCTTGCCCCAACGAAGCGTGCGATAGGTGGTGAGTGAGGCCAGCGCCGCACGGTTGTCTACGTTCTGATCGACCCAATCCTGCTGCGGCCCGAGATAAGACGTGTCCTGCACTTCGACGAACTTGAAGTCGCGCGCGGGGTTCTCGACGACGTTTGGCCGGTCGAAACTGCCCGATCCCGGCATGCCCGACAGCAGCGCCGGCATGTACTCGAACCACGCCTGGTTCGCGGCCACTTTGCGCTTTTGCGATGGCTTGCCGCCGTTATCGAAGTAAGTGTCGTGCGACTGCCAGGCGTCGTTCG
>JBJXEH010000118.1:0-3938 GCA_046153995.1 Micropepsaceae bacterium
GGACTCGTCTTTCTGCTGAACGAGATGGTTCTCGCCCGCATACCCATAGCGCACGTCGCGCAGGCCGACCGCGCCCGCCATATCCTGCAGCTCGCAATCGCCGTTTGCAGCACAAGTGAGGCAATCGAGCGGATGGTCGGAGATAGAAAGCTCCATCACCCCGCGCCGCAGATCCTTGAGCAACGGCGTCTGCGTTTTCACCCGCATGCCGTCCGCCACCGGCGTGGTGCAAGAAGCCGGCGTTCCCGCACGACCCTCGACCTCCACCAAACAAAGCCGGCAAGACCCAAACGCCTTCACACTGTCGGTGGCACACAGCTTCGGCACGCCAATTCCCGCGTCACGAGCCGCGCGCAGAATCGACGTGCCCGCGGGCACACTCACCTCGCGCCCATCGATCGTCAGCCGAACAAACTGCTCAGCACGAGACGCAGGCGTCCCAAGATCATCCTCACGAACCAGAGTCATGAGCCTAGTTTACGCTAGTCAGCGCGCTTTTGCTCGGTGAATTGGTCACCGGTGGCTAAGGACTTTCCACGCAAATCCGTGCGCCTCCCTTCTTAGGGAGGCGCAAATTCGAAATGCATCTAGGTGCTTAGGGGTTCGGAGCCGGTTTTTTCTTGGCAGAGGAAAAAGAACCAAACGCCTCTTTCATTTTCTTTCGTGTTTCTGGGTCATCAGCGAGTTTCTCGAATTCCGCGATCGTATTCAGAGAACTCATAAGCGATTGAGCCATCGCTTGGAGAATGTAACCGAAGTCCTTGCAGTCGAGGCCATCGTTGGCGATACACTCAAGCTGCTCGATGGATTCTTTTATCGCTGCAATCTCCTGCGTCTGATCCAAGGCTGCAGCTTCGTCATACGCAGTACCGGCCGCCACAAGTTCTTCAATCAAGTCTGCGGGCGGCGTTTCTGAAGGCGATCGCTTCGCGTATGTGTCTTTGAATTTCTTGGCCGCCGAGCGTCGCGCATAGGTCGCGAAATTGTCGTAGACTTTAGCGTACCGGGTTAGTTCGTCTCGTAGTAAGTCGACGTTGTCTTTGTGGCCGAAAAACTCCTCCAGAGCATCTCCTCGCCGATAGTTGTCGTACGCCTCAAGCAAGGCGAGCACCGAAGGTGAAAACACTTCCCAAAGGCCTTGTAGGCCCGCCACAATTGACGCCGCACCTAGTTCAGGTTCGCCACTATACGCAAGCGCCAATTCTCGGTCAGCGTCGTCGGCTTTGGCCAGGTCCGACTCGCAGCGTTGTACTGCGGCTTTCACAAGTTTCTTGTGTTGAGCCGCCGAATCCTCGTTGGGCTCCTTCAAAATGGCACTTTTGATATCGTAGTCGGCGAACACCGCAGTAGCGAGGGGCGCAAACTCCTTCGGAGTTGAGCCAGCAACTTCCTTTACCCGGGCCGATGCTACCTGAAGAGACGAAATTGTAAGTGCCAACTCGGTATACGGATAGTACGCCCTGCAGAGCGCGAATGCGCCATTCGTTTTCCTGGCGGATTTCCCTGCGTTCACAATCGGAACGCCCTGAGTATCTAAAGATATTGTTACGTCTCCACCGGACTGCACCACGGCGCGACGAAACGTCGATCTTATTCCAAGCGTCAGGGGTTCCGAGGCTTTTCCAAGGGCCCCAACGGTCGTCGAGAACTCTTCGCCCGCCCTTTGGTATTGCACCTGGGTTGCACAGGCGCTTAGCGCCAATGCGATAGCGCACGCGATCACTGTGTTCAAAAGACTTCTGCTAGTTGGCAATTCCCCACACATCGCTTAGCTCCCTCCTTATCCAGGCACCGGGCACGGCGCAATTCGCATGACTTGGTTCGGCCGCCGCCGATCGATGTAACGCGACCAAGCGGTCTTTTGTGCCTGCCAGCAATATCGAACCGCTTGAGCCATCTGTTGTGTCGCATCGGTGGTTCACACCGCTGGCATGCGTCGCCGGCAGTAGACCGCCTGAGGGCGCGGCTCCGTTCCAGGCCTTGCAAGCAGGAATCTCGTCCGGCGCAATATCGGATGGATACGCCACGATGAAACACTGCTTCGAGGCGTCGATCCGGCGCGTGTACAGAGGCGCAGCATCTTTTCGCTGCATCGTCCAAATCTGAAGCCCGCGGACCCGCACGCTTACCGAAACCCGCGACGTTAAGGAATCATCGATAGGTATGATCGCGTTCGCGAAGCGCGGGGGCAGCCCCTTAACCTCCAGCACATCCAAATCATATTTGGGTGCAGATCCCGAGAGTCGCTGTGCCGGTTCTGCAGAGCACCTGGTGTCGCCTAAGAAACCTGTTACGCGCAGCGGGCTATTTCTAGAGCCTGGCCGTACTGGTCGCGTCTCGTTGCTGGGCTGCGTGCCGCGCGGCCCTTGGATGTCTCCAAAGTCGACAACGAAGTTCGCTCCAGCCGCAGCCGCTTCGGCGGTGCAATGCAAGTTAGTTACAAATTTCCCGGGAGCAATTTGTGCAGCGTTACAATGAGTAAGTGCGCCGTTTTGGTTCCGAAAGCTGATCAGAACAAGAGCGTCGTGAGCGTTAGGGCTCGGCATACCAGCTCCGACCGGTCGGACCGCGGCGCCGCTGGAGGGGCTCACGATTGGAGGTACAGTCTCCGTCTCATCCGGCTCCACGACCTGCGCAGCGCAATTCCGGCCCGGCACGCCGCAGCCAGCCTTTGAAGACGTTGTACCAAATCCGACAACGACAGGAACGACAGTCGATTGCACGTCACCCTTCGGTGTTTGGCAGAGCGGCGCTATGAATTGCTCCTCAATAAGCGGCCCCTTGGGATATCCAAATCCGCCGCGCGAATTTTGTACACTGAGCGATTGAGGGGCCTTGAAGTAAGAACCCGCAGGGCACGAAAAGTTTTTGGAAGACCAATCCAAGCCATGCATTCGACGGGAAAAAAGGTTCAGCGACTGAATGGAGAAGTCCCGCCGAAGTGCGGTCGAAAAACGTGTATCGACGCTAAGCCTTGAGAGCGTTTGCTCCGCGGATCGGGCCGGGGTATTCATCGTCACCGTCGATCGTCGGACTACGATTTGCAATTGCCCTGATTCGTTTGGTGAGCCCAGCGTTGTTGGATCGAACACTCCCAAAGGTGCGTCGGTGGCCGCATCAAAGAACGCAAGCGCGCGACCGTCGCCGGGCAACGCCCTCGCATCAATCGTAACTAGCGCCTCCTCAAGCCCCAAGGATTGCATCGGAATCGAGGCAACAATCGGACTGCCGGTCCCCGGTTCTTTATAGTTGAGAACCGAAACGTCCCGCGCTCCGGGTTCCGTCGAATTCTCAAGTTGCTCTCTATTGAAGCAATCGGCCACCGCGCGACTTGCGAGTACCAGCTCGATGATTAGCGTCAACGCCAAAAACGAGGAGACCAGAACCCTGCGAGGCATTCGTTTTTCCCGCGCTTATCAATTGAACGCTACATCAGATAGTCTTGGTCCAAAAGTATCTTTGCCGCAACAACAGTCGGCAAAACAAAAAAATAGTTCTCGCTAAAAGAGAAATTGAGAACAAGCTAGACAAAGCTTGTGGTTTCAGCGGCGCCTTTAGAAATCCTCCGGGAAATGCCTGACCGCGCTCATCACCGGGTACGGCGTAAACCCACCCAGCGCGCACAGCGAGCCCAGCTTCAGCGTCCGGCACAAATCTTCGAGCAGCGCCAGGTTCATCTCCCGCTTCTCGCCGGCCACGATGCGGTCGATCACTTCGACCCCGCGGGTGGAGCCGATCCGGCAGGGCGTGCACTTGCCGCAGCTTTCGATCGCGCAGAACTCCATCGCGAACCGCGCTTGCGCCGCCATATCGACCGTGTCGTCGAACACGACGATCCCGCCGTGCCCGATCAGCCCGTCGCGCGCCGCGAACGCTTCGTAGTCGTAAACCGTGTCGAACAGCGCGCGGGGAAAATACGCACCCAGCGGACCGCCGCA
>JBJXEH010000119.1:0-9633 GCA_046153995.1 Micropepsaceae bacterium
ACGGCGAGAGCCGCGTCGTGTGCGGCGTGCACTATCCGACCGACATCGACGCGGGGCACCTGGTCGCGACGGCGGTGGTGGACAAGTTGTTCGCGCTGCCGGAATTCCGCCGCGACTTCCACTGCGCAAAGAGCGAACTGCAGTCCGTGCGCGCAGGCATGCGGGCTGAAGATTTGCCGGCGTGTCAGTAAGCCCGGCCATCACAATCCATATTTAGAAATCCACAGGCTCCGGCCCCGCACACGCCCCCCGTGCTTGACCCGTGCCCGCGCGCGTCCGCACGGTTGGCAGAGCCACCCGCCACACGCGAATCGATGAAACATCTCCGCATCGCCGGTAAACGCGTTCAGACGATGGAGCTTTATCTCTATCTGCTGTCGGCGGTTGTGACCGGCATGGCGTTTGTGATCGCCGTCTACGTTCGCCAAAGCCTGACCCCGCTGCTGTTCAGCGCGGGCTATGCCCCCTCGCTCGCCGACGGCGCGCTGATGATTGCGGGCGCGATGATCCCTAAGATGCTGATGCGCGTGTACGAGCAGAAGACCGCGGCGTCGCGCGCGATGCACCTGCAGCTGCACGTGACGGCGGCGACGCTGTTCTTTTTCGGCATGATCTTTCTGTTCTATTTTCAGCCGGGCACGCGCATCCCGATTTCGATCGTGTTGATCTTCATCGCGATCGACCTGGTCGCCGCCGTACTGCTGATGCCCGCGCACTATTTCCTGAGCCGTGCCGCGGCCCAGCAACGCACGATCGCCGTGATGGCCGACGACGCGACGTTCGAAAGCCTGGCGCACCACCGCCTCGCCCAAACGACGCACCAGGCAACGTTCACGCGCCTCACCCGTGAAGAACTTCCGCAATCGCTGACCGACGCGGAAGGGGAGGGGGCCAAAGCCCCGTTCGAGCAACTGGTGCTGGACCGCGCGTCCAGCGCCCACGTCCCCGACTGGACGCTGCTGCTGGCCGCGCGCGACGCCGGCGTCGTGATCCAAACGCCCGAAGCGTTCCTGGAAAGCGAATTCGGCGAAGCGTTGACCGACGAAAGCGCGGCCTACGGCATCATCATGGCCTCATCCTCCAACTGGAACCAACTGCGCATCGCGGTGAAGCGCCTGTTCGACTGGTTCGTGGCCTCGGGGATACTGCTCGCGACGCTGCCGCTCGCGCTGCTGACGGGCCTCGCCATCTGGCTCGAGGACCGCGGGCCGGTGTTCTTCGTGCAGTTGCGCGTCGGCTTGAACGGCCGCGCGTTCCGGATTCTGAAATTCCGCTCGATGGTGATCGACGCCGAGAAGCTGGGCGCAAGCTCGACCGAAATCGGCGACCCGCGCGTGACGGTGGTGGGCCGCGTGATCCGCCGCACGCGCCTCGACGAAATCCCCCAGCTCATCAACGTGCTCAAAGGCGAAATGAGCATGGTGGGCCCAAGGCCCCAGACGCCGCAAAACGTCATAGCCTGGAGCCAAGGCACGCCACTCTACCAACTGCGCCACCTGGTCAAACCCGGCGTCACCGGCTGGGCGCAAGTGCGCTTCGCCTATGTGGCGACAGCAGAAGACGCCAAAATCAAACTCGCCCACGACCTTTACTACGTGAAGAACTACTCGCTGATTTTGGACGTGCTCGTGCTGCTGATGACGCCAAGGATTGTCTTGGCGGGACTAGGTGGGCGATGACTCATACCGCTCCTTACATGCCGCGTGCATCGACAGGTCCCGGTGTATATGAGATCGCGACCGTCGCGATCTTTGGGTTGCTTTACTCGTATGTAGTCTTCTATCTCTTCACGCTCGGTTTCGCGACGTTCCAGCCGAATTATTACTACGCGTTGACATATTTCGTTGGGGCGCTGGCGTACCTAACCAACCCCGGCGCACGAGCATCTTTGCCCCAACACGCAACGCTCATTGGCGTCTGGCTCGTCTTCTTCCTGCTGATGGCTGTGCAGTTCTTGTTTCTCGAAATCACGCCTGAAGGCGTAAGTCTCCTCATCGGGCGCGGTCATTTTCTGGCGACCTTGGTCGCCACATTCTTCTTGCTAGGCGCATGCATACGTCTCGATTTCGTGATTGCCGCGGTCGGGGTCATCGCTCTACTTGGTTGCGCGATCAATGTCGTCGAGTTCTTCTTTGCGGGAACGTCGTTTGATTGGCTAAGCACCGTTCCGGGCCGGGCTGCCGGATTCTACGGCAACTCGAACGACGCGGCGATGTTCATTGCGCTTGCGGTTCCGATCGTCGCCATGAACGTATCACCACGGTCGCGCTGGATTTTCTATGCTCTGACGTTCGTTGGAGTCTACGTGACGTTCAGCCGTGGCGGCCTGGTGGTGTGGGCCTCCTTGGTCGCGATGTCAGAGCTGATGCTCGGCTACGGCAGGCGCGGGTGGGGAACGCGCGTGACCTTAGCGTTGATATCGTGCCTTGGGCTTGTGGGGCTTCTGTCGTTCGTCAGCGCCGATGCCTCGCGCACGCTCACCGAAACGCTGTGGCCGTACCTGGACGCGAACACGATTGCCCGGGTTGAGTTCGCAAGCAACGATTCGACGGCAGAGCGGATGCTGTTGATCGAGCGCGGGCTGGAAGCATTTTCCGAGGCGCCGCTCTTGGGGCAAGGAGTCGGATATACACACTCGTGGGACGCAAGTGCATCGGTCCACAATATGATGATCCTCTTACTGGCCGAGCAGGGGTTGTTAGGCGGTGTTTGGTTTCTAGCACTGTTGGCAGTGCTGTGGTCCTATGGTCGCCCGTACGGAGTTGCGATTGCGATCGCCGTCTTCGTATCTGGCCTCTTCTCGCACAATCACTTGGAAAGGCCTGCACTCGCGTTGGTCGTGGCACTTTACCTTGCCGTCGCGGTGCGCCGCCAACGCCCGAGCAAATGACCGATCGCCTGCAGATGCTGCGCTCGCTGATGCTAGTCGGCGCCTTTGTGTTTGCCGGCAAGATATTCGGCGCCCTGCGCGAAATTGTGCTTGCCGAGAAATACGGCACGCAAGAGCCGGTGGACACCTACTTGCTGGTGTTCAACATCATGACGTTGCCAATGACCATTTGGCTTGGCTTGGTTATGGCGATTGGGGTGCCGCTCTTTGTCCGAACCGACAAGGATGGCGCGAAAGTCTCCGCGCAGTTCATGTACGAGCTCTGTGCCGTTTGCATAATCGGCGGTAGCGCGTGCGCGTTGCTTTTGTCGCTGCTGCTCCCGCAAGCATTCAGCCTCACCGCGTTGGGTCGATCGCCTGAGAGTGTCGAATTGGCCGCGCAAATGGTGCCGCCTTTGTCGTTACTCGTTCCGCTGGGACTGCTCGTCGGTGTTCTTTCGGCGCGGCTAATTGCAAGCGAACGGCACGTCAACACGCTGTTGGAAGGAACACCGGCTCTCATCATCTTGTGCGCCGTGCTGGCCGTCGGCGGCGGTGTCGAGCCGCTTATTTGGGGATCAGTTGCGGGTTTCGCGCTGCAGGTGCTCGTGCTCCTGATCTTTGTGCCTTCGAAGTTTCTTGGTGTGGCGCCCCGGTTCGCGCTCACTTCGCCACTATGGCCGAAGTTCCGCGAAAGTCTCGCAGTCTTTACTGTGGGCCAGGTCGCTGCGGGCGCCGTTGGCGTCGTCGATCAACTAATGGTGGCCAATGTTGGCGTCGGTGCGGTCGCGACGCTCGGCTACGCTGGCCGAGTTCTCGCATTGGCCCTTGGTCTTGGCGCGACAGCAATTGGTCGTGTGATGTTACCGGGTTTTGCAAACCCGGATGCATCGGGCAGCGAAGTGAAGAAGTCGGCACGCTTCTGGGCGGCGGCGATGTTTTGGCTTGGCGCGCTTGGGGGGCTCGCCGGTTGGTTTGGCGCGCCTTGGATTGTGGCTTTGCTCTTCGAACGCGGCGCATTTAGCGCCAACGATACGCACGCCGTTAGCGAGGTCCTTAAGCTGGGAATGATTCAAGCGCCGTTCTACTTTGCCGGAATCGTCGCGGTGCAAGTTCTTGCAGCGCGTGGGGCGTACAGTCAGATTGCAATTGCGGGTGTCGGTGTGCTCGGTGTCAAAGTTCTCGCGAACCTCGCGTTCATCCCTGCGTGGGGCGTTGGAGGCGTCATGCTTGCATCGGCACTGGCGTACGCACTTTCGGCCCTCTTGCTTTGGCGGTTCGTGGTGGCAGCGACCACACCAACGGCGAAGTTGGGAGCGCCATGAAGCTCCTGGTCGCAATCTCGTCTTTGAGCGGTGGTGGCGCCGAGCGAACGGTGGCAACCATGTCTGCGCAGTGGGCTGCGGCCGGACATCGCGTACGCGTGGTGACAATAGCGAACGCTGCGCAGGATACCTACGAACTCAATCCGGCTGTGGAGCGCGTTGCGCTTGACCTTCAGCGCCCGGGCGTCAATGCGGCAGTTACGTTAGCCAACAATGTTCGGAGAGTCCTTGCATTGCGGCGACAGTTGCGTGTTTTCGAGCCCGACGTCGCGATCGGCATGATGACGGTCACGAATGTGCTGCTCGCCCTTGCGTCGATGGGCCTGCGGACAAGGACGCTCGGTTGCGAGCGCGTTCACCCGCCGCGTGTGCCGTTGAGCGCTGGCCGGGCTGTGGTACGCAAGTGGGTCTACGGCAGACTGACGGCGGTAGCGGCGCTCACCGAAAGAAGCGCGGAGTGGTTGCGTGTAAACACAAGGGCCCGGCAGATCTTCGTCGTGCCGAATGCGGTTGCTCTACCCCTGCCTCAGGCAGAGCCGGTCGTGGCACCGCAGACAGTCTGCTCGCCAGGCCGGAAAATGATCTTAGGCGTTGGTCGTCTCGATGCGCAGAAGGGATTTTCAAATCTGATCCGCGCCTTCGCTAGTTTGGAATCGGCGCATCCGCGGTGGGATCTTGTGATCTTGGGCGAAGGGGCGTTGCGGCCGGAACTTGAGCGGGAGGTGAAAGAGCTTGGCGTTTACGGCCGTGTATTCCTGCCTGGGCGCGTCGGCAATCTGGCGGATTGGTACGCCGCCGCCTCCCTGTTTGCCCTTAGTTCGGAATTTGAGGGCTTTCCAAATGCGCTACTCGAGGCGATGGCGCACGGCGTGCCAGCAGTCAGCTATGACTGCGACACCGGTCCCGCAGAGATCATCAGGAACGACATCGACGGCTTCCTCGTCCAGCCGGGTGACATGGCGGCGTTCGCGAAAGCCATGGACAGGCTGATGGCCAACCCCGCCGCATTGGCCGCAATGGGTGCTTGCGCGCGGGCGGTAGGCCAACGGTTCGCGATGCCGGAAGTCCTTGCAAAGTGGGAACAGGTCTTAAAGGCGGTCGCCCCGCGCTGCGGTTCTTTAGACACAAGCGCGCGCGAACCAAATGAACGACCCACAAATGTCGGGCTCGACGTCACGTGATCGAAGTCGCCCATGTGATTACCGGCCTGGCGGTCGGCGGCGCGGAGATGATGCTTCTCAAGCTTGTCGAGGCGTCGTCGCCCGATTTTCGGCATAACGTCATATCTCTGCGTTCAAGCGACGGTCTTGGCGCCAGGCTGGAGCAGAACGGCGCTACGGTTGTCGCACTCAACCTGAGTGCCGGCAGTATTCCAGGCATCTCCGCTGTTGGGTTGGTCACGATACTTAGGCGGCTTCGGCCGCATGTGATCCAAGGTTGGATGTATCACGGTAATGTCGCGGCAATGATCGCGATGCCGTTCCTAGGGTTCCGGCCCGCCCTGAGTTGGTCGATTCGAAGTTCTTATGACGACCGCAGCCGCGATACGTGGCTGACCCGGAGCGTTGTGAGGGCAGGTGCGCGGCTTTCGTCGAGAGCCGACGCGATCATCTACAATTCCCTGCGCTCGCGACGCCAGCATACAGAGAACGGCTATGCTGGAGAAAAAGCCATCGCAATTCCCAATGGCTTCGACGTGGAGCGGCTCCGGCCAGATGTGGGGCGCCGAACGGCGATGCGCCAACGCTGGTGCGTTGCACCGGAGAACGTTGTGGTTGGTCTCCTCGCTCGTGTCCACCCGATTAAGGATCACTCGACGTTTTTGACCGCCGCAGCAGAAGTCTCGAAGCGAAATCCAACCGTCGTGTTCGTGGTGGCGGGTAAGGGAGTCCCTGAACTGCGGAACGAGATGCCATCGCTTATTGACGCTGTCGGACCCAACTTGCTGTTGCTCCCCGAAGAAGCGGACGTCTCCTCGTTCATGAATGCACTGGACATCTGCGCGCTCAGCTCGCGCGGCGAGGGCTTTCCCAACGTGTTGGGCGAAGCGATGGCTTGCGGTGTGCCGTGCGCTTCGACCGATGTTGGCGATTGCGCCGAGATTGTCTCGAATACTGGCCTCATCGTGCCGCCCGGTTCGCCCGACAAACTGGCAGACGCAATCCTGCGCCTCGTAGCTGCTGGGGCAGAGGGGCGGCGCGCACGCGGTGAGATGGCGAGGGCGCGTATTCTGGCGAACTACACACTTGAGGATGTAGCGCGCCGCTATGAGGACGTTTGGCGCAATCTCACCGCCCACCGCCGCGTCGCTTCGGCCCGGAGCGCAATCTGATGTGCGGTATCGCAGGCTACCTCACCCATGAAGCCGGACTGCACACCGAAGCCATCGCGAAGGCAATGACCGACGCTATCCTGCATCGTGGCCCCGACAGTGATGGTCAGTGGCTGGAGGATGCTACCGGCGTGGCGCTCGGTATGCGCCGCCTGGCCATCATCGACCTGTCGCCGGCCGGCGCCCAGCCGATGATCTCTCAATGCGGCCGCTACGTGCTCGTCTTCAATGGTGAAATTTACAATCACAAAGAGCTACGCGCACTGCTGGATGGGCAGGGCCGCGCGGCCAACTGGCGCGGCCACTCGGATACCGAGGTGTTGCTCGCGGCAATCGCCGCTTGGGGCTTCACGGCAGCTCTGAAGCAAGCGAACGGCATGTTCGCGCTCGCGCTCTGGGATCGCCAGACCCGCGAATTGAGTTTGGCATGCGACCGCTTCGGCGAGAAGCCGCTGTATTACGGTTGGGCGGGCCGCACGTTTTTGTTCGGTTCCGAACTGAAGTCGCTTGCCACCCATCCCTCATGGCAAGGCGAAGTCGATCATGGTGCCGTTGCACTGCTGATGCGCTACGGCTACGTCGTCGCGCCGCACAGCATCTACCGCGGCATCTCGAAGTTGCAACCGGGCATGGTGGCGACCCTTCCATTTGGCAAGTACGGCGAACCCGTGTTGACGCCGTACTGGTCGAGCTTCGCAATGGTCGAAGAGGCGCGCAGTCGCCCACTCAACCTTAGTGAAGACGACGCTGTTGCTGAATTCGAAAGGCTGTTCCGCGAAGCCGTCGGCTTGCGCATGGAAGCCGACGTGCCACTCGGCGCGTTTCTATCGGGCGGTTACGACTCGACTGCCGTTGTGGCGATGATGCAAACCCAAACATCGCGTCCCGTGCGTACCTTCACGATCGGCTTCAGCGAAGCCGCGTACGACGAAGCGCCGTTCGCTAAGGCGATCGCCGCGCACCTCGGCACCGAGCACACGGAACTCTACGTCACGCCACAAGAGGCGATGAACGTCATTCCGAAACTGCCGCAACTGTTCGACGAACCGTTTGCCGACAGTTCTCAGATTCCGACATATCTCGTCGCGGAGATGGCGCGCCGCTACGTGACCGTCGCGCTTTCGGGCGATGCAGGCGACGAACTCTTCGGCGGCTATAACCGCTATTTTCTCTCCGACCGCCTCTTACCGCTGACAACGAGTGCGCCCCATGGGCTGAGGCGCGCACTCGCCGGTGGAATCACCTCGGTTGGCTCACGCCGCATCGACGCGATCTACAAAGGACTGACGCTCGGCCGCGGGCACAGACTCGTCGGCGACAGAGCACTCAAGTTCGCTGCGCTATTGGGCGCGCGCACGCGGCTGGACGGCTACCGTGAATTAATCTCGGCCTGGCAAGACCCCGCAGCGCTCGTCCTCGGCGGCGACGAGCCTAGGACAGCGCTAGACGATGTGCGCATGCCCGACGGACTCAACTTCGTCGAACAGATGATGTTCCTCGACCTCGTCACCTATCTGCCTGGTGACATCCTCACCAAAGTCGACCGCGCCACAATGGGCGTGAGCCTGGAAGGACGCATGCCGTTCCTCGATCCGAAGGTGGCTGAGTTCGCCTGGCGTCTACCGTTCGAATCCAAGGTCCACGGTGGTGTCGGCAAGCGCATTCTGAAGAAGCTCGTCTACCGCCACGTGCCGAAGACTATCATGGACCGGCCCAAATCCGGTTTCGGAGTGCCGATCGAAGACTGGCTGCGCGGTCCTTTGAGAGAGTGGGGGGAGTCGCTTCTCAGTGCGCACGCACTAAAGGCGAGCGGCTACTTCAACCCCGCGCTCGTCGAACGGCATTGGCGCCAGCACTTGTCGGGTGAAAGGAATTGGCACGCCCGGCTGTGGCCCGTTCTCGTGTTCCAGGCATGGGACGCGCACCGCAAATCTGCACTCACGCGTTAGCGCGACGTCATCAGGAACCCAACCGAGAACGCAAGATACGGCGGCCCCCAGGGCAAGCCAACCGTCTTCTCGATGACGAAGCGCCTGGACAACTGCCGGGCGAGCCCCGCGTAATCAAACCCCTTGTGCTCCCGCCGCGCAACGCGATCCATCCTGCCGAGCGTCGCGTTCACGACCTCGCCGAACGTGTAGCGGTCAGACGATGTTTCGCGCAGCAGAAGCCGCTTCGCCATCCATTTCCCGAGGAACACCGGGCCCTTCTCATTGGGAACGGTGACGAGGAACCGCTTACAGGTTCGCTGCATCTGTTCGAGATAGGCCTCAAGCGAGTCGTCCGGCATGTGCTCCAGTGTTTCAAGCGCGACGCCAAGATCGAACGAGCGCGCCGGAAACCGCGACAGCTCCGACGCATCTTCCGTCTTGATGAATGTCTTCGAAGGATCGCCACCGTGGCGAATTATGGCATTGTCAATTCCGCCTTCCCAGCCGGCGTCGAGGCCCACGTAACGCGCTGGCTTGATGTAGTCGAGCAAGCGCCCGTCGAAGCATCCGAGTTCCAGCACACCGTCGTGCGGGATCGCTTTCGCAATCTGCTGAACACAATAGAAGCGTGCGAGGTGCAGCCGCGCGCGCAATCCCTTTGAGAACAGTCTGTCGTTGTAGGTCTGACGCTCGATGGTAGCGCTGGCCTCACTCATGACGCGATCGCATAGATCTCACCAAGCTCTAGCTCCGTCCCGGGCACCAGCACCTGCAACGTGGTTGCGGCGACGCTGCGTGCCGAGAACAGGCGAACCGCGCGTTGACGGCTATTGTTGCCAACGGAAGCAAGGGCCAAGCGTTGGTCGGCGGCGGCGAGCATTGCGCGTCCGAGTTCGCTGCTGGATCGGGCTTTGACCAGGTGGCCATGCTCTCCATCCACCACCGCTTCCCGGCATCCCGGCCAATCCGTCGTGATCACCGGCCGCCCCATCGCCATCGCTTCGAGGATGGTTCGTGGAATCCCTTCGCCATAGAACGTCGGCAACACAAACACGTGGCACCCCGCGATGTACGGGCGCACGTCGTCGGCTGCGCCGCCGTAATCGATCACGCCTTCGCGTACCCATGCGTCCACTTCGGCGGGCTTCACGGCGGCGGGGTTCGGGTCGAACGGGC
>JBJXEH010000120.1:0-3759 GCA_046153995.1 Micropepsaceae bacterium
GCGATGGGGGACACGTTGGGGTCGCTGTCGGCGATGGCGCTTGAGCCCGGCTCGTGGCGCGTGAAGGGGCATGCGTTCTCCGGCGTGTTCGTGACGCTTGGCGACCGCGGCTTCAATGTACCGGAGGAGGGCAAGTTCAGCGACTACGCGACGCGCGTGCATCGGATCGCGTTCGAACTCAAAGGCGCGGCGTTGACGCTCACCCCGCGCGCGACGCGGTACGTGCGCGACGAGAAGGGCGGGCTCACCACCGGGCTCGATCCTGGCGCCGGCACAACCAAACAGTTCGGCGCGCTGCTGCCCAGTCCGGCCAAAGGTACCGGCGCGGGGCGGCTGTCCGTCGATGCGGAGGGGCTCGCGCTTTGCGACGACAAGCGGTTCTTCATCAGCGAAGAGTTCGCGGCCAACATCTATGCGTGTGCGGCTGACGGGCGGATGACCGGCGTGATCACGCCACCCGACGCGTTCGTGCCTTCGCGCAAGGGCGTGGTCTCGTTCTCGTCGCGCGAGGCGAAGCTCGATCGCGGGCGCGGGCCGAACGACGGGTTCGAGGGGCTTTCGCTGTCGCCGGACGGGAAGACGTTGTTCGCGCTGTTGCAAGCGCCGCTGATGCAGGACCGGAAGGGCAAGCCCGCGTCGCAACGCTTCACGCGGCTGCTCGCCTACGACGTGTCCGGGCGGCGTCTGCCGCGGCAGCCTAAGGGCCACTATATCGTCGAGTTGCCACTGTTCGGCGACACCGAGGTTGCGGAGGTCAACGAGATCGTCGCGCTCGGCGGCGGCAAGTTTCTGCTGCTCGCGCGCGAGAGTTTCGGGTTCGGCGCTAAGGCGCGTCACAAGGCGCGGGCTGTCGCGTTCAAGCAAGTGATGGCGGGGTCGCTCGACGGCGCGACGAACATCGCGGGCATGAAGTACGAGCGCAAAGCGCGGTCCGTGCTTAGCGGGAGCGCGTTGGACAAGGGGCTCGTGCCGATGCGGCTCCGGCCGTTCCTGAACATCGCCGACGAGGCGGAGTTGAACCGCGTGGGGCTGACCACACGCGCGCGGTCTTGGCGCTACAAGCAGCTGTCGGCGAAGTGGGAGTCGCTTGTGCTGTCTCCAGCGCTGGATTCGAAACGCCCGCGCGAGCGGTTGCTGTTCATCGGCAACGACAACGACTTCTGCACGCGCAAAGGCTTCATGCCCGACAGCGCTTACGACGGCGGGTTCGAGCACGACAATTTGGTGTTGGTGTACCGGGTGACGTTGCCATCTTGATTGCTCTCCCCTGAACTGTCATCCCGGCCAAGCGGAGCGTAGCGAAGTGCGAGCCGGGACCTAGGAGAGAGGGCGCCGCATCGCCGCTCAGCGTGTCTCTCCTAGGTCCCGGCTCGTAAGCTGCGCCACGCCGCTTTGCGGCGGGCTTCGCTAACGTCCGGGATGACAAGTTTTGGAGGTGGCGCGCGCTAATTCTCGATGTCGATCAGGCGGCGGCAGTTGCCGCCGCAGTTTGGCGGGTTCAGGTCGACGTCGGGGGCGAAGGCGATTGTGATGGGCTTGCCGGATTTCATGGCGGCGAGCGCTTTCGTCACCACGGTTTCGGCGACGGGCTGGTCCGTGTTGACGGCGAAGGTGCCGACACCTTGAACCTTGTTGTGGCAGCGCACGTGGGTGCGGTCGCTAAACGCCGTCACGTCGCGCACGAGGCAGCGGAATGAGGGCGGCTTGCCGTCGGCGCCGGCGCGCAGCGTGCCGGACTTGATGTCTTCGACGGGCTGCATTTCGACCGCACGCGGTGCCGCGGGCGCTTCGTGTTGGTCTTGCGGCGCGAGGGCCGGCGGGTTGGCTTCGCGCGCTTTGCGCAGGCCGCTGGGCTTCACGTCGTCGACCGGTTCCATCGTCGCGGCGCGCGGCTTTTCTCTCGGCATCGGCGTCGGGAACTTTGGTTCGGCAACGCGCGCGGGTTGCGCTTTCGGTTCCGGCGCCGTCAGGGGTACCGGGATCAACTTCTTCGGTTCGGCGACGACGGGTGTTGGTTGCGGCGTTGCCGCCGGGGTCAACTTTTTCGGCTGCGGTTTCGGTTCGGCGATTTGCAGCTTCGGCGGCGGTAGCGGGGTCGTCAGATCGGGGACGAAGAGTTCCGGGTTCGTTGGGAACGCGGGTTCGAGCACCGGCGCGGGTGGTGGTTCGAGCGAGGGAACTTCGACCGGCGGTTCGGCGGTCTGCATCGCGACCGGCGTGGACTCGGCCAGAATGTCTTGCGGCGATTTCGGTTCGGTTTTCGGCGGTGGGGTCTTCTTCTTCGGCTCGGCCGGTTTGGCGTCGCCGGGTTGGCGCAAGATGAGCGGAATCGTGACGGAGTCCGATGTCGAACCCGCCTTCGCTGTTGGTTTTGCCGAAACGGCTAAGGTCGTCGCCGCCAAAAGGACGACGAGCCCCCACCAATGCCCCCGCATTGTCTTCCCCAAGTTGCGCGAGGGGCTTCCCCATTCCCCTCCCACGGGGCCTATACACGCGCAAAGGGTGGGCACACGTCAAGGGCGAAACGATCACATTGCGGGCGCGCGCACGATCATGAGCGTCGATGTGGCCGCGGCAAACAGGCGGTCGTTTTTGTCCTTGAGCGTGGCTTCAGCGGTAACGATGTCGCGGCCCCTGGTGACGACTCCGGCGGTGGCGGTGAGGCGGCCGGATTTTGCCGTGACGGCGCGGTGGTATTTGAGCTCGAGTGTGAGCGTCGTGAAGCCCTGCCCCGCCTTCAGCGTCGAGTGAACGGCTGAGCCCATGACGATGTCGATCACCGTTGCGATGACGCCGCCGTGGACGGTGCCCAGCGCGTTATAGTGGAACTCTGCCGGGTCGAAGGCGCAGGAGACTTTGCCCTTCTCGGCCACGAAGCCCGTCACGCCGATCAGGCTGCCCACGGGCGGTGGTGGGACTTTGCCTTCGGCCATCAGCGCCAAGAGTTCCAGGCCGGAGCGGCCTTCGGCGGCCGCGGCGATTTCTGCGGGATCCGCCCAGCGATACGTGCGTTCGTTCTTCATCGGCCCTCAATCGCGTTTGGGGCATGGTAGGAGTTTCACGGCCGCCGCGGGAGTCTCACGTGAAAGCGTTGTTCATCGGGCATACTTACGTCGACATCACGTTTCTCACCGACCACATTCCGGACGGGGACGAGAAGACGGTGGCGCGCGACTACGCCGTTGCGTTCGGCGGCAACTCGGTGACGGCGGCGTTTGCTTGCGCGAAGCTTGGGGTCGTACCGGATCTGCTCAGCACCGTCGCCGACGATTGGCTGGGCCGCATGTTCATGGATATGGCGCTTGCCTATCGCATACCGGTGCATGCGCGGAAGGTGGCGCGGTCGTCGCTGTCGTTCATCATGCCGAACGACGGGAAGCGCGCGATCGTGCGTTGCCGCGACGACGCTTATCTGCATCCGTTTCCGAACCTGAATTTGGACGGGTGTCAGTTGCTGCATCTGGACGGGCATCAAGGCGATGCTTCGATCGCTTATGCGAAGCTTGCGCGCGAGCGGGGGATGTTGGTTTCGCTCGACGGCGGCGGGGTTCGTTCGAACACGATGGAGTTGTTGCCGTTCGTCGATGTCGCGATCGTGAGCGAGCGGTTTTGCGAGCAGCTTTCGCGAACACCCGAAGGCGTGCTCGATCTGTTGCGCGAGAGCGGGGTGACGGTCGGCGGGGTTACGCAGGGCGAGCGCGGCTTGCTTTGGTATGAAGGTGCGGGGGCTCCGCGGCGGCTGGCCGCACTGCAAGTACC
>JBJXEH010000121.1:0-21176 GCA_046153995.1 Micropepsaceae bacterium
CCCTGCAACATTGCGCTCATGCGTCAGGCGCAGTCGGTGAAGCGGGGCGTGAAGGAAGCCGGGGGCACGCCGCGCGAGTTCTGCACCATCACCGTCACCGACGGCATCGCGATGGGGCACCAGGGGATGAAGTCGTCGCTGGTCAGCCGCGAGGTGATCGCCGACTCCGTCGAGCTCACCGTGCGTGGGCATTGTTACGACGCGATCGTCGGGCTCGCGGGCTGCGATAAGTCGTTGCCCGGGCTCATGATGGCGATGGTGCGGCTGAACGTGCCGTCGGTGTTCATGTACGGCGGCTCGATCTTGCCGGGCAAGTTCAAGGGCCGCGACGTGACCGTCGTCGATATCTTCGAAGGTGTCGGGCAGCACGCGGCGGGCAAGATGAGCGCGGCCGACTTGCACGACCTCGAACTGCACGCCTGTCCGGGCGCGGGCGCATGCGGCGGGCAGTTCACGGCGAACACGATGGCGTGCGTGTCTGAGGCGATGGGCTTGGCATTGCCGTACTCTGCCGGACCGCCCGCCGAATACACGTCGCGCGACGAGTACGGTACAGCGAGCGGCAAGGCGGTGATGGACCTGCTCGCGCGCGGAATACGCCCGCGCGATATCGTGACGCGCAAGTCGCTGGAGAACGCAGCGGTCGTGGTGGCCGCGACGGGCGGTTCGACGAACGCCGCGCTGCATCTGCCCGCGATCGCGCATGAGGCGGGGATCGACTTCGACCTGTTCGCGGTGGCCGAGGTGTTCAAGAGGACGCCGTACCTGGCCGATTTGAAACCCGGCGGGCGGTTCGTCGCCAAGGACATGTTTGAGGCGGGCGGCGTGCCGATGTTGCTGAAAGTGTTGCTCGACGGCGGGTATCTGCACGGCGACTGCATCACAGTGACCGGCAAGACGCTCGCCGAGAATTTGCAAAACGTGCAGTTCAATTCGGCCCAGGAAGTTATTCGTCCGGTGTCTAAGCCGCTGTCGCCGACGGGCGGTGTGGTCGGGCTCCGTGGATCCCTTGCCCCGGACGGGGCGATCGTGAAGGTCGCGGGGCTGCAGCACTTGCAACATCGCGGCCCAGCGCGTTGCTTCGACTGCGAGGAGGACGCGTTCGCCGCCGTCCAAGAGCGGCGGATCAAGCGCGGCGACGTGATCGTCGTGCGCTACGAAGGACCCAAAGGCGGCCCCGGCATGCGCGAGATGCTATCGACGACGGCCGCGATCTACGGGCAGGGCGAGAGCGAACACTACGCGCTCATCACCGACGGCCGTTTTTCGGGCGCGACGCGCGGCTTGTGCATCGGCCACGTGGGGCCGGAAGCCGCCGAGGGCGGACCGATCGGCCTCATCAAGGACGGCGACATCATCGCGATCGACGCGTCGAAGGGGACGCTCGACGTGGAGCTCTCTGCCGACGAACTCGCGCGCCGCAAAGCCGCGTGGAAACCGCGCAAGACGATCTACACTTCAGGTGTCTTGTCGAAGTACGCGGCGGGCGTGGGTCCGGCATACGCCGGTGCGGTCACGCACGCCGGTGGCAAGGGCGAGGGGCACGTGTACGCGGATATCTGAGTTATGTCTTGCCTTTGGCGTGCCGCGGGAACTTGTCGGCGGTGTCGAACCAACTGATGTGGCTTTCGAACCAGATGTGGAACGTCGGCGGCACGTGAGCGGGCTCATCGAGCGTCGCGGTGTTGACGCCGAGGCTTGCGGTCGCGTCGTCTTCGCGAAAGAGCAGATATGTTCCGCAGTCGCCGCAGAACTCGCGCGTTGCGCGGGTGGAGGCGCGGTAGCCATTCGGCTTGCCTTTCGTGTAGGCGAATGCACTCGGCGCGATCGAGAACCAGGCGACCACCGGCGCGCCGCTTTGGCGTTGGCAGGTGCGGCAGTGGCAGTAGGCGCTGTCTTCGATTTCGCCGTCGAGGCGGTAGCGGATCGCGCCGCAGAGACAGCCGCCTTCGAGCGTCTTCGTCATAGCGCGAGTTCGCACCAGATCGGCACGTGATCGGACGGCTTCTCCCAGGCGCGGACGTGCTTGTCGATCGCGCAGGTTTTGAGCCGGTCGGCTGCTTGCGGGGACAGCAGCAAGTGGTCGATGCGGATGCCGTTGTTCTTCTGCCAAGCGCCGGCTTGGTAGTCCCAGAATGTGTATTGATGCGGCGTCGCGTTGCAGGCGCGGAACGCGTCGGTGAGCCCAAGGTTCACGAGTTGGCGAAGCTTACGGCGGGTTTCGAGCTTGAACAGCGCGTCGTTGATCCAAGCTTTCGGATCGTACACATCGTCCACGGTTGGGATGATGTTGTAGTCGCCGCCGAGCACGAGCATCTCTTCATCTTGAAGGAGCTTCTCCGCATGTGCGATCAAGCGATCGTGCCATTTGAGTTTGTAAGGGTACTTTTCGCTGTCGACGGGGTTGCCGTTCGGGGCGTAGATCGAGGCGACGCGCACCGCGCCCGACGGCGTCACGATCAAGCCTTCGATGTATCGCGCCTGCTCGTCGCTGGTGTCGCCGGGGAGGCCCAAGCGCACGTCCTCGATCTTGTGCTTCGAAATCAGCGCAACGCCGTTGTAACTTTTCTGCCCAAGGACCGCGCAGTGGTAGCCCATCGCCTCGAACTCGAGCGCGGGGAAGGCGTTCGTCTCGCACTTGATCTCCTGCAGGCAGGCGACGTCGGGCGCGGCCTGCTTGAACCAAGCGAGCACGGTCTCGACGCGCGCCTTGACCGAATTGACGTTGAACGTTGCGATTTTCATGGAGGCGAGGTTAGCGCAGGCGTTAGACTTCGCGCCAGATCAGCAAATAGGTTCACCACTGATGTCGACAGAAAACGAAGCGCCGCCGCGCCCGCCCATTTCTGCGGAAAGCGTCGCTTGGGAAGAGTTCAGCGAGGGGACTCGATTTGGGATGCGCTATCGCCATCTCACGGCAGCTGCCATCGGCGACGACTACCACGTCGGCTTTTCGGTCGAGGAGTTGCAACCGGGGAAGCAGACGGTTCCCGCGCACTATCACATGCTGGAGGAAGAGCACATCTATGTGCTCGACGGGCAGGTGACGCTGAGGCTCGGCGAAAAGACCTACGAGATGCGGCCCGGGGACTATGCGTGCTTCCCGGCCGGACAGCAGGCCGGACATTGCCTGATCAACGACAGCGCGGGCCTCGTCCGCTACATCGTTGTCGGCGAGAAGAACAAGAACGACGTGGTCATCTATCCGGACTCGAACAAAGTGCTGGTCCGTTCTCTCGGGCGGCGCGAGATCTACGACAGGTCAGCCACACGCGGCTATTGGGACGGCGAGAAGACCACGTAAGAGGGATTGGCTGGGGTACTAGGATTCGAACCTAGGGATGGCGGAATCAAAATCCGCTGCCTTACCGCTTGGCTATACCCCAATCCTTGAGAATCGCTGGGGCGCCCGATACCGGGACCTCGCGAGGCGCGGGACCATAAGGGGCGGGTCTGGTGAAGGCAATATGCCTAACCGCGCTTCGATTCCGCCCGGTTTCTGCGGGGCACCGATTAAATCGAGACGTTGCGTGGGAATAAAGGAGCGTTGGGGACCGTTGTCTACCTTAGGGCGGATATGTGGACCCGCCCGAAAGGCGGTAAAGCGTGGGTCGGTACAACGTGCAACGGCGCCCAGGCCGGCGAGGCCGGGGCAGTTCAGTCAGCGATACGTTGCTGATGTTTTCAAAGACGCGCGAGCGGTTGGCGCGGTTAACGGACGAATTGCGGCTGGCGCTTTCGCTGGTGGTGGTCGATGGCCTTTCCTATGAGGAAGCGGCCGAGCGTTTAAACGTTCCGACGACGACGCTGTTCAACCGCCTCGCGTTGGCCCGGGAGGACCTGGGCGCCATGATCGCGAACGACGAAGGCCGCCAGACGGTCGCGGCCGAGTAGCGCGGGCTGTTTCATCGGGCGCCGGTTTGTGCTGTCTACCGCTTGAGCAAAGCGATAGGTACGCGTTGGTGTTGACCCACAAGTTCTCCGTTGCGCCGATTGGACGGACCGGCTTTCCCCTTCAAATACGTGGAATGCTCCGTGTGCTGAGTGTGTGCAGAAAGGGAGCGTAACTGATCGAAGACGGGCGCGCATGATTCGGCGAAGCCATTTGCACGCACCTCCCAGCGGACTAGAATCCGCTCCGTACATTGCCAAGGGCGCGAAGCGGAGCGGTGTCGCTCGCGCTTCGCTGATTTCAGATGCTCAGTACCACTGGCCGGAACCGGCCGACGTGCTCGACTTGCCGCCAGCGCCGATCTTGATGCGCCAGGAGATGGTGCCCGTCTTGCCTTGGTAGGCGCCAGACGTTCCGGTCATGCCACCCCAACAATTGGCCATCGTGTTTTTCGCGTCGGCGGCCGCGCAGGCAAAGGACAACGAGAACGCGCCACCGTCGCTGTCGGTCAAGGCGCAGGCGCCGTTGCTGGTGATGCCACCCGACGAGGGCGGCACGGTCCAATTTGCGCACGTCCCCTTCGAACTCGATTTCTTGCCGGAGGCCCATTGCGTTTGGCTCTCCGTGGTGGAGAACGATGCGCCGACGGGACGTCCTTGCGGCCCCACCGCCTGCACTTCGTTCGTCACTTGTCCCGTGCCCATAAACGAAAAGGGCTCGGCGTTGGCGGCGGCGGTCGCCGCCAGAAATGCCGCGGCCGCGATAGCGAGTGTTTTCACTGGTTTCTTCCCCTTTTGATGTGCTCTATGTTGAAGTCCTAAGGCACTGGATTTGTTCGCTAATGCGTTAGGCGAGATACGGCCCCACGCCGCCGACCAAAAACACAATGGCGTAGCCGACAAGCACTGTACCGGCGATGAAGGCGGTGATCGAATGACGATTGAAACTGGCGTTCATTTTGGTCTCTCCTCGGGTTCGTTTCTGTGGTCGATCGCGTTGTACGATCGGGTGAGTTGAAGGTACGCGTGAGCCCGGCGTTTCCGTAGTTAAGGGACCTGAAAGCGCCTTAAGCGATCTGACCGGCAGGGGAAGAAGGCCTATGTCCGCGAAAGCCCCGAGCGACCTGCTGCGGTTCGGCCGGTTTGAGCTGCGCTTGGGACAGCGTCAGCTCCTGGTCGACGGCCAACCAGCCGTGCTGGGCGCGCGGGCCTTCGACATCTTGTTGTTGCTGGCGGAACGCCACGGCTTCGTCGTCACCAAAGCGGAGTTGTTCGCCGCGGTATGGCCCGGCGTTGTGGTCGAAGAAAACAACCTGCAGGTCCAGATCAGCGCGTTGCGCAAGGTGCTAGGCGCCGACGCCATCGCCACCGTTCCGGGGCGTGGCTATCAGTTCACGCTCGCATTCGAAGCCCCGAAGACTGAAGCGCGTGCGGTACCGGCTGCCACTTCACGGCGGCCGCGCGGCCGCGCGACGAGGTTCATAGGCCGCGACCGTGAACTCGCGGCGCTGAACAGCGCGCTGACGCAGGCGCTCGGCGGTCGTGGTGACCTGGTGCTGCTAGCGGGCGAACCCGGCGTCGGCAAGACGCGCCTGGCCGAAGAGATCGCCGAAGCGGCCACGCAAAAGGGTGCGCTGGTGTTGACCGGACGCTGCTACGAGGCGGCCGCCGCCATTCCCTACACGCCGATCACCGAAATGCTCGGGCAAGCAACGCGCGTTCTTGAAGCTGACCGGTTGCGCGCCTTGCTGGGTGGGGACGCGGGGCCCGTGGCCACCATCTGCCCTGAGCTTCGTAAACGCTTCGACGTTGTTGCCGATCAGGCTCTCCAGCAGGATCGAAGTGATCTCGCCAACGGCGTGCGCGACTTCTTTGAGCGCTGCGCGCGGGCGCAGCC
The DNA here is from genome assembly GCA_046153995.1 of Micropepsaceae bacterium. Classification (GTDB taxonomy): domain Bacteria; phylum Pseudomonadota; class Alphaproteobacteria; order Micropepsales; family Micropepsaceae; genus SZUA-430. The sequence goes on from JBJXEH010000121.1 coordinate 5,789, forward strand.
GCTTGTGCTGCTGTTCGACGACATGCACTGGGCCGATGAGGCGACGCTCGATCTCTTTCGTCACATCGTCGACCGTGCGGGCGAAAGCCCGATGCTTGTGATCGGCACCTATCGCAATGTCGATGTCGATATGGGGCCCGCGTTCGCGAATTGCCTGGTGGAGGTCGGGCGCCGCGGCTGGGGCGACCGCTTGGTGTTGCGCAAGCTGTCGGAGGCGGATTCGGCGACGCTCATCGGCTCGATGGTCGGACAGGATTTTCCGACCGGGCTCGCAGCTTCGATCTATCAGGCGACGGACGGCAACCCGTTCTTTCTTGAAGAGGTCGTCAAACATCTCGCTGAAGAAGGCCACTTGGTGGACGCGAGCGGACACTTTCGCTCCAACGCTGCGATCGGCGACATCGAAGTGCCGGAGAACGTACGCTTGGTGATCGGCAAGCGGCTTGCCCGCCTGAGCAAAGGTGCGCGCGAAGCGCTGGACGCGGCGGCGGCGGCGGGACGGCGGTTCGGCCTTGCGTTGCTCGAGGCGCTCGACTTGGGTGGACAAGAGGCGATCCTGGCGCATCTCGACGAGGCGGAGGCCGCGCGCCTCATCGTCGCCGACGGCGCCGATTACCGTTTCGCTCACGAGCTCATCCGTCACACGCTTCACGCCGGCCTAACGCAGGCGCGGCGCCACCGCTTGCATCTTCGCGTGGCTGAAGCGTTGGAACGAATCCATGCGGCGGAAATTGAGGAGCATGCGGCGGAGATCGCGCATCACTTGACGCAGGCGGGAAGCCTGGCGGACACCGAGAAGTCCGTGCGTTTCCTGCAGATGGCCGGCGGACATGCTTCCAAACGATCGGCGTTCGAAGAGGCCACGCAAAACTTTCGGCAAGCGATCGAGAGGCTGAAGACGCTGCCCGAAACGCCGCAGCGCGATGAGCGCGAGCTGCAGATCGGCGTAGGCTTTGCCATCGTGCTTCATGCCACAAAGGGCTCTGCGTCGCCTGAAAGCGTCGCCCTCGTCGCACGAAACAACATCCTTGTTGAGACGGTCGGCGACCTCAAGGAGCGCCTGGAAAGGCGGTTTGCAAAGTTCGTCGGCGCTTTCATGGCGGGCAATTGGACGGAGGCGAGCCCGCTTGCCGGTCAGTTGCTCGACATGGCGGTGAGCGGCGATGGCGACGAGGCCACCGTGGGCTACCGACGACGGCTAGCGCACTATGCGCTGTTCATCAGCCACTATTATTGCGGGGACGTCGCGGGAGCAGAGAAGCATTTCGAGAGTTGGAGCAGCCTTTCGCGTTTTAAGGTCGGCCAGGAGAGATACAGGATTGTTCCTGCAGTGTCTCACGGCGGTTTTTGCGCAAGGCACCTGGGCCGCTCCGATTTGGCGCGCCAGCGCAATGCGGAAGCGAATGTTCTTGCCCGCGAAAGCGAAGACCCTTGGGAAATCTCCTTTGCGCAAATGCAGGAAGGAATTTTGCATGCCTTTCTCGACGACCCTTGCAGCGCCGAAGCCGCAAGCTCCTTTGCGTTGGCAACGGCCAAAGAACGGGGCTTGCGACAAATCGAGGGTTTGGCGCTTCCAGTTTTGGGCTGGGCGCAAGCGCGACAAGGTCGACCGCGCGAAGGTCTTGTGCTGATCGGCGACGGCATCGCCAAGCTTAGCGAGATCGGGAACAGGGTTACGATACCTCTGTTCCTCACCTTTCGAGCCGAAGCCGAGGCGCTCGATGGAGGAATCGCAAACGCGCTCGCCTCATACGAAGAAGCACTCACATTCACTCCCAAAGAACTTGTCTACCGGCCGCAGACTTTGATCGTGCGCGGCGAACTGCGGTCCAAACTCGGCGACAGCGAGTTGGCCGAGAAAGACTTTCGCGAGGCCATCGCGCTTGCGCGGGAAATGGGTGCCAGAGGATACGAGCTGCGTGCGACCACCGGACTCGCCCGGCTCATCCATGGGCGCGGCGATACTTCCGCGGCCCGAAGTATGCTCGCGCCCGTCCTCGCGTGGTTCACAGAAGGCTTCGACACGCGCGACGTGAAAGAGGCGGCGGCGCTGCTCAAAAAATTGGCTTAACCTCTCTTGAAAGCAAGCACGCGATGGCAAAGTCCAGCCCGGCAGAAGCGGTCACGGCGTATCTCAACTCGATTCCAAGCGACTTTCGGCCCGCCTTCTTCGGTCAGCTGACCGCGGCGGCCGGTCGCCTGAACGCGGCGTCGCCGGAGCGTTCGGCGACGAACGTCGCGGTCATGATGCAACTGTTGGGCACGGCCGCGTGCTACGGCGTGAACCACCCGACCGCGAAGCCGGCGTTCCCGGACGATCACGCGGTGCATCCGAAATGGGGCTTGGAATGGTACTACCTCGCCTGCAATCTCGAGGTCGATGGTACGGGCGGACAGGATCGTATCGGGGTCCTTGTCGACCTTGCGCGCCAGCGCGCCGTGTCGCTCGCCGTGCAGAACCAATCCGGTTGGAGCGATGAGGACGCGCAAATCGTCTATTCGATAGCGAGCGCGACCGTCGCGACGCGCAAGGACAAGTTCACTGTTCGGCGTCGGAGCAACGCGCAATGGCCGATCAAGGCGCCTGGAAGCGTCGCGATGAACAAGCCTGGCGATCCGTTTCTATTTCGCTGCGGCCCGGATGTGCTGCAGAGCAGCAGCCCCAACGTGTTGCCGCTCCAGGTCCTGGTCGACGACGGATCGCTCTTGCGGATCGAACTGACGGTCACCTCGCCGCTTGAGAAAGCGTATTTTCTGCAGGGCGACGATGGCTTGGTCTTACCGCCCCATCCCGGAATGTACTACAGCTGGCCTCAGTTGACGGTGCGCGGCAGCGTCACGGCCAGCGGCACGACCTACCGGGTCTCAGGTCTCGGATGGATCGATCATCAGGTCTTGATGCGAACACCGGCAAAGCCCGTCGCGCCCTCAAACCCTGCAACATATTTCGACGGGTGGTCCTGGTGCGCGTTCAATCTGAACGACGGCAGCGCCTTCACCGCCGCCGGCTTTCAGATGTTTGGCCTCTCGGAGCCGAAACTGGTCGTGCCGGAGGGCTTCCACGTCAAGCGTTCGCCCGACGGTTGGCAAAAGCCGATACGCGTCGGAGGGGACGTGACGCTCAGCGGGTTCATCCCGATGATACACAATATCGAGATGCCAACCGGCTGGATTTGGGACGTCGGGCAAAACGAGTACCCGTCGCCGCAAATCGATCTGCACGCCGTACCCTGGTATCCGCGCTGCGACATCGAGACGGAGAACATGATCGTGATCTGCGAAACGCCGGTCGATCTCAAGTGGAAGGACGGCGTGCCCGCGGGCGTCGGCGTCTGCGAAACCTTCGACTTCGAGCCGTTGGGCGCGTACCAAAGCCGTGCGCTCGCCTATCTGAAGACGCCCTAGGCCCTAGGCGAGCGAGACGCAGCACGAGCGTGGGTAATCGCAATTTCGATTACACGGGCTCCGTGCGACTTTGCGCTCGAAAGGAAGGCAAAGATGCGTGTGCACCATGTGTGCAGTCAGAACGCGGCGAGGGCAGGCCTCCTGCGCGCTTGCCTTGCATTTCCGCGACAGCTGCTATTTAGCTGACGCGGATTTCTCAATCGGCCCAACGAGATATCGGGCCGACTGAGGCAAGTAGGAACAAGCGGAATCAAGCCGTTGGAGCACCGTTTCAGCGTCGCGCCGATGATGGATTGGACGGACCGGCATTGCCGCTTCTTCCATCGCATCCTCACGCGCAAAGCGCGCCTCTATACCGAGATGGTGACGAGTGCCGCGTTGATCCACGGTCCGCGTGGGCGGTTGCTTGGCTACGACGCGGCGGAGCATCCGGTGGCGGTGCAACTTGGGGGGAGCGAACCCCGCGATTTGGCGCAGTGCGCGCGGATGGCGGAGGACGCGGGCTTCGGCGAGGTGAACCTCAACATCGGCTGCCCGTCGGAGCGCGTGCTGAGGGGCGCGTTCGGCGCCTGCTTGATGCGCGAGCCGGGATTGGTTTCAGATTGCGTCGGCGCTATGCGCGCCGCGGTGAAGGTGCCTGTGACGGTAAAGTGCCGGATCGGCGTCGACGATCAAGAGCCGCGGGATGCGCTATTCGGGTTCGTCGAGCGCGTCGCCAAAAGCGGCTGCGATACGTTCGTCGTGCATGCGCGCAAGGCGTGGCTGAAAGGGTTGTCGCCGAAAGATAACCGCGAGATTCCGCCGCTAGACTACGGGCTTGTGTACGAACTGAAACGCGCGCGGCCGGACCTGACCATCGTCATCAACGGCGGCGTGATGACGTTGGATGAGGTGCGCGCGCATCTCGTGCGTGTCGATGGCGTGATGATGGGGCGGGCTGCCTACCAATCGCCGTGGATTCTGGCCGACGTGGACGCCGCAATCTTTGGTGGCACATCGCCGGTGGCGTCGCGGGCGCAGGCGTTGGAGGCGTTCAAGCCCTATGTCGCACGGGAGCTCGCGAAAGGGACGGCGCTCGGTTCGATGACCAGGCATGTGCTGGGGCTGTTCAACGGACTGCCGTGGGCGCGCGCGTTCCGCCGGCATTTGAGCGAGAATGCGGTAAAGCGCGGGGCGGGGGTTGAGGTGATAGATCAGGCGCTGGAGTTTGTGCGTGAAAGCGACGCGCTCGCCGCTGCGTGACGCGAACTAGATTTTCTGATCGTAGGCCCCAACGTGCTCGTTCTTCGACAAGCGCGTGTCGATGTCTTTGAACATGCCGCGCATGCGTTCTTCGGAGATGGGGCTTTCAACGACAACCACCAGGCTTGGCTTGTTAGATGACGCGCGGACGAGGCCCCAGGTGCCGTCTTCAAGCGTGACGCGAATGCCGTTGACGGTGACGAGGTCGCGGATCGCCAAGCCCATGAGTTTCTCGCCGTGGGCTTTCGCGTTCGTGTAGGCGGCGGTGACTTCATCGACGACGGCATATTTCTTGTCGTCGGGACAGTGCGGCGCCATCGTCGGCGAGGCGTAGGTTTTGGGCAAGCTGTCGTAGAGCGCAGACATGCTCTTGCCGCCGGCGTTCTCCAATGTCCGAAGAATGGCGATCGCCGAGACGATGCCGTCATCATAGCCGCGGCCGACCGGCGGATTAAAGAAGTAATGGCCGCTCTTCTCGAAGCCCGCCTCGGCTTTCAGTTCATAGGCGCGGCGCTTGATGTAGGAATGGCCCGTCTTCCAGTACTCGGTCTTCGCGCCGTTGGCGATCAGCACCGGGTCGGTCATGAAAAGGCCGGTCGACTTCACGTCGACGACGAATTGCGTGTCTTTCTGGCGAGATGAGATATCGCGCGCGACGAGTACGCCCATCTTGTCGGCGAAGATTTCGCGGCCCTGGTCGTCCACCACGCCGCAACGGTCGCCGTCGCCGTCGAAGGCAAGGCCGAGGTCGGCCTTGTGCTGCTTCACCGCATCCGACAGCGCGTGCAGCATCTTCATGTCTTCGGGGTTCGGGTTGTAGCGCGGGAACGAGTGGTCGAGTTCCGCGTCGAGCGGAATAACCTCCGCCCCGATGCGGCTGAGTGCTTCGGGGGCGAAGGCGCCTGCCGTTCCGTTGCCGCAAGCCGCCACGACCTTGATGGGCCGCGCGAGCTTTGTTCCGGCGGTGACTTCTTCAAGATAGCGCTCGCGCATGCCTTCGATGGCGCGGTAAGTGCCGCCGGATCGCTCTTTGCCTTTGGCTTCAAGTACGATGGCTTTAAGCGCGTTCATTTCGTCGGGGCCAAACGTCAGCGGACGCGCGGCGCCCATCTTCACGCCGGTCCAGCCATTTTCATTGTGGCTCGCCGTCACCATCGCGACGCACGGTGCATCGAGCGCAAACTGCGCGAAATAGGCCGTCGGCGATAGCGCGAGGCCGATGTCGAGGACTTCGGCGCCGCCTGCGATCAGCCCGATACTCAGAGCCTGCTTCACGCTCAGCGAATAGGCGCGATAGTCGTGGCCGACGACGATGCGTGGCTTCACGCCCATCTCGTGGATCAGGGTCGCGAGGCCGAGGCCTAGCGCCTGCATGCCGATCAGGTTGATCTCTTTCGGGTAGAGCCAACGCGCGTCGTATTCGCGAAAGCCGTTCGGTGCGACCAGCGGCAGCGTCTCGAATTCCGCAGTGTTGGGTTTGAGATCGGCGCGGGGTTTTGGAAACATCGTTCGGTCTTAGGGTGCGGGGCTTCGAATTTCAACCTTTGAGAGCGGTAACGAACGCCTCGACCGCCGGTTCCAATGCGCCGTCGTTTAGTATGACGAAATCGGCCGTGACCGGCGGCGCACGATCAAGGCGCTCATCAATGTCGCCCGTGGCTTCGCGTCCGCGTGTTTCGAGGCGGGCGCGTAACACGTGGGGTGACGCTGTAACCAAGACGACCCGCGCCGGGACAAACCGCGCTTTCGCATCGGCTGCGACGGTGCGGGAGACGTTGATCACGACGTGGATCCCGCTCGCGAGGTCGGCCGCGATCGCTGCGGGGATCCCATAGGCGACGCCGTGAGCGCGCCAAGTCAGCGCGAAGGCGCCGGCGCGTTCTTGTGCATCGAACGCAGCGGCGTCCGTTGCGAAGTGATCTTCGCCACCGGGCTGCGCGAGCCGCGTAATCGTCCGGCGAGGGAACACGTAACCGTCGCGCAAGCGTTCGCGGGCCGCGGCGATCAGCGTGTCCTTGCCAGCGCCCGAGGGACCTACGACCAGGAAGAGCGTGCCCGGCACGCGTCAGTCCTCTAGAACCATTTCGTCGGCGGTGCTGGAGTACTTCGACAGCTGGTCGAGGAAGCTCAGGCCTAGCAGCGAGCTATCCATGTTGCGTCCGATCGATGCGCGGATGTTCTTGCGAACGATCGAGCCGACGCGGACCTCCGCCAGTTGAACGTGAGCCGCCGGCGCAAGACCGTTCGCGGTCGAGACGACAGCGTCGAAGCTGAGCGCGTCTACGTCGATGCCGGCGCGGGCGGCGTCGGCTGCGCTGAGCGCGATCGTGGTGGCGCCCGTATCGACCAGCATCCGGACGGTTGCGCCGTTGATGCCGACGTCGGCATGGAAATGGCCGTCGTCTGCTCGGCGCAGCACGACTTCGCCGCCGGTACGTTCGATTGGCGTTGCGGGGTTGAGTTCGCCGGTGACGCGCTGCCAGGCGTCGCGGAAATCGGCGCGGTACGAATAGCCCAGGATCAGCGCAAATAGGAGCGCGAGCCATATCGCGGTGTAGCGCGCCGCGTCGGTTAGCGAACCGCGCCAATGCATGACGAGCGACGCAAGCAGCACGACGACGATCAGAAGGTTGCCAATGACTGCCGGCATTGTTTCGGCATTCCAGTTCAGCGAGCCGCCCGCTGCCCACAGGACGGCAGCGGTGATGGCGATCAGGATGACGACAAGGGCGGCGACGCGGTTCATGGACGCCAGACTAGCGGATTCAATCTTCGAGGACGAGTTGCTCGGACTCGATCGAGACTTTGGAGAGCGTGTTAAAGAAGCTCATCCCTAGGAGCGCGCCGTGAAACCCCGGCGCGACGACGGCATTGACATCGCGGCGCACGATCGAACCGACACGCAGTTCGCTGAGTTCCACGAATGCGACCTTCGTTACGCCGTTTGCGGTTTGGACCGTACGGTCATAGTCGAGCGAGTCGGGGCTGAGGCCCACCTCTTCGGCGACGTTCGTTCCGAGGACCACATAGCTCGCGCCGGTATCCGCCAGCATTTGGACGCTGGTGCCGTTGATGTCCGCTTCGGCATAGAAATGGCCGTCTTTGGCGCGGGGTAGCGTGACCTCGACGATGGCGGGCTTTGCCGCCTTGGACGAGTGGACGCGGCGCGATTCCGCAGCCAAATGCACTAGGCCCGCCAGGTCCGAGGCGGTCCAGCCGATCACGACGGCAGCGATGCCCATCGCGAATGCCAGCTTGGCAATGTTGTCCATCAGCCAAGCCTAACCGGGTGGCCGCAAGACTTCGTAAAGGGCATTAAATACTACAAATGATGTGAAACTTTACAAACAACGACGTGTGTCGTAAATATGGACAATGTCTAAGGTTTCCAGCTTCCCCCGCGCGCGCAGCGTGCTCGACCTGCCGATGTTTGAGCCCGGTTGGGTTTGGCTGGTTGGCGCGGGACCCGGCGATCCGGGCCTGTTGACGTTGCACGCCGCTCACGCGCTCGGCCATGCGGACGTCATTGTCTACGACGCGCTCGTCGATGAAGCGATCCTGAAACTCGCAAAGCCTGGAAGCATCGTCGAGTACGCGGGCAAACGCGGCGGCAAACCGAGCCCGAAGCAACGCAACATCTCGCTGCGGCTGATCGAGCACGCACGAAAGGGCAAGCGTGTGCTGCGGCTGAAAGGCGGCGATCCGTTCCTCTTCGGGCGTGGCGGCGAAGAGGCGCTGACGCTGGTCGCGGCGCACATTCCATTTCGCGTGGTGCCCGGCGTGAGTTCGGGTGTCGGCGGGCTCGCCTACGCGGGCATTCCCGTGACGCATCGCGACGTCAATCATGCGGTGACGTTTGTGACGGGCCACATGGCCGGCGGCGATGTGCCCGATACGATAAACTGGCGCGCACTCGGCGAAGGTTCGCCGGTGATCGTCATCTACATGGGATTGAAGCACTTGCCGCGCATTGCGCAGGAGCTGATGTCGGCGGGGCGCACGAATTCAGAACCCGTCGCCATAGTCTCCCAAGCGACCACGCCGCGGCAGCGTGTGTTGGAAACAACGCTCGGTCAGGCCGTTGCGGATGTTGCCGCAAGCGGCATCGAGGCCCCGGCGCTGATCGTCGTGGGTGACGCGGTCCGGCTTCGCGCAGGGCTGGACTGGCTGTCCGCGCTCGACGGCCGCGTGCTCGATCCCGATCCGTTGAGGACGAAGAAGCTGCGCGACGCCGGCTGATAGCGCTGGTTAGCGGTCACGCCGTTAGAAAAAAGATTCACCACCAAGACACCAAGCACACCAAGGTGCACCAAGACGTTGGTGTTACCGGCGCGAAGCGCTTTCATGCACTCCGCTGCGTCTTCGGCGCGGGCGTTTGATACGCTTGGTGAATCTTGGTGTGCTTGGTGTCTTGGTGGTGAATCTTTTTTTCCTTACTCACAAAGCGCCGAGCTCGGCGGAGGTCATTCCGCCTTGAACTGAAACTCGCCTTCGTAGCCCCAGTATTGGTACGACACGAGGTAGTCCTGGCCTGCTTCGTAGCGTTGGGCTTCAAGGGCGATGGCGTAGAATTCTTCCACATTTTCGCCCGCCGGCAGATACGCGGTCACAGGCGATTGCGGGCAAGTGTCTTTCGGCACCACGGTTTGCACGAGATCGCCTGTGCGCGCGAATATCTGCCAACGGAAGATTTTGCAGGCAGTCGGTGCGGTCAGCGTCGCTTGCTTTGACGTGTTGTTGCGCAGGTTGACCTTAACCTGGATCACGGCGGGTTCCGCACCTTGCAGCTTCACCTTATCCCGGTTCGGTTCGGCGCTGACCACGACCGCGTTCTCGAGAAAGCCGAGCCCACCTTGGCTGGCCGAGTAGCCAAGCGCCGCGATGAACCCAACCCAGATCAAGGCCCATATGAGGTAACGCCGCCAATCGGGCGCCGCCGCTTGGGGCAATCTCTGTTTCTCGCTCATGCGGATTGTTTGGCTGGTTCACCGTCGGTTTCGACATAGTCGAGATCGAGGTGGAACGTTTCGCGCAATGAGAAGACCGCCAGAATTGCGAACGCGGCAACGATCAGGCCTACGATTTCGGCGGCGCCGACGACCCCCGTGTTGGGGCGCAGGAACTCAAACATCATCACCGACAGCACCGTCGCGCCGCGCACGAAGTTCGGCACCGATGTGGCGACGGTCGCGCGAAGGTTGGTGCCGAACTGTTCGGCCGCGACCGTTACCATCATGGCCCAATAGGCCGTGAAGAAGCCGACGACGAATACCATGGCGTAGAATGCGTCTGTCGAGCCCAGCGGCACGCGGAAGATAATGCCGAGCGAGATGAGCGTGCCGGCGAGGAAGACGCCGATGGCCGCCTTGCGGCTCTGCAGCCATTGGCTGAAGAGACCGTTCGCCACGCTACCCAGCGTAATGCCGCAATAGAACCAGAAGACCGAAGTTCCCGCGACGACCTTTCCCGCAATGCCTAGTGCTGGTGCGAGTTCAGGCGAGAAGGTCACGACGATGCCGAGCGAATACCAAATCGGGATACCGACAAGGATGCAGTTGATATAGCGGCTGAAGCGGTCCCACGACGTGAACAGCATGAAGAAATTGCCGCGGGCGATATGATCTTTCTCCGCGACAGCCTTGAAGATGCCCGACTCCGCCACCGACAGGCGAAGTCCGAGCAGGCAGAGGCCCATGATGCCGCCGACGATATAGGCCATGCGCCAAGAGAAGAGTTCGTAGACGAGTGCCGCCACGACCGCACCGGCGACGCCGGTGGCGACCACGATCGTCGTGCCGTATCCGCGCTTCTCTTTTGGGAGAAGTTCGGCGACCAGCGTGATGCCGCCGCCGATTTCACCGGCAAGACCTATGCCGGTGATCAGGCGCAATACGGCGTACTGATCGATCGGCGAGATGACCGCGTCCACGCCTGCACCGAACTGGCCGACGAAGCCATTTAGGATATTGCCAACGGAGTAGAGCAGGATCGAGCCGAACAACAGTTCGATGCGGCCGATCTTGTCGCCGATGACGCCCCACAGGATGCCGCCGATCAGAAAGCCGCCCATCTGCATGTTCAGCAGATAGCCGCCGAGCGAGACGAGTTCGTCGCCGGAATAGCCGAGGTCGGTCAGGCTGGCCGTCCGCAGGATCGAAAACAGGATCAGGTCATAGACGTCGACGAAGTAACCGAGGGCGGCCACAAGGATGGCCAAGCGCACATTGTTCGACATCTGAGACGGGATCCTCCGGCAGTGTTCTTGGGACAGCACTCTTGCCGATTCACCACGACGGGGACAACCGGAGGGTGACGACGTTGATGGCGCGCGGATTCCCGCAAATTCCGCTCAAAACTGGCAACAGTTGAGTGTTGCATCTACGGCACGCCCTAGTTGTTAAATGAGCGCAGCGGTTCGGATCGCGTTGACGGGCGCCGGGCGGCGGCGCGAAATGCAGCCGGGTAAACGCAGGGGCTGGGGGCCTCTGCCCAAGGGGGAAATAATGCGTAAAGTTGCTTTGCTTGCGGCGTCCGCGCTGCTCGTTCCAGGTGTGGCGTTCGCCGACGGCGAAGAAATGTCGCCGATGAGCCCGATGTTTGTGGGCGTCTCAGTCGGCTGGACGCAGATGGACATGCCGGAACATCAGAACGGCGCCATCACATTCAATTTCGGCGGCGGGTTCGAACCGCTGACGGAGCAAGCGGATGTTGACGGCGTCACCTACGCGATCGGCATCGGTAAAGACCTGACCAGCGGCTGGCGCGTCGGCGCGTATGCGCGGTTTTTCGACGGCGAAGGCTCCTCGGCCAGTTCCTTCGCGATCCCGAATGCGACGCCGTTCCGGCGCGGTACGCTGGACGGTACGCTGCAATTGGCAGGTGCCTTCGGCGGCGCCGCGACGGCGACGCATACGCTCGACGTGCATGTAAATGACTACGCGGTTGCGGTTTCGGCGGGCCACGGGCTGGGCAGCATGTTGCGCGGCGACCTGATCGTTTCGTATGGCGCGACCGAGACCGAGTACCAGAACGCCGCATTGGACACATTGAACGAGTTGTTCACGACAAACACGGCGTTCACGTCAAACACCACGGAGATCGCGGGCCGGTTGTCGGCGGCTATTCCGCTGTCCGACGACTTCTCGCTGAGCCTCGGCGGTTCGGTCGGCTGGGGTCTTCGCAACATCGATATGAATGCCCGGCAGCGGTTTACGACTGGCGCCATCGTCACGTCCGATTCGTCGATCGGCCAGGATGAGGACGTCGATGGTTTGATCGGCCGCTTGGATGCAGCGTTTGGCTACAATCTCGCGCGCTCGACGACGATCGCGCTGACGGCAAACTACGTGTACGACGACATGGTGCCGGTCTACTTGGCGCCGGTGTATCCGCCGGCCGGTGTGGGCACGGCCGCGACCTTCACAACGGAAGGCCAGTCGAGCATGACCTACGGCCTGCGGGTCATCGGCCGCTTCTAAGCGAGTCCGGAATTCATTCTAAGGGCGGGGCTTGAAGCTCCGCCCTTTTCGATTCAGTTTGAGGTGGTGAGGCGGATGAAGATCATCGCGCCGTCCGGGTTGCCGCCGTAGCTGGGCTCTAACGCGTCGGGAATGAAGTTGACGCTGTAAAGCGCGCCGATGCCAAGCGCCGTGTTATTGGCGACTTGGAAATCGCGCACTGCGCCGAACGAGATTTTGCCCACCGTCTCCGTATCGGGCCCAAGTTCGGGGTTCTCCGTAATCTCGCCGCGCGCGAACAGGGTCCAGTCGCGGTTCGGGGCGTAGGCGGACTCCAGTGCGAAGGCGTTCGTCGTGTCGCCCTCTGACGGGTCTTTCCAACCCCAGGCGAGCGTCGTGGACCACCAGCCTTCATCGCTCAAGGCAACCGTGTAGATGGCGCTGGCCGAGAGTTTCGTCTCGTCCACCAAGGGTTCGAGTTGCTCGACGCTCTTCTGGTCGGCCCACGAAATCTGCAGCGACCAGTTTTGCGTTGGATTGAAGCTCACGCGCGCGGCCACGCTGTCGAGCTTGGGGCTTTCGATGTCGAAGCGGTGCTCGTCCGGCTCACGGCCTTTGAAGGCGGAGACTTCGAGTTTCCAGGCGTCCTTCACCCAACCCGCCGTCAACACCCCGAACGCGATGTGGGTCGAGTCCAGCCAGTGGTGCGAGATCGGGGCTTCCGGCGATTGCATCGCCGACAGCCGGTGCATGAACGCGGGTGGCCCGAAAGCAGGCTCGCCGGGCAGACCCGCGTAAAGGAACAACGCCTCGCCATCGCCGAGCGCGAAACTGTAGGAGGCCGAAAGCTCCATGAAGAGGTCGTGCGGGTGCTGGCGATCGACGAGGTGGTTCACGCCATCCGCAGTCTCACCGGCGGCGAGCAGCAGCGGGTATCCGCTCTTGCCCATCAGCGCATCGGGGCTCAGCATCAGGCGCAGGTTCAACACGTCGTCGCCGAACGAGCGGCGGGCGCTGACCATCGCCATACCGGAGACGAACGTCTTCTCGTCGCCGCGCGGGCCGTCTTGCCAATCGTAAACGAGGTTCAGGTTCGCGTGGGCGGAGATCGCCCAGTCGCCCCACATGTCGTGGCCCATATGATGGGGCGTGGCGTCGGGCTGCCAACTGGTGCCGGAGGCTTCGCGCGTCATCGCGTAAGGGCCGAGAACGCCGGTCATGCTCGTCATGCCGCCGTGCGATGCGTGTCCGCCGTGCGAACCGTGGCCAGCGTGCTCGCTTTGCTTCCCATGGCCGCCGTGTTTGCCATGATCACCATGCTTGCCGTGGCCGCCATGCGCGCCCTTCTTGCATTCGCAGTCTTCGTGCTTGGGCTTGGCATCGCCGCAGTGCGGGCAGGCGTCTTCTTTGGCGGCGGACGGCTGATCGCAGTGCGGACACGCCTTCTCTTTATCTGCGGCGGGCTTTGCGTGGCCCGAATGCGATGACGAATCTGCCGACGCGACCGATGCGCTCAACGCTGCGGCAGCAATTAGAACAAGGTACTGACAGGACACGAATTAAAACTCCCACGCCGCACAATTCCTAGCGTGGCGTGCTTACGGATGCATTAACGAATTGTTCAACCGGCGATGCGAAGGGTACGACGGTGGTGACAGGATAAACTTCCTAATCCGACCCTCAGGTTGCAGCGCGTGGTTCGATACACGCCGGTTGGCTTGAATCTCTACGAGAAGTTTTTCCCCTCGGTTGCGAATTGCACGTTCCGCTTAGCAGACAACGTGATGACCCTCACATACTTTGGCTGCTCAAGAATCTGCGAATCGTAAACCAGCAGATCGACTCAAATGGGGTGTCATGTCCGGTATTATTTCCACGCGTGCTTGTGAAACCAATTTGCGCGGCGCTTGGCTCGCGTCGGCGGCCGTCTTGGCGCTGTCGGCGTTTGCGCCGGTAGCTCTGGCGGACGATCCGCCGCCACCACCGCCCGCCGATGCGGAACCCATGCCGCCCCCGCCGCCCGAAGAAGTCGGCGCACCGCCGATGGCTGTGGAAAAAGTCGTCGTGACCGCCACGCGGCGCGAGACGCAACTCGTTAAAACGCCGGTCGCAGTCACCGCGATCAGCGGCAAGACGCTTGAAGCGGCCGAGGTCGAGAGCATCGAAGACCTGATGGCCGTGGTGCCGTCGCTCGTCATCACGAACAACGGCCACCCGTTCGCGTACACGACCCGCATCCGCGGTATCGGCACGCAAGGCGACAACCCCGGTTTGGAAGCAGCGGTCGGTACGTTCATCGACGGCGTCTATCGCAGCCGTCCCGGCGTCGCGATGAGCGACCTGGGTGAAATGGACCGCGTCGAAGTTCTGCGCGGCCCGCAAGGCACGCTGTTCGGCCGCAACACGTCGGCCGGTATCATCAACGTCATCACGAAGAAGCCGACCTGGGAAAACGAGATCTGGGGCGAAGTCACCGGCGGATCGTACGATCTGCTCGCGACGCGCGGCGGCTTCAACGCCGTCATCGCGCCGGACCAGCTTGCTCTCAGAATCAACGGCGTGCGCCAGGAGCGTGAGGGTTACATCGACGTGAACCCCGGCCGCCCGGACGCCTATGACGGCAACGCCACCAGCTTCTGGGGCGGCCGCGGGCAGCTGCTGTGGCAGCCGACGCAAGACGTGAGCCTGCGCATCGTCGGCGACTATGCGGAGCGTCAGGACGAGTGCTGCTCGGCGGTGACGATTGCCAACGGGCTACGCTCGGGGCCGGGTACGAACTTTGGCTTCGGCCGTGCGCCGACAGTTGCTTTCCCGGATACGTCGGGGCCTGCGATCATCAATTCGATCGAAAGCCCGTTCCCGGGTAAGGCTGCAACAAGTCAGCTTGAGAATTTCGTCGCGTTCGGCGATCGCTCGACCGACGCGAACACGACCGACAAGGGCGTTTCTGGCGAGCTCAATTGGAGGTTCGGCGGGACCAAGCTGACCTCGATCACCGCATTTCGCCAATGGGAGAACGACTACGGGCAGGACGTAGATTTCTCCGGCGCCGACATTCTCTACTTCCCCGACGACGGAACGAACTTCAACGAGTTCGAAACGTTCACGCACGAAACGCGCCTCAACGGCGAGGCCGGTTGGGTCAACTGGCTTGTCGGCGTGTTCTATTCGAACGAAGACATCACCCGGCAGCAACGGTTGAGGTTCGGCGCCGATATGGAAACGTTCTTGAGCCAGCATCGCGTAGGGGATTCGGCGCTCGCTCTGCGCGGCGCGCTCGCCGC
>JBJXEH010000122.1:0-4094 GCA_046153995.1 Micropepsaceae bacterium
GCGCTGCTCGACATCGGCGATCACAACGGCGGCGACAACGAGGGGCTCGACGAAGACGCGTTACTTCTGCGCGCCGTCGCCCGTTACTTCTTCACGAACGACCTTAAGGCCGAAGCCGAGATCGCATACCTCGAAGCGAGCAACGTGATCGACGGCGACGACGACGGCGAAGCGTTCGAATGGGGCGTGTCGGTGCAATCGCGGCTTGCCGATGCCCCTCTCTACGGTACGATCTCCTATCGCAACGGTCACTACGACGCGACGACGGAAGGTGACGAGGGCGATGTCAGCACGTTCGCGATTTCGTTCTCGTACCTCTTCGGTACGAACAGCCTCAAAGAGAACGACCGCAACGGCGCCTCGCTGGACACGCCGTCGACGCCGCTGCGTGCGGCGGGGGTGTTTAGCGAGCTGGACTAGGCGCGGTGCGTCGGCTTTGAAGCTGTCCCTCATCCGTCTCGCGCGTACCGCGCTCGCCACCTTCTCCCGTCATTCGACGGGAGAAGGGTAATCCAGCTTCAAATAGAAAAGTGTTGTTGCCCTTCTACCGCCGAAGGGCGGGAGAAGGTGTCGCGCCGCACATCAGTGCGGCGTGACGGATGAGGGCGGGCTAAGTCTTCGAGAACGAGGCATTCGCCTTCCACCGCGGCCCAGCGCATGATGGCTTCTACACTTGAGGAGCCTCAACATGACCAAAGCCTTCGACGCCAAATCCACCACCGACGATGTCCTTAGCGGCGTCGATCTCACCGGCAAACGCGTGCTCGTCACCGGTGTTTCGGCGGGGCTTGGGGTTGAGACGGCGCGGGCGTTGGTCGCCCATGGCGCCTCGGTCGTTGGTGCGGCGCGCGATCTTGGTAAGGCGCGCGATGCGACGGCGCCGGTGCGTGCGGCGGCCACCGGCGGCGCGACGTTGGAGCTGATCGAACTCGATCTTGCGTCGCTGAAGAGCGTGCGCGCTGCTGCAGACCGGCTCGTGAAAGACGGCCGTCCGTTCGATGCCGTGATTGCGAACGCGGGCGTGATGGCGACGCCGAAGGGTGCGACCGCCGACGGTTTCGAAACGCAGTTCGGCACGAACCACCTCGGCCACTTCGTGTTCGTGAACCGCATCGCTTCGCTGATCAAACCGGGCGGGCGGCTTGTGAACCTATCTTCGGCAGGCCACCGCTTCGCCGACGTGGACCTCGACGATCCGAATTTCGAGCGCACGGACTATACGCCGTTCGGTGCCTATGGCCGCTCGAAGACGGCGAACGCGCTGTTTGCGGTGGAGTTCGACCGCCGCCACCGCGCGCGGGGCGTTCGCGCGGCGGCGGTGCATCCCGGTGGCATTCAAACAGAACTCGGCCGGCACATGACGCCGGAGCTCATCCAAGGGATGATGAAGTCGATCAACGAGAGCCGCCCGGCCGGCGCGCCGCCGTTCGAGTTCAAAACGATCCCGCAAGGTGCGGCGACCAGCGTGTGGGCAGGCTTCGTCGCCGACGCGGAGGCGGTGGGCGGACGCTACTGCGAAGACTGCCACGTCGCGCACCTGAACGCCGACCCCGCCTTGCGCGACGGCGTGCGCCCCTACGCTATCGACGGGGAGCGCGCGAAGGCACTGTGGGCCAAGAGCGAAGAACTAGTTGGCGAACGCTTCTAATCTAGAAGCTTGCAGCAACAGCGAGGCACGACATGAAAGGCTTGAAGAACAAGGTCATCATCGTAACCGGGGCGAGTTCGGGTCTTGGGGCTGCAGCGGCGCGGCGGCTTGCCTCTGAGGGCGCGAAGGTTGTTCTTGGCGCCCGGCGCCGCGATAAGGGCGAGAGCGTTTTGCGCGAGATCGAGGCTGCGGGCGGCGAAGGTTTGTTCGTTCAAACGGACGTGACCAAGACCGCCGACATCAAAACCCTGGTCGCGGCCGCCACGGAGCGCTTCGGCGGTCTGGACGGCGCCTTCAACAATGCGGGCATCACGGGGCCGACGTTGACGCCGGTCGCCGACATCGACGAGGCCGCTTGGGACGAAGCGATCAACACGAACCTTCGCGCCGTGTTCGTGTGTATGAAGTATCAAATTCCGGCGATGCTCGCACGAGGCGGTGGCGCGATTGTCAACATGTCGTCGATGTACGGATTGACACCGAGCGATCTCGGGCACGCCCCCTATTGCGCTTCCAAGTTCGGCGTGGTCGGCCTGACGAAGACCGCGGCGATCGATTATGGCCAGAAGAACATCCGCGTGAATGCGGTGTGTCCGGGCCACGTGCATTCTGAAATGGTCGATCCCTACATCGAGGCCGCGCCCGAACTGATCCGCCGCACGGTCAGCCGGCACTCGGCGATGAACCGCGTGGGAGAATCCGAAGAAGTCGCCGATGCGGTCGCGTTTTTGCTGTCGGGCGAGTCCAGTTTCATAAACGGCACGACGCTGCTCATCGGCGGCGGCGACGCGACGCGGCTGTATTGAGGATCCGCAGGCTGCGCATAGGTTCGCAAGCGATCTTCGCGGAGCGCTGTTGAGGCAGGCACTGTCATCGCATACCGGCCTTGGCAGGGCTGAACCGTCCCGCGTCACGAGTTGACCGCATTTTTCCGCAAACTCTCCCAGCGATGGCGGTGAGGGCGGGCAGTTTCGCCTTGACTTGCTGTAACTTTTGAGTTACATACAAGGTGTATACGGACGATTGAAATACGCCAGAGCGAACTTTTCTCGTCGTGGCTAGGCGATCTGGACGATGAGCGCGCCCGAGCGAAAGTTCTCGTTCGCATACGACGTCTGTCGCTCGGCAATTTCGGCGATGTCAAACCGGTCGGGGAAGGCGTGAGCGAGTTGCGGATCGACAATGGTCCTGGCTATCGATTGTACTTTGTGCGCCGAGGTACTGCGGTGATTGTGCTTCTTTGCGGCGGCGATAAGCGTACGCAAGCGGAAGACATTAGGGCGGCGAAGGTCATGGCGAAGCGATTGAAGAGTGAGAACGAGGACGATGACGCTTAAGACCAAACGCTTTGAGGTTGCCGCGCAGTTGGATACGCCGGCGCGTATCGCGCTTTATCTGGAGGCAGCGTTCGAGGACGGCGATCCCGCCCTTATCGCGGCGGCGATCGGTGACGCAGCTAAAGCGTACGGCATGACACGGCTCGCGAAGAAGACCGGCCTCGCGCGCGAGGCGCTTTACCGGGCGCTTAGCGACGACGGCAATCCGGAGTTCACGACGGTGCTTAAAGTGCTGCGCGCGCTGGGGTTGAGGCTGTCGCCGGTTGAGGATGAAGCGGCGTGACGTGCGAGTTCAACGCTAAGGTAGCTTTCGAGGCGACCGCAAGAAAGAGCAGGCGAGACGCACGCGCTCCCAGGGTAAGCGCCTCCCTCCAAACACGGCAGCCATCGACGCACCCACTTGCTTCGAGATGAGGCGCGGACCCTGGGAGCGCGGGCGTCCCGCCTGCTCTTCTTGCGGCGGCTCAGCGCGTTGGTGCGACAGGTTGTGTGCGTCGATAAGCCGGAGTGATTTTGCTATGCTCGTTGGCGTATTGTCGGCGTGTTTGCTTTGAGAGACCTGCGCGTGTTTTTCGGGTGTTACAGGGATCGA
Organism: Micropepsaceae bacterium; assembly: GCA_046153995.1. GTDB lineage: Bacteria > Pseudomonadota > Alphaproteobacteria > Micropepsales > Micropepsaceae > SZUA-430. Next base: position 3,578 of record JBJXEH010000122.1, read on the forward strand.
GGTTCAGGCGTTACAATGTAACGGCGGATGTAACGCCTTTGTAACGTCAGAAACGGCTGGTTTCAGCCAATGTAACGGCGTAACGGGTGTTTTTATGCTGTTTTGCTGCAGCGAGAGCTTTGTGTCACCGGAATTCGCGCTTGGGTTCGCGCGCGTTACGGCGCGGCAGGTTGGGGCGCTACTTGTAGCGGCGTGTAGCGCGTGTTGTAGCGGCAAGAATTGCTGAGCCCGGCCAATGTAGCGGCGTAGCGGCAGTTTTTATGCTGTTTTGATGCAACGAGGCTTTGGTGTCCCCGAAACTGCAGATGCGGTTGAATTCAAGAAAGAGCCGGCTGGAAGCCGGCGCTCCCAGGCTATTTGATCTTGAGGAGTTCGATGTCGAACGTCAGCACCTGGTCGCCTTTGATCGGGCCTTTGCCTTTGCAGCCGTAGGCGAGTTCGGCGGGGATGACGATGTTCCATTTGTCGCCTTCCTTCATCATGGTCAGCGCTTCTTGCCAGCCCTTGATGACGCCGC
>JBJXEH010000123.1:0-2804 GCA_046153995.1 Micropepsaceae bacterium
CTACGTTCTTGCGCCATGATCTGCTGCAGCGTCGCGTTGTCGTTGCCCATATCGCGCACGGTGGTGACGCCGGCGGCGAGGTTCAGCCCGCCGTCCCACTGGCTCAAGTGACCGTGCATGTCGAACAAGCCTGGCAGCAGAACGCGGCCACCGGCGTCGACGATGTGGCGGGCTTTGACGCGGCGATTGCTTGCTGTGGTGATGGAGACGATGCGGCCGTTGCGCAGGAGCACATTGGATGCGGGGCGGAGCGTCGCCGTTTTGCCGTCGAAGACGCGCGCATTGCGGATCAGCGTCGTGCCCTTGATCGGATGAGCCAGGCGGCGCTGCATCGCCAGAATGACTTCGCTCTCAGCCTTCTTTTGGCGCGCCTCAAGCGCGTTGGCGTTCGCTTCCCAACCTTCTTCGATCAATTGGAAGAAGCCCGGATAAATTAATGCAAACAGCCGCGGCTTCGCGTCCGTCGTCGCCCACGCGAACGTGGGGGTGAGGCCCACGCCGGTGATCGACATCAGCGCGACCTTGCGGCGGTCGTTTCCACGAACGACGTTCGCGTCCGCGACTTTGCGCATGCTGAGCGTGCCGCCCGGGATCAACGGCAACTTGCCGTCGCTGCGGTTCGCGATAGCGGCGAACGTGACCGAGAAGCCCGCCGGCGTTCCGCCGAGCGGCGCATAGAGCGCGGTCCCAGTGACGTTCATGTCTCCTTCGTCGGAGGTCGATTTCCACTTGGCTTTGTCACCATCGCGGCGGAAGGTTTCGTCGATCGGGGCGCCGAACGTCGATGTGCCTTTCACGGCGTAGCGTTGGTATGTGCCGTCGGGGCCGAGCGTGAACTCTTCTTTCAGTTCGGGGCCTCGGCCGTTGTCCTTGAAGATGTAGTCGACGCGGGTGATGCCGTCGTCGCCTTGCTCGACGATTTGGTGACCGGCCTTCTTGCCGTTGTCGACCATTGCGACGTAGCGCAACGTTTCGGCGGCCTGCGCTTGGGCGAGCAGGCCCAAGCCAAGCGCTGCGAAGAGCGCGGATTTCATCCAGTTCATCGGCAAGCCCCTTTGGTCATGGCCGGCGCAGCAATAGGTGCGCCGGCGGAGGGCATCAAGTCATGCTACTGTGCTGCCTGTGGAGCGGCGGGCGGTGCTTCGTTTCCGCTCTCCGAATCCGGCGGTGGCGCAGGCTCAAGCGCGGCTGGCGGCGGCGCTTCCTTTGGCAGATTCTCAGCCTTCCAGTGCATCGCCATCGAGACGCGGGAGCGGCCGGAAGGGTGGTCGTAGAAGACGAATTCCTCCCACGGGGTTGGGTCCAGCTTGCGGTATTCGGCGAGCTTCAGCGCGATCGTCGCGAAGCCGTCGGGTTCGCGGGCGGCGTTCAGGCCGTAGATGTCGGCTTCGGCCTCGTTCGCGCGGACCATGCTGTTTGTGATCGGCGTGCCGATGAAGCCGATAATCGACAACATCATCGAGATGACGGCGAAGCCCGCAGGGTCGGTGATGCCGCGGATGCCCCAGATGCCCCCGAAGACGCCGGTCAACGCGTGGAAACCGAAATGAGCGATCGCGAAGGCGACGAGCGATAGGATCGCAGCGTAGGCGATAATTTCGGTCACGTGGCCGAGCACGTAGTGGCCCATTTCGTGCGCCATCACGGCGCGCACTTCGGCGGGCGTGCCCTTGTTCAAGAGGTTGTCATTCAGCGAGATACGCGTCGTGCCGAACAAGCCTTGGACGTTCGCGCTGATCCGTTTCGTCTGCCGCGAGGCGTCGACTTCGAAGACGTCGTTGACCGGGATGCCGTTCGAGCGGGCGAGCGACAGGATTTCCTGTTTCAGTTCGCCGTCGCGCATCGGTTTGTATTCATTGAACAGCGGCGAGATGAAGACCGGGGCGATCAGCGCGGCGAAGGCAAAGAAGGCCGATGTCGCGCCGGCACCCCAGATCCACCACGTGTTCGGCGCGCGGCGGATGATGGCGTAGAGGATGGTCAGGAAGATGCCGCCCATCACGAGGCCGACGGCGCCGCCGGTCAGGTACTCGCTGAACCAAGCGTCGTAGGTTTGGTTGGAGAGGCCGAATTCGTGCTCGCGCGTGAAGCCGACATACATTGAGTAGGGGAAGGTCAGCGCGGTCGTGAGCGCGATGAAAAGCACGAAGAAGACGAAGGTTTGCAGCCAGCGCCAGGGCAGATATTCGGCGAGGCTGCGCAGACCGGCGGCGACGCGCGTGAACAGCAAGAGAAGCGCAATGCCGATCGAGATAAGGGCGTCGTAGAGGATCAGCCAGTAGCCGCCTTCGAAATAGGCGTCGGATTTTGCTTTGGCTTCGCCGGTGATCGTCGCGAGGTAAGCCTCGGTCGCGGCATTCGGATCGAAATCGGATGCGTGCGCGGCAATGGCGACGAACGGCAGCAACAGCAACGACAGAAGTACGGTACGCTTAAACATTGAGCCCCCCACAAGCTTGGCCGCAGCATAGGTTAGGTGTCGCGATTTTGCGCGCGACAAAGCGCGTTTTCACGCCGGTGTTACGCACATTGCGGTGCAGCGGGCAGGCGCTTATCTTCATATCTATGGCTACCGACAAAGAGATCGCCGAACGGATCGCCGCCGCCGCACAACGCGCGCTTGCGGAGGCTGAGGCCCGGCGCGCCCAGGAGGCGAAAACGCCCAAGGACCGGCCGAAGGAAATCGGCGGGCCGAAGGGGCTGGAGCCGACGCGGTACGGCGATTGGGAGCGCAAGGGAATCGTCAGCGATTTCTGAGGCATCAGGTCCGTTTGCACGAAAACAGCATAAATTCTGGCGCTACG
>JBJXEH010000124.1:0-15490 GCA_046153995.1 Micropepsaceae bacterium
GATCGGTGTCGGCGCCCCAGCCGAGTTCGCGCGAGGTGTAGAGCACCTCTTTCGTGCCCATGAGCGCCGTGACGTCCGGGTGCGTGCTCACCCAAACGCCTTCGGCTGCGATCCGGCGCAGCGTCGCGTCGACGACTGTGCGATCGCGGCCGCCCTGCAGCGGGTTGATCCAGACGAGCACGCCGTGCATGGCCGCTAGCTCTGCTTCGAGTTCCTGCGCGCGATCGTCGAACCAGACAATGCCGTGCGGCTCGAGACCCGCCACGTTCAACGCATCGATGACGGGCTTAAGCCGCGCCTCATGCGAGGCGGGCGCGTGCGGCGCATCCGGGTTGCCGCGCCAGAGAACGGCGATGCGAGGTTTGTGCGTGGGTGTGGTGTCCATAGGCGTGTGCTCCAACCCTTAAAGGGTGAGCGGTGCTTGGACGGGAGCCGTCTGAAACAACCGGGCGTCCGCGTGTGGCCCGGGAGTGCGGAGAGTACGCTGGTGGTGGGAGAAGTGTAAATCCCAAACGCTGTCCCTCATCCGTCTCGCGCGCCCCGCGCTCGCCACCTTCTCCCGCCCTTCGGCGGGAGAAGGGTAATTCCTTTTCCTTTTCCTTTTCCCTCTCCCATTCTCAAATTCATTGGCCTTCTCCCGTCGCGAGACGGGAGAAGGTGGATCGGCAGGCCGTTAGGCCTGACGAGACGGATGAGGGACAGTGTTGGGCGTGAGGGACTGCAACCTCACCCACTCCGCCATGCGGTCTAGGGCTTCGTCGCGGCGGGCTCTTGCTGTGTCGCGGTGGATGCCGAGCGTTAGGGCGGCTCGTTTTATGCCCATGCCGCTGGCGGCTGTTAGCCAGACGGCTCTGGTTAGGTGGGGGGCGTTTTCTAGGGCTTGGAACCAGGTGAAGGTTTCCATCATGCGGTCGATGGCGCGGGGGCTGGCTGGGCTTAGCCGCGCCGTCGCCGGCGTGTAACCGTAGGCGTCGGCTACGTCTTGGACGGTTTGCGGCCAACCCGAGCGTAATGCGGGGACATCTTGTGTCGGCATGCGGCGCAGCGTGTCCCAGGCTTCGCGCAGGCGGGCGGCGATGAACGGGCGGTCTTGGGTCATTGATGCTCCGTGTGCGGAATATCGAATACGGAAAACAGGGATCGGGCCTTGCGTTCATGGGCTTGCGCTTTCCGATCCCTGTGTTCCGTTTTCCGTGTCCGGCTTCGGTCCCCAGCTGCGCGGCCAGATGCCGGTTTCGCCGAACGTTTTCAGGCGGCTTGCTTGGTCTTCGGGGCTCACCCACGGCGCGGGCGCGTTCAGCACACGCGGCGCGGCTTTGCCTTCGAGCCTGCGGTCGCGGGCTTCGCGGACGGCCTCAGCGAAGTACGCCGGCGACTCCGGCACGCCGCGGCGCTTGGCGGTGAGTGCGCCGATCGTCGGCCAGATGTCGCGTTCCGGATCGCAACCCTCCTCGACCCAGAGCTGGAACGTGTAGTCGAAGATGCTCCAGCTCAGTTTGCGATGAAGCGCCTCCAACGTCGTGCCCATCGCTTGCGCTGCACGGAGGATGGGGGCCATTGGGAGCGAAGCGACTGGCGCGGCGCGGTCCGGCTCTGACTGCTGACTCGTGACTTGTGACTCTTGACTCTTAACTGGCGTTTTCGGGGGGATATCCGGCCCGGATGCGTTTTTGGCCGAGAGCCAAGGATTTCCGCCGCGCGCCGCGTTCGCTTTGTTGCTCAGACGCATGCGATGTTCGCGCACGATGCGCCGCGAATAGATGCGTTCGCGTTCATCGCGCGAGAACACGCCGTTGTTTTCGAGTTCCGCGAGAAGGCGCCGCGCCTGGGCGTTGCGCATACCGGCGGCGCGCGCGAAGTCGCTCACGGTGAGTGCCGTGCCGCCATCGGCCATCACGCCCACAGGCTCGCTACGCACGGAGAGTGCCAGCATGTCGAGCCACAACGCACGCGCCGCGGGCGAGCAGCGGCGCACCGCATGATCGAGCAGCCAGTCGGCCCAGATGAACTTCGAGTAGTAGATGGTGGCGGTCATGTGGTGCTCCGTGGTTGTTCGTGGGCTGCTTGGTGCTTAAGCTTTGACACTGTCCCTCATCCGTCTCGCGGCTACGCCGCTCGCCACCTTCTCCCGTCTCGCGACGGGAGAAGGGGAATGATCAAAACAAATTTTTGATTGCCCTTCTCCCATCGCGAGATGGGAGAAGGTGGCGAGCGCGGTACGCGCGAGACGGATGAGGGACAGCGTCTCATCTGATCCCCGAACTTGGTGCGTCGAAGTGGGCGCGGACTTGGCCTTCGCGGCCGTTCCTGTGTTTGGCGATGTGGATGTCTAAGTCGTGGCGCACGTTCGCGTATTCGCCGTACCATTCGGGCCAGTCGGGGTGGCCGCGTTGGGGTTCGGCTTTGAGCTTGTAATACGCCTCGCGGAACAGCAGCAGCACCAGGTCGGCGTCTTGTTCGATCGCGCCGCTTTCGCGCAGGTCGGCGAGTTCGGGGCGTTTGCCTTCGCGGCTTTCGACGGCGCGGTTCAGTTGGCTGAGCGCAATCACGGGGACATTCAGCGCGCCCGCCATCTTTTGCATCGCGTCCGAAATCTCGGTCATTTCGGCGACCTTGTTGCCGCGGCAGTCGCGGTCGGGGCGGATCTTTTGGATGTGGTCGACGATGACGAGGCCGAGCGGCGTGCTCGTGTCCCTGAGTTTCTTCTGCGCGCGTCTGGCGGCGAGCAGCAGCCCTGAGGGCGTGAGCTGGCGGCCTTCGTGGATGTAGAGCGGGAGCGCGCGCAGGCGCGCTTCGGCTTCGAACAGCGCGTGGCCTTCGTCCGCCGGTATCCGGCCGCGGCGCAGCTCGGCATAGGCGGTGGATCGGCCGTCGGCGAACGCTTCCGCCGTGATCAGGCGCAGCGTGATCGCGGCGGCCGCCATCTCCATCGAGAAGAACGCGACGGCGCTGCCTTGCTTTGCGGCCGACAGCGCCACGTGGCCTGCGAACGCGGTTTTGCCCATGCCGGGTCTGGCGCCCACGATCACGAGCTCCTTCGGCCGCAAGCCGCCGGTGATTTCGTCGAGGCGCGCGAGACCGAATTTCAGCGTGGGTGCTTCCTCGGCGGCGCTCAGCACCGTGTGCGCGAGTTGGCCCACGGGTTGGAAGCGATCGGCCGCGGTTTCGGATGCCTCGCCCAGTGCGTGCGCGATCAGCTCCTCCGCGCGTTCGGCCAGCGTGTGGGGTTCGGTTTCGATGCCGGCGTTGAGCGCGTCGTTCTGCATGTCGCGGCCGGCCGCGATCAGGCGGCGGCGGAACGCGAGGTTCTTGACCGCTTCAGCCCATGCGCGGGTATCGAGACATTGCGCGCCGTAGCCTGCGAGCTCGGCGAGGTAGGCGGCGCCGCCGACCTCGCGCATCTGTGCGTCGTCTTCGAACTCGGGCTTGAGCGAGTTCGGCGTCGCGGCCAAGCCCGCCTTCGTGGCGCGGGCGATGGCATCGTAGATGCGCTGGTGCAGCGGTTCGGCGAAGTGCGTTGGCTCGAGCGCGGCCGCGATGCGCTCGGCGGCGGCTGGGTCGAGCAGCAACGCGCCCAGCAATTGCTGCTCGGAGCCGGTGTCGTGGGGGCGCGGGAGGTCGAAGTTGGTCATCGCTTACACTGTCCCTCATCCCCCCTTCGCCCTTCGGGCTCCGGCGGGCAGGCCGTCTTGGGGTCTACGCGCTGACACTGTCCCTCATCCGTCTCGCGCTCCGCGCTCGCCACCTTCTCCCGTCTCGCGACGGGAGAAGGGGAATTCGTTTTCTTATTTTTGTTCACACACTCAAATTCATTGCCCTTCTCCCACCGCGAGGTGGGAGAAGGTGGCGAGCGCGGTACGCGCGAGACGGATGAGGGACAGCGTTTGGAACGCGGCGCATACACTTGTGCACGGTGGTGTTGGCACCAGGCACCGCCGTTCGTTTCTCTCGCGCACATCGCCCAGTCCTCGTCGGGGTTTGCGTTCATCCAGCGGCAGAGGCCCTCTTGCGGGAGGTCGCGGACCGGCCCTAGTGGCGGTAGCTCGGGTGGTGGCGGGTTGGTGCAGCGCCGTCCGCGGTAGGCGGTGCGCATCACCAGGCCGCGGTTGATCGCTTGCGCCACGGCGCGCACGAGGCTGACCCCTAAGCGCTGCGCGATCCAGCGAATCGGGTAGCCTTGGCGGCGCTTTTTCACGAGAAAACGCACCATGGCGCCGTCCCAGCGGCGGTTTGCGAAGGCCGCTTTATCCACAGGACTTATATTCTCCGGTAGCGGAAGACGGAATACGGAACACGGAACACAGGGATCGGAATGGTGGCGCTCTGATCCCCGTGGTCCGTACTCCGTCCCCGGGTGATTTGGGTATCAGACCGGCTTCACTGGAACAAATCAAGAACTCTTTTCGCTTGACATATTAGTCCCGCTATGTAATCCGATAGTCTGGAATATAAGGAACCGCGCCACATGAAGAAGACTGCCCCCCGCCCCGCCAAACAGGTTTCGCACGATGTGCGCCGGCTCGGCATCCGCATCCGCGAGCATCGCAAAGCGCGCGGTATGACGATGGTGGAGGTGGCGGCTGCGATCGGCGTCAGCCAGCCCGCGATCTCGCAGTGGGAATCGGGCATCGCCCCGCCGGGCCGCGAAAGCTTGGTCGAGCTTTCGAAGCTCTGGCACGTGCCGGTCGGCGCGCTCATGGGCGATCCGGATTTCAAGGCGGGGAAAAAGGGCGCGACGACGCCTGCCGGCGTGATGCCCTCCGACGTGCCGGTGCACGGCATCGTGGTCGGCGGCGCGTCGGGCGACTTCCGTTTGAACGGGGACATCGTGGACTACGTGCGCCGCCCGCCCGGCATCGCGCACATGCGCAACGTCTATGCGCTGTGGGTGAGCGGCGATTCGATGTCGCCGTGGAACAAGGACGGGGATCTCATCTACGTCTCCCCTGCGAGGCCCACCGCGCCCGGCGATTATGTCGTCGTGCAAATGAACGACCAAGGCGACGGCGAACCGGGATTGGCGATGGTGAAGCAGCTGGTGGCGCGTACGCCGACGCAGTTGAAGCTTGGGCAGTACAATCCGGAGAAGGAGTTTTCGGTGGCGCTGTCTAAGGTGAAGGCCGTGCACCGGGTGTTGACGCTGCGGGAGTTGTTGGGGACTTAGTTCTAAGCGCTTACACTGTCCCTCATCCGTCTCGCGCTTTGCGCGCGCCACCTTCTCCCGGCGCGAGACGGGAGAAGGTGGCGAGCGGCGTTAGCCGCGAGACGGATGAGGGGCAGCCTCGCCATTGGGGCGTTTCACATACTTCACCGCCAAGAACGCCATGGCTCCCACCACGAACGCCACTGTCCCCACGATTAGGGCGATGTCGTAGGTCTTGGTCCAGTCGTGGACTTTGCCGAAGAGGACGAGGCCCGTTGCCGTGGACAGAGCGCCGGCGGTTGCGATGGCGCCGTAGATGCTGCCGTAGTTTTTGGTGCCGAACGTGCGGCTGACGAAGTAGGCGAGCAGGTCGATCTCGGAGCCTTGTTGCAGGCCGATCAACGCGACCGCGAAGAGCGCCAACGCTAACGAGGGGTCGGGGATGAGGAGCAGCGCGGTGCCGATCGCGGGGATGCAGGTCATCACGGCGGCCACATAGGGCGCCGCGAAGCGGTCGAGCGCGAACCCTGTAATGAGGCGCCCCGTGAGCAGGCCGCCCGCGTAGGTCGACATCGCAACGCCGGCTGCCGTGTCGCTCAAGCCTTTGTCCGTGATCATCGGCGCGAGCTGGCCCACGACGCCCGAGCCCGGGATGTTCACCGCGACGAGCGCGCCGGCGAGCAGCCAGAACGTGGGGCCGCGCACGGCTTCAGCCAGCGTCAGCTCGACCGCGGGTGCTGCACCGACCGCGAGCTCGCCCTCCTCCACCGCCTTCATCTCGCGCGCGCGGCCGATGAGCGCGAGCGCGAGCGGCAGGCCGACGAACAGCGTCAGCACGACCAAGCCGTAGGCGCCTGCGCGCCAGCCGTAGTTCTCGATCGCAGCCCCCAGCACGGGTGCAAACAGGATCGTCGCCAGCGACGTACCGGACGCGGCGCAGGCGAGTGCCAAGCCCCGTTGCCGGTCGAACACCGCGACCACAGGCCTTGTGTAGACCATCGCCGCCGTGCCGCCGCCGAACGTGCCCGCCACGACCAGCAGGGCTACGTACATCGCATACGCACCGTTCATCAACGTGAGGCCGAGATAGACCAGCGCCATCATCGGCACGCAGACGAGCACGACCTTGCGAAAGCCGACATGGTCCAAGATGCGGCCCATGATGCCGATGGTCAGCGCACCGGCGATGAAGGCGCCCGCCCCCGCCAGCCCCATGTCGCCGCGCGACCAGCCGAATTCATTCCCGAAGCTCGTGATGAAGAGGCTTGCGTTCAGCGAGAACAGCGAGGCGCCCGTGCCCATGCCGATCGCCGCGCCCAAAACCACCCGCCAGTTCGCGCGCCACTCGGCGCGGGCTGCCACGTCGAACGGCTTTGTCATCGAGTGTGTCCCTGGGGGCGTGCTATAACGCACGGGATAACAGAGGGAGGTCCGCATGACCATCCGTGTTGCGCTTATCGCGTTCGTGTTGGCGGCTGCGTTGGCCGTGCCGCTTGCGGCCGCGCCGGTCTGGAACGGTGCGGGTTGGTACGTCGTCTCCGACACGGAGGTTGGGCCGTTCGTCGAGAAGGGGCCGTATGCGTCGAAAGAAGACTGCGAGGCGGCGAAGCCCGCGAACGACGACATGGCGGATTATTTTTGCGACTACCTGAGCACGCAGCCCAGCTGGGACGACTAGATGCTGGCGGTTTTGTTCTTGCTGAGCGGGGCGGTGTTGACGGCCGGGTGGCTCCGGTTCAAGCGGCCGATGGCGCTTTGGCAGAAGGCGGCGATGGCGGGCGCCGCGTTGCTGCTGGTGGCGACGCTGGTGGCGCTCGGCATCGAAGCGATGATGCAGGTGCCGGTGGCGTGAGGGGCCGCCACTCTTACACTGTCCCTCATCCCCCCTACGCCAAGTGGCTTCGGGGGGCGCGCCGTCCTGGTGTCTCCACGCTTACACTGTCCCTCATCCGTCTCGCGCGTGCCGCGCTCGCCACCTTCTCCCGTCTCGCGACGGGAGAAGGGTAATGCAGTTTGTAAATTTCCAAAGTGAATTGCCCTTCTCCCACCGCGAGGTGGGAGAAGGTGGCGAGCGGCGCAGCCGCGAGACGGATGAGGGACAGTGTAAGCGTGGAGACACCTGTCAACGCTTAGGCCCGCTTCTCTCACCCTGCGTCTTGATGAATATGCGCTCCTTCGCGATCGCTCCTATCCTAGCCAGCACCTGCGCCGGGTAGCGGAGTATTTGCAGGTTGTCGAACCGTTCGACATGGAAGCCTTCGCGCTCGAGGAACTTTGTGCGGCGTTGGTCGTACGCGCCTTGCTCTTCGTCGTGATGCTGGATGCCGTCCGCTTCGACGACCAGCATCGCGTCGATGCAAACGAAATCCGCGTAGAACGGACCGATCTGTTGTGGCGGCGAAATCTGTGCCCGTCGAGCCTGCGATCGCGCAGGCCCGACCAGAGCTTGCGCTCGGCCTCAGTCATCGTGCGGCGAAGTTCGCGAGCGCGGTTCACGGACATGGGGGTGAGCTTGCGCGACGAATTTGACGGGAAGATGGCAAGCCGGGTGTCTCCACGCTTACACTGTCCCTCATCCGTCTCGCGGCTGTGCCGCTCGCCACCTTCTCCCGCCATTCGGCGGGAGAAGGGTAATTCACGTACATAATTTGATTGCCCTTCTCCCGTTGCGAAACGGGAGAAGGTGGCGAGCGCGGTTACGCGCGAGACGGATGAGGGACAGCGGCTGGCGGGAGACGCTTAGGCCGCCGCCTCTTCTTTCACGCGCATCAGTCTCTCCGCCGGGAACTCTACCCAGATTTTGGAGCCGAGGCCTTTGGTGCTTTCGACCCGCAACACGCCTTGGTGGGCTTCGATGAGGCCTTTGACGATGGGTAGGCCTAGGCCTGTGCCGTGGCCTTCGACGGTTTCGACGTTGGTTGCTTGAGCGAACGGTTCCAGCGCCTTGACTTGTTCGTCTGCGGTCATGCCGGTGCCGGTGTCTTTCACGCCGAATGCCACGCGGTTCGTCGATTGAACTTCGCAGAAGATGACCGCAAGGCCGCCGGGCTTTGAGAACTTGACCGCGTTCGAGGCGAGGTTGAGCAGCATCTGCTTCACCGCACGCTCATCCGCACGCACGACCGCGTCGTGTTTGGCGTCGATCATCACGCTGACGTGCGCGGCTGCCGCCATCGGCTCTACGAAGCGCAACACGTCGGCCGCGACGTCGGCGAGGCGCACGGGGGCCACGTTGAACTCGCGCTTGCCGGCCTCGATCTTGGCCAGGTCGAGCAAGTCGTTGATCATCTTCAGAAGATGCGCGCCGGAGGAGGCGATGTCGTCGATGTAGCCCGCATAGCGTTCGGGCACGATGGGGCCGAACGTTTCCTGCCGGATCAAATCGGAATAGCCGATGATCGAGTTCAGCGGCGTGCGCAGCTCGTGGCTCATCGAGGCCAGGAAGTCGCTTTTGGCTTTGTTCGCGCGGATGACGGCCGCCGCCAACGCCTCGTTCTCGAAGCGCAGTTGCAGCGCGCCGTGGATGTGGTTCGCCGTCGCGCGGCCGTAGCGCAGCAGCAGCAATGCGAACAGCGGGAAGATGACGCTGAACACCTGCGCCAGCGCGCCGTCGTGGGTGAGGAATGCGCTCCAGATGCCGAGCGTGAGCGTCGCCAGCGACGAGCACATCACGCGAAAGTTCGCGGCGGTGAGGAAGAACATCGCGACGATGGAGCCCAACCCTATGACGCACAAGATCGCCTGGTTGGCCGTGTTGCCTGCGTCCCAGAACATCCAAACCATGCCACCGCCCCACACGAGGCCGTGCGCAACCATCATCGCGCATTGCATGAGCTGCCACGCCGCCGCCGGATAACGTGCGGGATCTGCAATGTAGTACTGCAGCGTGGCCAGCGATCCGCACGACCAAACAACCACCGCACACACCCACAGCGTCGCGGCGAGCGGGCCGGCGTTGCCGAGCGTGGGCCACAGGCCGCCCATGATCGCGGCAATGCCGATCGCAAAAGGGATGCCGTCCACGTATTGCACGCGCGTGCCGAAGACGAGCCGGATTTTCTCCTGCTCGATCTTGGCCGCGATGCTGGCGGCCCGGTCAGCGATGCATGCTTTGGCGGGCATGAGCGCAAGTCTAGGCGTGGGGTCTGAGAATTCCGTTAGACTTCGCGTCAATTGCCGCTTTACGATTCGTTCGCGTTTACCGTTTGCGCCGCTGAAAACCGAGGCTTTGAAATGCGTGCCATAGTTGCCGGATGCCTAATGTTGATATTTTCGCTCCCCGCGTTCGCCATCTTTGCGATGGTGCCCGCCGACCGGGTCGACGAAGTACCGGTCGAGCGGTTGCTCGCGAACCTGGAGCGCAACGCGCAGGGGCTTGAGCCGGCGGCGAAGTTTCGCGCGATCGGGCGGTTGCATTTGCTGGCGTACTTGCGGCGGGTGGCGGCGTTACCCGTCTACCGGGACCGTGGGGACACGATTGCCGAGGGCACGATCGGCGATTGCGCGACGTTGGATGCGCAGTCGAGCGGCAAGGGCTCGCGCGATGATTTTCCGGAGGCCAAGCCCGGCGAACGCTGCGAAGCGCGGACGTATTCTCTGGGGCCGAAGCGGGAGATTCCTTCGGAGGCGTTCGGTGCGCGGCGGGGCACGGACCCGCATCTGGCGGCGGCGATCGCGGCTTACGAACGGGCGCGGGGATTGGAGGCTGCGAACCTGCGCGGGCGGGTGGCGCTGGCGTTTGCGTATGATCGCGCGGGGCGGCGGGTGTCTGCGCGGCGCGAGCTTCGTTATGTGCTGCGTCAGGGCTTGATACAGATACCGGCGCCGTCGGGTCCGGGTGAGATGAGCGCGGACTGGGAGACGCACACGGTGGTCACCGAGGCGGTCGAGCACTTCGCGATGATCGCGCGGCCGGGCCGTGACCGGTGGCTGATCCGGCGGGTGAAGAAGCGGCTCACGGACTCGCCGCCTGCGATGTATGTGACGCCGATCTTGGTGCCGTTGAAACGCGATGTGTCGTTCGATGCGTTGGTGGACCGCACGTCGCCGGTGAGCTTCGATTTCTCCGGCCAGGGGCGTGCGATGCGGGCGGGATGGCTGACGGCGGATGCGGCTTGGCTGGTGTGGGATCCGAAGGATAAGCGCGTGGTCACCAGCGGGTTTCAGTTGTTCGGCTCCGTCACCTGGGTCGCGTCGTGGGGCAACGGCTATCAAGCGCTGGGTGCGCTCGACGACGACGGCGACGGCCGGGTTGCTGGGGCTGAGTTGGAGGGCTTGTCGCTCTGGCACGACGTCAACGGCGACGGCGTGTGCGACGACGGCGAGGTGCGTGCGGTGAGCGCGCACGGCATCGTGTCCCTGGCCTACGGACACGAGCGCGTGGGCGACGACCTGTGGGTGAGCGACGCGGGCGTGACGTTCACGGACGGCGAGACGCGCGCGACGTACGATTGGGTGTTGCGGGAGGGGTTGGTGACGGCGGGGGATTAGGTTGCGTATCGAGCGAAGAAGGCGGCGGCGTTATGCCGCCACCTTCCATTCCGCCGCTTTATTCGATCTCAGATAGATAGGCTTTGGTACTTCGCTGCCGGCGATCGCGTTGATGTGGGCTTCTACGTCCGCAATGAGCTTCTTGAGCTCACTCACCTGCTCGTCGCCGGGGCAGGTAGATGCGAGGTACTGTGCCCGCAGCAGCATTGCCGACGCCGTTGAGATCGAGGACTCGCTCTTCTCAAACCGAGCCACCATCTGATCGCCAACGCCGATCAGCTCGCCAAACTTCTCCTGAGTGAGCTTCATTTGTTTCCGCATGAAGCGCACCTCTTTTGCATTGAAGGTCTTACGGTCGCGCACAAGTGCGAACGCGATCTCAGCATGCAAGCCTTCGATGTTCTTGATGCTGAACGCCGGTCCGTGCGCTGTCTCTTTCAGCGTAAACCCGCTCAGCAGATAAACGTCATCCAGCCCGCATTGCGTGTAGTGAAAAGGCTTCTCCGCCTTCTCGTCACCCTGATGGATGAACGTCTGACCCCGTTCGTTCATCTTATGGGTACTCCCACTCTAAAGTTACGACCAACAGTTCTTTCTCATTCATTACGACGGTCACGACGCCAATCACCGGCCGGCTTGTGAACAGCTTCTTCGTGACTTTGCACACCCACTCACCAGCATTTTCGCCCGGCGAAATTCCCGGCTCGACATCACCGGTCAACAGCACCTCCAACGCATCGCTCGTCGAGATGTCTCGATACTCTTCGCGCTCGAAAGCGTGCGTCGGGAAGAAAACGTTCTCCGAATTTGCCGCGATCCGGCGCACCACTCTTTGGCAGTGGTCCTGCCTCTGCATTAACGGGGTGATCTTTATCTTCTTGTCGTCTTCCTCACTCACAGGCCGCCCAGCCTCCAAGGACACGCGTGCCTATAATAATGATAGGTACCCCCGGCGGCGTCAATGGTATCAACTTGATAGTTTTGTATAGGTAAATCGGCTTTTTTACGCCGTTTTCTATGGATAGCGCGCGGCAACCACAGCCTGGGCAAGGCAGGGTTAAATACGGTGAAGGCCCCAGTTCGTCCCGGGGCCTTCAAGATCAAACGCAAAACCAAGCTACTCCACCGCTTGGATGGCGGCGCTGTTTGCCACGATCTTTGCGACCAGTGCATCGACCTCTTCGCGGGTGACGTAGCGGTCGCCTATGGCTTCGCTTAAGCCGCGGTACGCGCTGTTGACGAGGCGGATGACCTCTGCCCCGGTTGCGATGGCGGCGGGGAGGTTTGCGATGATTTGGGTGATGAGGCTTATCGCGGCGGCGGCGTTCATGGGGTTTCTCCTTTCAGGTTTGTTTGGGCGTCGGCCATTGCCTGTTTGACCTCGCCGATTGCGATCAGTGCGGCGATCAGTTGGCCGGTGTCGGCGCTCTCGCCGTTCAGCACGGGCGTTGCGGCGGCGATGGCGCGTGTTGCCGCGGCTTCGACGGTTTTGATTTTCGTCCAGAGTTTTGCGTCGCGGCAGAGCGGGCCGACCGCTGCCGGTGCGTCGCATGGCGGCAGCCGGCCGTAGATCAAGATCGCTTGTTGCGTCGCTTCGTACGCCGTCAGCGTGATCTTTGCGGCGCGGCGGGCGTCGTCGTCGGCGTCGAGCGGCTGCAGCAGCGCGCAGGCGGCGAGCAGCGTTGCGATGGTGGCTACGGCGAGTGTGTTCAGGATCGCTCTCATGGTTTGGCGCTCCACGTGATGGCGGCGTCAGCCTTCGCGCGGCCGTACCAGGCGATGAGCCCGCCCACGACGTTCGCCGCGCCGGTGATGAGTTCGGCCAGTTGATCCTGCAGCGTGGCGTCGAGCTTTAGGCCCGCGAGGGTCGCGAAACCCGCGAGCAGTGCGACGATCGAGCCCCACACGGCTTTCGATTGCCACCAAGGTTTGGTGTTGGTCATGTCAATTCCTTGTCTGAAATGAAAAAGGGCGGCGCGCCGTTGATGCGCACCGCCCTGCCCTTCGCGTTTGGCTGTGTTTAAGCGACGTCGGTGAACGTCACTTCGGGGATCGGCGATTCGCCGACGGTGATCGCTTGCGCCGCGATGTAGCGCACGCCCGGGTGAGCGCCGGCGTTGCCGCGGATGAAGTCTTTCGCTTCGTCGAGCGAGGCGAAGCTGTCGGCGACACCTTCCCACTCGTCGACGTAGTCGCCGTCTTCGTCCAAGCGGACGACAAAGAACTTGTTCATGCGTGTTTCCTTATCTAGTTGGGGGGACGGCTTGACGCTAGCAAAGTGTCCCCGGACGAGCCGTCACGGTCCGGGGGAAGAAGAGATTGAAACGCCAAGCACGCCAAGCCGCTTGTGTGCGTCTCAGAATGTGGCGCGCGTCACCGGCGCCGTAGAATCGGTTTCACGCGAGGCAACAAAGCAGCGAAGGGTAGTCAACCGCGCACCGCAGGTGCGCAATCAAACGCTCAGCAGGCGCTGCGCGCCGAAGAGGGGCGCGTTCGCTGCTTCGTTGCTTCGTGCGAGATTTATTCTATGCAGCCGGTGACGCGCGCCACATTCTGAAACGCACACAAGCGGCTTGGCGTGCTTGGCGTTTCAATTTAAAGGTTTCAGCCCGCCAGCAACCGAAGTGCCTCTTGGTACTTCTGCGACGTCTTTGCCAGCACGTCCGGCGGCAGATGCGGGGCCGGCGCTTTCTTGTTCCACGGTTGGCTCTCCAGCCAGTCGCGGACGAATTGTTTGTCGAATGAGGGGGGGCTGATGCCGGTGCGGTATTGGCTTGCCGGCCAGAAGCGGGAGGAGTCCGGCGTTAGGGCTTCGTCGATCAGGTGGAGCTTGCCCGAAGCATCCGTGCCGAATTCGAACTTCGTGTCGGCGATGATGATGCCGCGCGTGGCGGCGTAGTCCGACGCCTCTTTATAAAGGCGCAGCGACGCGTCGCGCACTTGCGCCGCGTAGTCGGCGCCGACGATCGCCGCTGCCTCACCGTACGAGATGTTTTCGTCGTGCGCGCCGGCCGGGGCCTTTGTCGCGGGCGTGAAGATGGGCTCGGGCAGCTTCGCCGCTTGGGGCAAACCGCGCGGCAGTTCGACGCCGCAGATCGCGCCCGTGGCCTGGTAGTCCTTCCACCCCGACCCCGCGACGTAGCCGCGCACGACCGCCTCGATCATCAACGGCGTGAGCCGCTTGACCACCATCGCGCGGCCCGCGACCTGGTCGCGCTCATCCGGTGCCACCACGGTTTCGGGCGCGATGCCGGTGACGTGGGTGGCGATCACGTGGCCGAGTTTTTCGAACCAGAAGTGCGAGAGGGCCGTCAGCACCCGCCCCTTCTCAGGGATCGGGTCGGGCAAGATGACGTCGAACGCGGACAGGCGGTCGGTCTGCACCACCAGCAACCGGTCGGCGCCAATAGCATAAATGTCACGCACCTTGCCCCGGTGGAGGAAGGGCAACGATTTCAGGTTCGTTTCAAAGACCGGCTTCATGCGGGGCCCAAGAGGTTAAAGAGTGTGGGCCAACGGATACGCCAGGGCCAACGCAATTGCGACAGAGATTCTTGCTTGGGCTCAGGGCCCTTGTGTATCTTTCGGCGCGCCCGGCTGACCGTCACGTGCGCTTGGCAATTTCGCGAAAGGGCGATGAGACCCATGGAGCATGAAGAGAGCTCCTACATCAGGCAGCAGCGGGAACGTGAAACCGCCGTGCGCGAGGCGCAGGCGCAGATCGATTCCGTGGTCAAGCAACTGCTCGCGCTGCCCGAGGCGCAGCTGCCGCCCGTTTGGATGATGCAGAAGATCGGCAGCCACTCGCCGCAGCATTTCAAGAATACGGCGTCGTGGTCGTTCGTCGAGCTGGTGCGGCGCGGCAAGCTGTCGTCGCTGTCGCGCGTGATCGATATCGGCAGCGGGTGCGGGCGGCTTGCCATACCGTTTTCGCTGCTGATCAAAGAGGGCGAATACTTCGGCACCGACGTGTTCGAAGACGGCATCACCTGGTGCACGCAGACCGTCACGCCCGCGAACCCGCGGTTCAAGTTCTTCCTGCAGAAGGTCGAGAACAACTATTACTTCGGCGGCGACATCAAAGCGTCGAGCAACATCTCGCTCAGCTTTGCGCAGACGGACTCGATCGACTTTACGTTCGCGATATCGGTGTTCACGCATTTGGTGGAGGCCGACGCCGAAACCTATTTCCGCGAGATCGCGCGCTGTCTCAAGCCGGACGGCCTGGCCTATCTGACAGCGTTCATCATCGATCGGTCGTTCCCGGACTTTGTGAAGCGCACGGGGTTGCACACGGCGGTTGCGGAGGTTTCGCCCGGCCACTATCAGGCCTATACGGGACAGGACTTCTTCGCCGGGTACACGTTCGACCGCTGGCGCGCGCTGCTTGCCCAAGCGGGGCTTGAGATCAGCGGCTTCGACCCCGGCACGTGGGCGGAAAAGCGCGGCGCCATGCACTATCAGGACACGTTCCTCGTTACCAAGAAATAGCGGGATTTCTTGCGCGGGCAAAAGCAGAGCGTGTATCTTCCGCCCGCTTAAGTGGCACACTTCGAAACGGTGAGTAGCGATGGGACGCTTTGGACTGATTGCGGGCGCCGCGGTTCTTATTCTGGCGGCAGCCGGCGCGTTCTTTTGGAAGGACATACTGAGGCTAACGGGACAGGTCTCTGAGGAGCAGCTGGTGACGGACTTGAAGACCGCAGCCGCAGGCGGTGGATACGCGGTGACGTTCGCAGGCGCGGACGCCGCGAAGTGGCAAGTGGGCGACGGCCATCAGCTGGAAAAGTTCAGCGTCGACAACGGTGTGACGGCGTTTGCCAGGTTGACGAGCGCGGTGCCGTTGAATGCGGAGAC
>JBJXEH010000125.1:0-10890 GCA_046153995.1 Micropepsaceae bacterium
GCGTCGACGAACACGCGGTCGAACTTGGAATAGTGCCGCTTCATCCACTTGTCGTCGGCGGCGGGTAGCAGTTTGCGCTCCGCGTTTTCAGCGCCGGCGCGTTTCATGCGCTGCTTCGCGCGGGCGAGGCGGACTTCGCTGATGTCGGTGGCGACCAGGTGGCCTTTGTTCTGCATGGTCGCCGCCAGCGCCAGCGTCTTGCCGCCGGTGCCGGAGCAGAAGTCCATGACCTGTAGGCCCGGTTTTGCGTCGCACAGAAGGGCCGCCACTTGCGAACCTTCGTCTTGGAACTCGATAAGGCCGTCGCGGAATGCTTGCGTGGCCGAGACGTTGGCGCCGGGCTCGGCGCGCAAGCCCCACGGACTGAACGGTGTCAGCCGGGCGGCGATGTCTTCGCTGCGGAGTTTTTTTCGGGCGTCTTCGACCGTCGTTTTCAGAAGGTTTACACGCAGGTCGACCGGTGCTGGTTCGAGCAAGGCCAGCATCTCTTTTTCAAAGTCGTTCCCAAGCGCTTCGCGCAAGGGCGCTTCGAAGGCGGGCGGGCACTCAAGGCGCGTCGCTTCCGGCATGCGCGGATCTTGCAGCTTGCGGCGCGCGAGTTGTTGCGCCAACGTGACGTCGTTGTCGCTCAAGCGCAAGCCCTTCGCTTCGCCACCCGTTTCGAGCGCCACGAACGCGAGCAGCAGGTGGTGCGGGCTGATGCGGGAGCGTTCCGCTTCCAAGTGCCAGCTTAGGCGCGCGCGGCGGCGGTTCACTTCGTACAAATTCTGCACAACCTTGCGGCGGTCGGCAGGCTGTAAGTCGCGGGTTTCTTTCAATGCGCGGGTCAGAGCGCCATCGAGCGATGCGCCTTCTTCTTGGGCCAACAGGGCCGTGAGAAGGGCCTGCGACACGGGCGCCGACAGCGCCGGCTTGCTCGCCGTAGGGGATTTCGGTGGTTTTGCGGCCTTCCTGGCCGGGTGACGCGTTTGCAAGCGTAGTGGTCCCGCATTAAGTAACTGGTTCGCGCTTTCAGGGTGCCGCTTCGCGGTCGGCCCACAAGGCGCTTTTTTCAATCCGGAATCCAGCACCACATCATGGGTAACAAACTTCTGAAAGAAGCCGCGGTCAACCACAGCGTGACCACGAAGCGCGGCGTCTTGGAGCGGCTGTTCACGCTCATGTTCCAAGGGTTTGTCTATAACCAGATTTGGGAGGATCCCGACGTCGATATGGCGGCGCTGCGGATTGGGCCCACGAGCCGCATCATCACGATCGCGTCCGGCGGGTGCAACGTCGTCAATTATCTGGCCGCGAACCCGGCGAAGGTGATCGCTGTCGACTTGAACCCGAACCACATCGCGCTGACGCGGCTGAAGCTTGCGGCGCTTTCGCATCTGCCGACGTATGAAGACTTCTTCCAGTTCTTCGGCTACGCGAACACGAAGGGCAATCGCGAGAATTACGACAGCTTTTTGGTCGAGCGGTTGGATGAGACGTCGCGCAAGTATTGGCAGGAATGGATTCCGCTGCGCGGGCGGCGGATCAACATGTTCGCGCGAAACCTCTATCGCTACGGGCTGCTGGGACGGTTTTTGGGTATCTTGCAGACGGTCGCGCGGCTGCACGGCAAGCAGCTGAAAGAGATGCTGACGGCGCGTACGCCGGAGGAGCAGCGGGCGATCTTCAATCGTACGATTGCACCGTTGTTCGACTCGAAGCTCGTGAAGGCGCTGTCGAAGCTGCCGGTGTCGTTCTATGCGCTGGGCATTCCACCGGCTCAGTACGACGAGTTGAATAAGGCGTCGGGCGGCGATCCGGCGGGGCTGATCCGGCGGCGGATCGAGAAGCTCGCCTGCGACTTCCCGATCACCGAGAACTATTTCGCCTGGCAGGCGTTCGGCCGGCGTTACGACACGGAAGATCGCGGTGCGGTGCCGGCGTATCTGCAGGAGCAGACTTACAAAATCGTTCGCGAGCGCACGGGGCGGGTGGAGACACACCTTGCTTCGATGACCGATTATCTCGCCGGTTTGCCGGTGCAGAGCCTCGACCGTTACGTGCTGCTCGATGCGCAGGATTGGATGAACGAGGAGCAGATCACGGCGCTGTGGGAACAAATCACGCGCACAGCGGCACCGGAGGCGCGGGTGATTTTCCGCACGGCGGGGCCCGACTCGCCGCTGGAGCGTAAGCTGCCCGCCGACGTCATCGGCCGCTGGCAGTACGAAGCCGAGGACGCGCAGACCTATTTCGAGAAGGACCGCTCGTCGATCTACGGCGGCTTCCACATTTACAGCTTGAAAGCCTAACCATGACGTCGAATGCCCATGCGGCGATGGACAATATGTACCGTCATCAGCGGTACATCTACGACCTGACGCGCAAGTATTATCTGTTCGGGCGCGACAAGCTGATCAAGGAGCTGCCGGTCGGCGCGACGGATCATATCTGCGAAGTCGGCTGCGGTACGGCGCGCAATCTCGTGCTGCTCGCCAAGCGCAACCCCAACGCCACTTTCTACGGGATCGACGCGTCGAGCGAGATGCTGAAGACGGCGGCGGAGTCCGCGGCGGGTGCGGGCTTGAGTGGGCGTATCAAACTCGCAACGGCACTCTCGACCGATTTCACGCCGGCGGGCCTTGGCCATTCGCGGCCGTTCGACCGGCTGATCTATTCCTACTCGCTCTCCATGATGGACGATTGGCGCGAGGCGTTGGAGCACGGGTTCAAACAGATGAAACCGGGCGGCACCGTCCACGTCGTCGACTTCGGGAACCAGGAGGGGATGCCCCCATGGTTCAAGAAGATGCTGGGCACGTGGCTCGACCAATTCCATGTGCGCTTCCGCCCGGAAGTGCGCGAGTGGTTCGAGGCTCAGGCGAAGGCGGGCAGGGGGAAGATGACCTACACGCCGGTGATGCGCGGGTACGCGTACCGGCTCGATTTCCAGACTGTTTGACCTGTCCAATTGGCACACGTGGCACAGGGGTACGCATGTACCGCTTGTGCCACTTCCCGTGATGCGACCCCTGGCTCGGATAAGCGGGGGAGGGGTATAGGGCTAGAATTTTAGCGAACAACCCCATGTACCCGAGAGTTAGGTCGAGAAAAGCCAAGCGCGCGCTACCAAATCCCGGCTTGGGCCACGCGGGCATACCTCTCCCGTCAGCCTCACCGGCCGCATCTGGCCGGGGCAAAGTTCGTGATCAACACTGTCAAGTCGCAGCCGCGATCGCGGGCCGGAATGGGCGCGGTCGGGAAAGGAACAAATATAGAACATTTTCTTGGAATGTCAAACGACTTATGGTACTTCTGATGGGCATCTTCCTGCGAAGGGTTTGTTCAAAATGGCCGAGATGACTTTGACGCTCAAGGGCGACGCGGCAACGCGGCTTCAGCGTTTGCTCAAGGACGCGGCCTACCCAAACGCGGAAGCCGCCGTTGCGGACGCGCTTGAGGCGCTGGAGGAAAACCGTGCGCCCGACCTCGACGCCTGGCTGCGCGACGTCGTTGGACCGCGCCTCGATGCGATGCGGGCCGCGCCGGGCGGTTCGCTCTCTGCCGATCAGGTGCGCGAGCAGTTGTTCGGCAAGTCCTGAGGCATGCAGACGTCACCGTCGTCTTTTCGCCGGCGGCGGCTGACGATCTTGAATCCCATTGTTGAGGCGGTTGGCCGCGAGATCGCCGACCGTTTCATCGCGCGGCTTGTGGCGCATTGCGAGAGCTTTTCCCGTGCGCCATTACGTGGGACCGTGCGCGACGATATTCGTGTTGGATTGCGCGTCGTTGGTTGGCGGCGGACTGTGACGATTGCGTTTGCTGTCGACGAAGCCGCGCGGCGGGTCGATGTCGCGGGCGTGTTCTACCGCGGGCGCGATGTGGCTGGGGCGATGGCGGGTCAGTGAGGTTTCGCTTTGGACGACCCTGTTCAACACGTCGCCTCACCTATCGCGGAGCGCGCCATGCGCTCCGCGCCGTTTCTCGTCGGTGTCGGTGGTGGGGTTGCGGCTGGGAAGTCTACATTCGCTTCAAAGCTTGCGGCGGAGCTCGTCAGTCGCGGGTTGGCGGCGCAGGTGATTTCGCTTGATGGGTATCTCAAGCCGAATGCTGTGCTTGCCGCCGCGGGCCTCACGCACCGGAAGGGGTTTCCGGAGAGTTTCGATGTGGCGCGGCTTGTCTCCGATCTCGAGCTGATGCGGGCGGGCGAGCCGGTTCGCGTTCCCGTCTACGATCATGCCGCCAACGACGTCGTCGAAGCCGAGACGACGGTCGAGCCGGGCGGCGTTCTTATTCTCGAAGGCGTCATCGCGCTTGCACCCGAGGTTGCGGGGCTGCTGCACTTCAAGGTACTTTTGGATACGGATTTGGACGTCGCACGCGAACGCTATTTGGCACGCGCGCAGCGGGTCGCGGCGCTCGACCCTACGCACCCGCTCAACACCGTTCCGCCCGAGCACCGTTTGAGCGTGCTCCAAATGGTTTGGGTCGAGGTGAACCTTAAGAATTTTTCGGAACACATCGCGCCCGCGAGGGATACGGCGGACATAGTGGTGCCGTTCTAACGGCGGAAGCCGCGGGCGCACCTTCCCTCCGCCACGATTGTTGGGCACCATCGGCCGCGCTGCTTCGAGGTCCATGTTTTGTATCTTTCGCCGCGCGTTTTGAACATTCTGAAATGGTCGGCGGGTGTGGCCGTCTTCTTGGGCGTCGTGCTGTGGTTTGGCGCGCGGCATCAGACGGAGTCTGTCGCGCGCGCAACGCCTCCCACGGAAGCTGGCGCCGAGACGCGCGGCGCCGTTGCGTTCGAGGGGGCGGCGTTCGGCGGGCTGGGGCTCGGTCCGCTTGAGACGAACGCGGTGCCTTGGCGGTTGGTGGCGGCGGCATTGGTGTTGGAGGAGCAGCAGCGCGATCCTGCAGCTGCGGTCAGCCAAGAGACGCTGTTGCGCGCGTTGCGGCGGTTCGGGTTTTTGACACCGGCGAAGGTGCTGAACCGTGCCGCAGAGATACCGGAAGGCGTGGAGATTTTGCCGCTCGGCATGACTTACGGCGACATCGCGCCGTTTGCCGGTGCCAAAATTCGTGTCGCCAACCTGGGTTGTGCGGCTTGCCATGCTGGGGTTACCTACGACTCGACAGGCGCGCCGCAGACCGGCCGGGTGATGCTTGGCATGCCGAACACGTCGATCAATCTGGAGGCCTATACGCTGACGGTGTTTGAGGCGCTGCGCCGGTTTGTGGACGACGAACGCTTGCTCGAGACCGCCGCGGCGTTGTTTCCAGAAATGAGTTGGCGTGAGCGGGTGTCGCTCAGCTATGTGGTCATGCCGCTAGCCGTGAGCCGTATAGAGCAACTTGCGGGCAAAGACCGGCCGATGCCTTTTACGAACGGCGTGCCCGGCGCCACGAACGGCGTCGCGGCGTTGAAGGCTGCGCTGAAGGTTGAGTTGGAGGGTGGCGGTCCGGGGGATGCAGGCGTCGTGTCGGTGCCCGATCTCGGCAGCCGTGTGTGGCGGACCAGCTTGCTCGCCGATGGCGCCTACGCCGTGCCGGGTGAGAAGGCGCAGCTTGCTATGCGTGCAGAGGGGCTTAGCGCCGATCACTTGGCGGCACTGGCTGCGATCACGACATTCTTCACCGTGCCCAGTATGGGCGTGCATCCGGACGATGCCTTCGACAGCGCCGGCGATGCGCGCGACATCATGCAGTTCTTGAAGGCGTACAGGCCGCAACCGTTTCCGGGCAGCGTCGATACCGCGATGGCCGGGCGCGGGCGGATGCTCTATGCACGCGCGTGCGCGAGTTGCCACGGAGACTATAGCGATGAGGCGCGGCCTAATCTGGTGATGTTTCCGAATTGGCAGGGCGATGCGGGCACGGACGGGCTGCGAGCGCAGGCGTTCAGTAGGGCGCTCGGCGATGCCGTGAGCGGTACAGCTTACGATGCGCGGATCGCCGTGCGGCCCGGCAACGGCTATGTGGCGCCGCCGCTGACTGGTTTGTGGGCGTCGGCGCCTTACCTGCATAACGGTTCCGTACCGACGCTGTGGGCGTTGCTCTCGCCGGACCAACGGCCGCCCCGGTTTCAGGTGGGCGGCCACGCGTTGGACCTTTCAAGGGTGGGATTGCGGATCGGAGTCGACGGTTCTTACCCGGCCGGTTACACCGCTTTCGCCGATCCGGTTTGGATCGATACGCAACGGCCGGGCCTCGGCAATCAAGGGCACCGCTTCGGCGAAGAGTTCAGCGATACGGAGAAACTCGACTTGATCGAGTTCTTGAAGGGTCTTTAGACGAGGAGTTCGTCCATGGGTCGGCGTGCTCTCGGTATCGCTGCGCCGGGCGGGCGGCGGCCGACTCGGAACGCGCTGACGATACGACGGTCTTGGGGCATGCGAACCAGGTCACCCAGCTTTCGCGCTATCTCGTGATCGTCCGCGAGCGCTGCGAGTACCGCTGCACTGAAGCCAGCTGCCGTGATCTTGAGCCAGCAGCGATAGAAGTGGCCACCGCTGACAAAGGCGTCTTCGTCTGCGGGGCGGTGGAATACAACGACGGCGGCACATTGTTCGATCTTACCGCCCTCTGCGGTCAGTAGTTTTGCCAAGCCGAACCGATCAAAGACATTGAACAAAGGTCCAAGTACCAAGCTTGCGCCAAATGCCGCCACCTTGTTCATGTTCATCGCGTCCGCGTTCAGGCCGTCGAAGTTCCAGCGCGGGTGCGCGCGTGAGAAGCGCATCCACGACACCAGCTCGCGCCGGAAGTCGTTTCTCTGCATGAAGCCGAAACTGGCTTGATCGTAGAGTTGCGCGACATCGCTGAGGAGCTTGGGGTCAGCTACGACGCTTGCGTCTCCGCTTTCCAACCGGCGCGCCGTTGCGCGGTCCTCTTCGGACGGGGGAACGAACGGGCCACGCCAAGACTGACGCGCGCCGATGTGATCGGTCAGCGGATCGCCGCCTCGGCCTGCAACGACGGCGAAATGCGTTACCGGGTTGAGGAACGGTTTCGGTGGTGGGTCGCTTGCGTCGTGTTCGTCCAAGCTCACGCCTGTTCGCGCTGCCGCTAGGCGAAGACCTTCGGCTGCTGCACCCAAGCTGATTGCTGCGTCGTTCCCGCGCGCGTCGCCGACGGCGAGCCGGCAGCGCGTATCGTCGAACAGAGTCACGGATTTGTCGCCGATGCGCCATCGGGCAGGCTGCACGTTATGTACGCTGGGAGCCAACGCTGCCTCGCGCACCAGAGCGACAAGCTGCTCGTGTGTCATCACACGTCCTTCCGGAACAGATGCAAGCGGTGCAATGGCCGGGCGCCCAGCTTTTCCATTTGCCTAAGGCTTGCCGCGTTTACGTCGGCGATCCAGGTAACGCCCACCTGCTTGTAACTGGCGTCGCGCAGGGCGGCGATTGTACGTTTCAACATCGCGCCCATCACGCCCCTGCCGTGCTGGGCTTCAGCCACCGCGTAGAAGATGATCACGGCGCGGCGGCGGTTCAACCGGTAGCGCAGATAGTGGAACGGTGTCAGAAGGCCGAGGCGCGAACGCGTTGCCGCGAGGAATCCGTTGAGGTCCGGGATACAAATAACCGTACCAACAGGCTTCTCATCTTGCAGCAGCACCGACGATAGACGCGGGTCCAAGATGGACGACATCTCGCCCGCTTGGAAACGAAACTCTGCCTCCGTCAGTGGAACGAACATGGGATTGCGGGCGAAGCCGTCGTTGAGAACGAGCCGTGCCTCTTCCATACGCTCGGGAAACGTCTGCGGGCGAACGGGCGCAAAGCGATAGGCTGCGTCAGGTTCCAAATCGCGAAGCGCGTTGATGTTCGCCTTGTCGAGGTCGAGTTCGAACGTCGTCATCGGAAAGAAGGGGGCAAAGCCGTTCGCCGCGAGCAAACGCGGGATGTGCGGCGGGTTCACGACCATGTCGGTGTAAGCAGGTCTTCCGAAGCCCTCGGTCATGACGCCTGCTTGCTGCATTGCAGTGAGGTTGAAGTTGCCCACGAGCTCGCTCATGCCGTGTTCGCGCGTGAACGCCACCGCTGCGTTCAGGAGTGCCCGTGCCGCGTCTGCATCGTCGGCACAATCGAAGAAGCCGAACTGCGCGCGCAATGTTGTGTGACGGGCGTTCGACTGACCATGGAGGTGCGCAACAATCCGGCCAACCGGACGGCTATCGCGATGGGCCGTCCAGAACCGGAACGGGTTACCTGTGAGCCATAGCGGATTGGCCTTTGCGTCGAGCATGCGTTTGATGTCGCTGCCCAACGGCGAAATGTAACCCACATCGCGTGTGTAAGCGTTGAACGGTACGTCGAAGAAGGCTTGAACATCGCCATCGCGTAGCTCGATCGTCATAAGCGCTTCTCAAGGAGGCGTGCGATCAGGTCGAGTTCGTTGTCCAGTGCGGCGCCGGCAAGTCCTCCCGCCGCTACCGCTAAAAACGAAGGTGGCTCGGCGCCGAGGCGAACCAAATGAGTCGATGCCGTTGCGGCCAAGATGTCGGCAGCAGCGTCTCGTACGTCACTGTCTCCCAAACCTTCGCGGATCACGCGGAACTGACGCAGGCGCGATAAACTTTCGGGAGGGTAGCCGGCTAACTCTACCGGCCCTAGGATTCGCGATCCGGCGAGCAGCGGATGCGCTGCGAGGATAGCCGATGTATCGGCGCTGCCCGGCAGCGCGGCGACTGCGGCGACAATGCCCGATTGGCGGGCCGGTTCGCGCAAGCCGCGTTCGACGATCAGCGCCAGCGCGGCAAGCGTTCCGCAGAGCGCGCCAAGCTGGATTGCCGCGGTTGCTGGGATCGAAAGCATGGTGGTCCCGGCGAACCCACCGATAAGGGCAGCGGCAAGTATGACGAGAATGTCGGCTGCAAGGCCAAGTCTCGTGCCTTCACCCCACGCAAGGCGTGTTGTGGTGAGCGCAAAGAGCAGCGCCGCGAACGCGCCGCCGCGCACGGGCAAGCCGGGCGCGAGCTGCTGGAAGTCCGAGAGGGCCAGTGGAATGGTAACGACCAACAGTAAGAGAAACGTATCGGCGGTCGAACGTTCCGAGGGTGCGATATCGCTCCGGTGGCGCATCAGATGGACGACCATGGTCGCGAGCGCGAGGGCCTGAAAAAGAGCGAGGCCCAAGAGCGCTTGCGCACTCCAGACAAGTCCGAGCGTGACGGCAATGACCGTGAACGCGATGCCGCCTGCAAGGACCCCGATCTTGACCAGCCGGGGTGCATGTCGGCGGACCAGGTCTTCGGTCAGTCTCAGCCCCACAAACGGTAGCCAAGCCGCAACGATCATCGTCAGAACGACGACGAGCGACGAACCAAAATAGAAGGCAAACAGCCGTAGTGCGAACAGTGCGGCTACTATCGCGTAGAGTTGCCGCAGGCGCGCCGCGACGGCGGAACGCGTGGACAGGCTTGCCAAGCCGTGACGCGCGATCAGCAAGGCCGCCAGCGAAACGGCCGCCAATAGCTGATCGATGCCGGGGTTCATGCCATCATCCGCTGCATGAAGCGGCGAACTATTGATCGCTTCACGAAGGCAATTGGCGCGGGCAGGGGGCGTTCGACCCGGCCGCGATGCGGATTGAAGAAATAGCCGCGGTGATCGGTTCCGGCAGGGCGGCCGAGGATCACGCGAATAGCTTCGTCGGCCATCATCGTTCCGGCCATCGTCACCATGGTGGAGAACGAGAAGCGCGAACGCTTTCCGGCCGCTACTTCGGCGGCCACGCCCAAGTCGACATGCTTGTGCGATGAACTGTGGGTGAGGACGTACTCAATCTCGCGAACGAGGCACTCGGCCCGCATCTCTTTGGTGATCGACTGCCAGTCGTGCCCTTGTGTTGGGTAACCCAAGCGTTGCTCAAGGCGCGGTGCGCCCGGCGAAACCACGGTGACGGAGGGTAGCGGCGACGCATAGGCATCGATCACCGTTTTGCGAAAATGTGCAGCGCGGCGATAGAGGTGGACGCCGGCTGCGCTGTCATCCATCCCGTTCACGACCACGTCGGCTGCGGGCAAGATGGCGTCGAGCTTATCCGTCCACTCTGCGCCGAAGCGTTCGATTTGGACGTCCGGGTTGACTTGATGGGCATAGGTTTTCGCTGCTTCGGCTTTCAGCTGGCCCACAGTTGCGAGTGTCGCAAACAGTTGGCGGTTGAGATTCGAGACATCGAACTTATCAAGGTCTGCGATGACGAAACGTCCGACGCCCGCGCGCAGCAGCGCCATGAACGCCGCGCCGCCCATCCCGCCGACGCCCGGGATGAACACGCTGGCTTTGTGCAGGCGTTCCTGCTCGGCTTCGCTGACAAAGCCGCGATTTCGGGTCGTCATTTCGGCGTAGGTGAATCCGGTCATCGTGACGGCCTCAAGTGCTGCAGAGGTCTTGACGTGTCGAGCCAGCGTATGAGCGGCGCCGCGACGGACTGCACGGATAAGACCGCACCCTGGACGAGCAGTTGGGGGAGTGCGCTTCGCGGGACCATACGCATGAGATAGCGGCGCGCGGTGGTCAGGTCGACGCAGCCGATCTGCAAGACATCATCGCCGCGGTTGTAGTCGAGTGCGCCGGCGCAGAATTTGTTGTAGCGTTCGTCGCGATGCTTTGCGGCGACCTCGAAGCTCTTTTTCAGGTTGTCCGATCCGCCGGTGTAGGCATTCGTAATAACCTGGCGGCTGGCATCGAAGCCCGCATCGCCGCCGACACCGAAGGCTGCGCGTTCGTGCTGCATGATCTGGTGGGCGATGTGGCGATGGACGAAGCTTTGTGCCGTTCCGTCCTGACCTGGATAAACGTTGTCGAATGTTTCCGCGACCATGCCGACGACCGCCGGGACTTGGGTCACGCTGCTGATCCAGAGCGGCCGCAACCCGCCGCGCAGGAACAGCGCGAAACA
>JBJXEH010000126.1:0-4377 GCA_046153995.1 Micropepsaceae bacterium
GACCGTCATTTATCTCGAATCTGACTGGCATTGCGGAAGGATACTCCGGTGCCAGTGATGCTGATGGATCTTGGCTGGACAAATCGCCCGTTTGACAGCCCTCAGGGGGGCCTCTAAAACCCGCGGCTCGCTTGAGGATTTCTCCGGCGAATTGGAAGCACCCGTGGCGGGGAAGCCCCCGCCTGTCGGCCCGGACTACCGGGGCAGAGGAGGGCAGCATTTCCTAGGCTTAACGTTTTGATTCTATAGGGAAATTGCGAATGACGAAGCGCCAGAGTGCGAAGCATAAGATCGACCGCCGTATCGGCGACAACCTGTGGGGCCGCCCTAAGAGCCCGCAGAACAAGCGCGAGTACGGCCCCGGCCAGCACGGCCAACGCCGCAAGCAGAAGATCTCGGACTACGGCGTTCAGCTGAAGGCCAAGCAGACGCTGAAGGGCTATTACGGCAACATCACCGAGCGGCAGTTCCGCAAAATCTACGCCGAGGCGCAGCGCCGGCGCGGCGATACGGGCGAGAACATCATCGGCTTGCTGGAGCGCCGTCTCGACGCGGTCGTCTACCGCGCGAAGTTCGTGCCGACGGTTTTCGCGTCGCGCCAGTTCGTGAACCACGGCCACATCAACGTGAACGGCCGCCGGGTGAATATCCCGAGCTATGTCGTCAAGGAAGGCGACGTGATCTCCGTGCGCGACAAGGCGCGCGAGATGGAGTTGGTCGCGGTCGCGATCCAGCTGCCGGAGCGCGACGTGCCGGACTATCTCGAGGTCGATCACGGCAAGCTGACCGCGAAGTTTACGCGCACGCCGAAGCTCTCGGACGTGCCTTATCCGGTGAAGATGGAACCGAACCTGGTCGTCGAGTTCTACTCGCGGTAAGGGTTTCGGGTTGCAGGTTTTGGGGCGGCCGCATGCGTGTGGCCGCCCTTTTTCTTTGCCTTCATTCGGTCAAAGATCGTTGTCATTGTTCTTGTCCCTGGGAAAGCCGCCATGATGTTGTCCGCCGTTCTTGCCGCTGCCTTGAGCGCCGCGTCCGTCAGTCCCTGCGATGTTGCGACGACGGATGAGGCCGAGCGCGTTCTGGGCGGCGCGGCGGTCGACGTGCCGGCGTCGGAAATGGGTGAGGAGACGGCTCCCTATTGCCTATGGGCGACGGCCGAGCGTGCGGCCGAAATCAAGCTGACGGTCTGGGGCCCAGACGAATTGCCGGTCCTCGATATGCCGGATGCGGGAGCGTATTTCCTCAAGCTGCATTCGGAGGCGACGGCCTCCGGGCGGGTGATGCCGCTCGGCGGGTTGGGTGAGCGGGCGTTCGCGGCCGATCTTTATCCGAAAGCGAACGGAAAGGCCGACGGCGCGATCGTCGTGCTGAAGGCTGGGCGCGTGTTCGTCTTCGATTTCAAGGACGTGGTCTCGCGCGACGCGCAGGCGTTTGCGAAGAGCGTGATGGCGCGGGTCTAGGAAGCCAGCGCGCTGCGGAACATCTCGGCGTCGACGTTGCCGCCCGAAAGGACGACCGCGACCGTCTTGCCGCGTACGTCGAGTTTGCCTGAGAGAAGCGCCGCGAACGCGGCAGCGCCGCCCGGTTCGGCGACGAGTTTCAAATTGTAGAACGCGTGCGCCATGGCGCGAAGCGCTTCGTCGTCCGTCACGCTCAACGCTTTCACTATGCGCTGTATGATCGGAAACGTTAGTTCGCCGGGCATCTCCGTCATCAACGCGTCGCAGATCGAGGGGGTGGTTGCGGTGTTCGCAACGCGCTTGCCGGCGGCGAGCGAGCGGGCCGTATCGTCGAAGTGCTCCGGCTCAACGCCATAGACCTTCGTTTGCGGCGATAGTTCTGCGAGTGCGCTTGCAATGCCCGCGGTTAGTCCTCCGCCCGAGCAGGGCACCAGCACCGCGTCGAAGGTCAGGCCGCCCGCCTTCGCGTCTTGCGCGATCTCCAAGCCCGCTGTGCCTTGGCCGGCGATGATGCGGTAATCGTCGAACGGCGGCACGAGCGTAAGCCCACGCTCTTGGGCGATTTTCTTGCCGATCGCGACGCGGTCTTGGGCAAAGCGGTCGTAGAGCACGACTTCGGCGCCGTAGCCCTTCGTGTTTTCGATTTTGAGTTTCGGCGCGTCCGTCGGCATGACGATGACGGCACTCGACCCGAGGTCGCGGGCCGCGCAGGCGACCGCTTGCGCGTGATTGCCAGAGGAGTAGGCAACGACGCCACGTTTGCGCTCGCCGGCGTCGAGCAGCGTCATGCGGCTCATCGCACCGCGAAATTTGAACGAGCCTGTGCGTTGAAGCACCTCGGCCTTGACGAAGACGCGGGCGCCGGTTTGCGCGCTTGCCGCGTGCGCTTCGAGCAACGGCGTGCGGACGGCGCGGCCACGTATGCGCTCGGCTGCCGCTTCGATGTCCTTGAGCGTGAGGCTCACGCGGCTTCGGGCTTGATGCCTTGTTCTTCCAGGAACGGGCGGAGTTCGCCGTTCTCGAACATCTCTTTGATGATGTCGCAGCCACCGACGAATTCGCCCTTCACGTAGAGCTGGGGGATCGTCGGCCAGTTCGAGAAGTCTTTGATGCCTTGGCGGATCTCCGCATCGGCCAGCACGTTCACGCCTTTGTACTTCACGCCCACGTGGTCGAGGATCTGCACGACGGTCGCCGAGAAGCCGCATTGCGGCATCGCGGGCGTGCCCTTCATGAACAGCACAATGTCGTTCGAGGCGATGTCGGCTTTGATGCGGTCGGTGGCGGACATTCGGTGAGTTCCCTTGTTCGGCAAAGACATAAGGTTGGCGAGTCGGGGCGTCAAGAAACGGCTCGCCGGCTTACGCCGGGGCCGAGGTTTGCAGCGCTAGAGCGTGGAGTTCGCCGCCCATGCGGCCCTTGAGCGCCGCGTAGACCATTTGGTGCTGTTGGACGCGGGTCTTGCCTTTGA
Organism: Micropepsaceae bacterium; assembly: GCA_046153995.1. Taxonomy (GTDB): domain Bacteria; phylum Pseudomonadota; class Alphaproteobacteria; order Micropepsales; family Micropepsaceae; genus SZUA-430. Next base: position 2,932 of record JBJXEH010000126.1, read on the forward strand.
AAGCCTCCGAGATCACCTCGGCGGCATAGTGGTCGCCGTCGCCGGCTAGGTCGCGGATCGTGACCTTTGCGTCGGGGAGCGCTTCTTTGATCAGGCGCTCGATATCGCCAGCGTTCATGGGCATGGGTGTAACTTAGGCGGCGCCCATGAGTTTGGGTAGCCAGGCTTCGTTCAATTCGCGCAGGCGGGCGGTTGGGAACGGGTCTTCGCCGTCGAGTTTCAGCGCGTTGCCGCCGGTCGTTCCCAGTTTATGTGCCGGGACGCCCGCCAGTTTCGCGTCGGAGAGGATGCGGTCGGCGTCCGACGTGGGGACGGTAACCACGTAGCGGGATTGGTCTTCGCCGAACCAGAACGCGTGGCGCGCTGTGCCTGTAGCCGTTGTCAGTGCTGCGCCGATGCCGGACGACATTGCCATTTCGGCTATTGCGACGGCTAGGCCGCCGTCGGAGCAGTCGTGCACGGCGGTGACGCGGCGTTCTTCGATCAGCGTGCGGACGAAGTCGCCGTTCTTGCGTTCGACTTTGAGGTCGAGCGGTGGGGCGGCGCCCTCTTCGCGGCCGTGAACTTCGCGCAGGTAGATCGATTGGCCGAGGTGGCCCTTCGTTTCGCCGATGACGAGGATCGTTTCGCCTGCGGCTTTGAACGGGATCGTTGCGTGTTCCGTCACGTCTTTGAGGATGCCGACGCCGCCGATGGCGGGCGTCGGCAAGATCGCTTGGCCATTCGTTTCGTTGTAGAGCGAGACGTTGCCGGAAACGACGGGGAAGTCGAGCGCGCGGCAGGCGTCGCCTATGCCGCGCACCGCGAGCACGAATTGGCCCATGATCTCGGGCCGCTGCGGGTTGCCGAAGTTCAGGTTGTCGGTGATCGCGAGCGGGGTTGCGCCGACGGCGGTCAGGTTGCGCCAGACTTCGGCGACGGCTTGCGCGCCGCCGGTGTAGGGGTCGGCCAGCACGTAGCGCGGGGTGACGTCGCACGTCGTCGCGATCGCTTTCGTGGTGCCGTGGATGCGTACGATCGCGGCGTCGCCGCCGGGGCGTTGCACCGTGTCGGCCATGACGGTCGAATCGTACTGCTCGTAGATCCAACGTCGGCTTGCGAGATCGGGTGTCGCCACGAGTTTCGCCAGCGTTTCGGTGATCGACTTCGGTTCGGGTACATCGCCAAGCGGCTTCGGGCGTTCGGGTTCGGTCCACGGGCGTTCGTAGAGCGGGGCTTCGTCGGCGAGTGCGGCTACCGGAATGTCAGCGACGGTTTCGCCTTTGAATTTTAGGACCAGGCGCTTTGTGTCGGTCGTGACGCCGATGACGGCGAAGTCGAGCTCCCATTTCTTGAAAATCTTCTCGGCCTCTTTTTCGCGGCCGGGCTTCAAGACCATGAGCATGCGCTCCTGACTTTCGGAGAGCATCATTTCGTAGGGCGTCATGCCCTTTTCGCGGATCGGCA
>JBJXEH010000127.1:0-17358 GCA_046153995.1 Micropepsaceae bacterium
AGGTCGAAGCGCAAACCGATCGTCACAGCGTGCTTGGTCAGGTCTTCCGTGTCTGTAAAGGGATGATTGTTAATCGGACCCCGGTCCAAGTCCGGCCCGGCCACGTTCAAATAGCGGTAGTTGACGAACAAGTCCCAACGCGACGCAATCTCGTAGTTGAGGCCGACGATACCCTGATACGCGAACTGCCAATCGCGTGTGTCGGCGGCGTCGAAGAAGCCCGGCCCCCAGGTGACGTCGACCCGATCCCAGCCGGCGCCCGCGCCAAGCGAGAGCGACCACTTGGTCCCGAGCGGGATGTCGTACAACACATTGGCCATCACACTGAATTCCGTGATGCCGTCCAAGTCGTTGTCTACAATATTTGAAATCGCCCCCGGGTTATTGTCGGAAACGAATGCCGGATCGAAATTGTTCTCTCTGTATCCGGCCTCAAGTTCCAAGCGCCAATTGCTGCTGTGGAAAGCGTAACCGACCGAACCCATGACCGCCCAACCGGTCTCAAAACCGTAGTCGCGAATATGCGAGTGCGTGGCGACAGCTGACACCGTCTGCCAATCTTGAATGATGCCAGCACCCGCTTCGAGCGAGATGTACCAGCCGTTGTGTGTCGTGGCGTTCGCGGCGGTGCCGCTGAGTGCAATCAAAGCCGTCGCGCCGAGCAGCGCTGCTCTCGTTTTCATGGAAAGTCCCCCATCGCTTAAGGCCCCTGAAAGCGCGTGCCATCCCCAAGATGAACCCGCCGGGCCGTCAGTCGTGCACTAAGACTTTATACCTGGCCCGGTCCCAAGTCGACGGAACCCAAGCCAGAGCTGCATTTCCCGAGGGCTGGTTCCTAGAAACCACACCAATTCCGCCATGTTGCGGCATATCCTGGCGAAAGCGCCAAATGTTGTGGGGGCCGGACCGGTGTCTTGGCAGCATCGTCTAGCGAACGCCGCGGGTTTTTCCGTCGCATTCGCCGTATTGGGGTTTTTGCTCGCGCAGTATCTCGCGGCACGCGGCTGCAAAAGTACTGTGGAAGATGGCGTCTCGCTGAAGACGCAGATCGCCGCATGCTCGTTCCTCATCGCGACCGGCGGCACCGGCGAAGTCGATCTTGCAACCGCTTACAACAACCGCGGCGTCGCGCATGACGATAGTGGTGATGAGAAAGCGGCGCTCGAAGATTACAGCGAAGCGATCGAACGCGACGCAAAGGATCCTGTCGCGCTCGCCAACCGTGGCGACGTCTACAGCAGTCTCGACAAGCCGGAACTGGCGCTGAAAGACTTCGATCGCGCGATTGCATTGTCGCCTGACTACGCACCGGCGTTTGCCGGCCGCGCCGACGTGCGCAAAGAGCAGGGCGACGAAGCCGGCGCACTCGCCGACTATGACCAAGCGATCAAGCTAAGGCCGGGCTACGCGCGCGCTTTGACCGATCGCGGCTTCCTTTACGAAGACAAGGGCGATTACGGCCGCGCGATCGCTGACTTCGACGCCGCGCTAAAGACGGATCCGAAGTTCGCGAGAGCCTACAACGGCCGTGGCTATACCCACGACAGCAAAGGCGATTACGACAAAGCGATTGCCGACTACAACGCGGCACTGAAGCTCGATCCCAACTATGCGGTCGTCTACAACAATCGCGCATGGGCTTACGACCGCAAGGGCGAGTACCAAAAAGCGATCGCCGACTACACGCGCGCGATCGCCTTGAACCCCAAGAACGCGGGCTACCTCAACAATCGCGGCGAAACCTACGTTCGTCTCGACGACAACATCCGCGCCATACCCGATTTCACTGCCGCCTTGAAGCTGAAGCCTGATTCCGAGTTGGCCCTAAGCAACCGCGGCTACGCCTATCAGAACACCGGCCAAGCCGATCTCGCGTTCACCGACTTCGACCGTTTGATCAAACTGAATCCGAAGTCGGCCGGAGCCTACTACGGTCGCGGCAACGCTTACGAGAGCAAGGGCGAACACGAAAAAGCCATCGCCGACTACGACCAGGCTATCGCGCTCGACCCCAAATACGGCGCCGCCTACTTCGGCCGCGCTGGCGCATACTGGTCGAAAGACAATCTGGACAAAGCGATAGCCGACTACACCAAGGCGATCGAGTTGGTTCCGGAAGACGAGTATTTCTATCGCTCGCGCGGCAATGTCTACGTGGACAAGGAACTATACGATCGCGCGATCAAGGATTTCGACAAAGCGATGGAACTAAACCCCTCATACGTTCGTGGTTACAGCGACCGCGGCTTTGCCTACCGCCGCAAGGGCGACACTGCCCGCGCTCTCGCCGATTACGCCGAAGCGCTAAAGCTCGACCCGAAGCATCAACTCACACTTAGCCGTCGCTGCTGGCTGCGCGCGCTCGCGAACAAAGAGCTCGAAGGCGGGCTTGCCGATTGCAACCAAGGCCTCGCCCTCGATCCGAAGGACAGCGGCTTTCTCGAGAACCGCTGCTTCGTGCACTACCGCCTCGGCCAAGACGACAAGGCAAGGGCCGACTGCGAAGCGGCGCTAAAGCTCGACGCAAAAGCCTACGACGCGCTTTACGTGCGTGCACTTCTAAAGCGCCGCAAAGGCGACGCGGCCGGTGCAGCGGCGGACATCGCAGCGGCCAAAAAACTCGATCCCGAAATCCTCGAACGTTTCGCAGGCGTCGGCTAGGCCGCAGATGCCGTAGCGAGAACGACAGCGGCTGACTATTTGTCAGCCCGCAAACCCTGTGTCAGGATTGTGCTCATGAGCACATCCCCCGACCTCGCCTTCGACCCGAACGCCCTCCGTGAAAAATACCGCACCGAGCGCGACAAGCGCCTCCGCACGGACGGCAACAACCAGTATCAAGAGATCAAGGGCCAATTCGCCCACTATCTCGACGACCCCTACGTCGCGCCAATCACTCGCGCACCCCTCGCCGATGAGGTCGACGCGATCGTCGTCGGCGGCGGCTTCGGCGGCCTGCTCGTCGGCGCGCGGCTGCGCGAAGCGGGCGTCGAGCGCGTGCGCATCGTGGAGAAGGGCGGCGACTTCGGCGGCACCTGGTACTGGAACCGCTATCCGGGCGCGGCCTGCGATATCGAGAGCTACATCTATCTGCCGCTTCTCGAAGAAGTCGGCTACATGCCGGTCGAGAAGTATTCGCGCGCACCCGAAATCCTGAAACACAGCCGCGCCATCGGCGAAAAATTCGGCCTCTACAAGGACGCCGTCTTCCAAACCGAAATCACGTCGATGCATTGGGACGAGAAGACCGCGCGCTGGACCGTGAAGACAAACCGCGGCGACGCGATGAAAGCGCGCTTCGTGTTCCTGGCGAGCGGGCCGCTGCATCGCCCGAAGCTTCCGGGCATTCCGGGCGTCGAGAGCTACAAAGGCCACTCGTTCCATACCAGCCGCTGGGACTACGATTACACCGGCGGCGATTCCACCGGCGGCCTCACCAAACTGAAGGACAAAGTCGTCGGTATCATCGGCACCGGCGCCACCGCCGTGCAGTGCGTGCCGCACTTGGGTGAGGGTGCAAAGCACCTCTACGTCTTCCAGCGCACGCCGTCTTCGATCGACGTGCGCGCGAACCGCGCGACCGATCCCGCGTGGCAAAAGTCGCTTCAGCCCGGCTGGCAGAAGCAGCGTATGGACAACTTTAACATCCTGCTCTCCGGTGGCATGCAGAAGGAAGACCTGGTCAGCGACGGCTGGACCGAGATCATCCGCAACCTGATCCTCGGCCAAGGCGCCGCGAAATACGCCGGCCGTGGCCCGCTCACAATCGACGAACTCGTCGAACTCGCCGACTTCGAGAAGATGGAACAGGTCCGCGCCCGCGTGGACAAGGTGATCAAAGATCCAACCGTCGGCGAAGCGCTGAAACCCTACTACCGCCAATTCTGCAAACGCCCGTGCTTCCACGACGAGTACCTGGACACGTTCAATCGCCCCAACGTCACGCTCGTGGACACGAAGGGCAGGGGCGTAGACCGCATTACGGAGACGGGCATCGTCGCGAACGGCGTGGAATACCCGGTCGATTGCCTGATCTACGCCACTGGCTTCGAAGTCGGCACGGAATACACTCGCCGCTCAGGCTTTGAAGTTTACGGCCGCAATGGCAAATCGTTGACCGAAACGTGGGGTAGCGGCGTCCGCACGTTCCAAGGCTTCCACGTCAACGGCTTCCCGAACTGCTTCGTCATCTCAAACGTGCAGTCGGGCTTCACCGCGAACTTCCCGCACATGCTGGCCGAACAAGCGGTCCACGTCGCCCATGTCGTCAAGCACTGTGTCGAAAACCAAGTTCGCGTGGTGGAAGCAACGCCGCAGGCAGAGGAAGAGTGGGTGCAAACGATCGTGAAACTCGCGATCCTGCGCCGCAAGTTCCTCGAAGAATGCACGCCCGGCTACTACAACAACGAAGGCAAACCGGCAGAACGCAGCGAACAAAACGGCTTCTACGGCGCGGGGCCTATAGCGTTCGTAAAGGTACTAGAAGAATGGCGCGCCGCCGGTGGTCTGAAGGGCCTCGACCTCAAATAAAAATTGTCATCCCGGAAGCGTAGGCGAGCCCGTTGCGAAGCAACGGACTTGCGAGCCTTGCTATCCGGGACCCAGGAGAACGAGCGCGATCTCCTGGGTCCCGGCTCTCGCTATGCTCGGGCCGGGATGACAACGATTTGGTGCGACACTACCCGTCGATATCGAGCCCGAGCGCAACACGGCCCGTGTAGCGCAACTGCGGCTTTTCCTGCAGCGGGTGATAGCGCGCCGCTTGCACGTCGCGGAATGCGCGTTCCAATCCCATGCCGCGGTAGAACGCAGCGCCACCGGCGAGTTCCATCGCGCGCTCGACCGTTTTGATCGCGTTCTGCGCGACGAGCGTACGGCGGATCATCTGACGGCTCGTCGTTTCCGGCCCGGGTTTCGTCGTGTCCGCGATCTGGATCATGTCGGCCCAAGCAATCTCCGCCGCCGCATGCACATTCTCCATCTCGCCCGCGAGGTAGGCCGCATTCCCGTCGTCGCCCTTCTTGCGCGCAACCTCAAGCGCCTTGGCGCGCGCACCATCCGCCACGCCCAGATACGCCGCGTAGATAATCGGAAACGCGACCATCGAGATCGTGTGGAACAGCGGATGCCACTTGGCCTGAGGCCGCCGCCCACTGATCGCGGCATCCGCCACGAACACGTCGTTCAACTCGACATCGTGCGAGCCCGTACCGCGCATGCCCATCACATGCCACGTGTCGAGCACCTTCACGCCCTCGGCCTTGAACGGCACGGCAAAGTGCAACACGGTCGCACCCAACGCCGGATCGTCCGTCACCGCACTCGTGACCAGTAGATCGCCCATCGGTGAGCCCGACGAAAACATCTTGCGCGCCTTGATACGATAACCGCCCTCGACCTTCGTCGCGGCGCCGATGCTCTTCAACCAATCCGACCCGCCGCTCGAGATGCAGATCAAATTCTCCGCCGCGATGCGCTTGAGCAACCCATCGGTCGGCGCCTTCTCGTTGCGCCAGCGCCAAGCGGCGACGGCAACGATATGGCTGTGCATCGCAAACGCAAGCGCGGTCGAACCGCACGCCGCGCCAAGCTTGCGCACCACCGCGCACAACTCGGCATAGCTCGCGCCGTGTCCGCCGAGTTCCGCGGGCACATGCATCTGGAAGAATCCGTCGGCCTTCAGCCGCGCATAGTTCTCGGCCACGAACGAGTCGTCCGCATCGTGTTGCGCAGCGCGCGGACCGATCTCGGTGGCAACGCGATCGGCCAGGGCGAGCCAGTTCGTGGGCGTCATCTCAAATCTCTTCAATTCCGCAGTCATTGTAGGGTCTCCGTCTCCAAGATGCGCGGGGGCCGCGCCGTTGGGCGTTCAATTCTCAGATCGGACGCCAACGGACTAGTTCAGGAACTGAAGCGGACCCGGTATAGTTTCTGAAGCTGGCAGAAACCTGCGAGGCGCCATGGCTCAAAACTACGACCAGTTCTGCCCCGTCGCGATGGCGGCGGAAATTCTGTGCTCGAGATGGACGATCGTGCTCCTGCGCGAAATGCTGGCAGGTTCCACGCGCTTCAACGACCTCAGGCGTGGCGTGCCGCGCATGTCGCCGGCGCTTCTGTCGCAGCGGTTGAAAGAGCTGGAAGAAGCGGGCGTCATCGGCCGTCAACCGGTCCCGGGCGAACCAAGCGTGTCCGAATACGTTCTCACGCGCGCCGGCGAGGAACTGCGCCCCATCATCATGGCGTTTGGCGTTTGGGGTCAGCGCTGGATCGACAGCGATGTTTCACTCGAAAAGCTCGATCCCGGGCTCTTGATGTGGGACATGCGGCGCAACTTGAATTGCAACCCGATGCCCAAGCGCCGCTGCACAATCGAGTTCATGTACCCCGACGCACCGAAGACGCAGCGCGCATGGTGGCTCGTCGTGGCGCCGGGGCAAGACGTCGACCTTTGCCAAGTCGACCCCGGCTTCGACGTCGACCTTTACGTCTCGAGCGATCTGCGCACGATGACGGCGATCTGGATGGGCTATGACTCGCTGAAAAAGGCGCTGCGCGGGGGCCAAGTGAAGCTCACCGGCGACAAGCAACTGGCGCAGAACATAGAGTCTTGGCTGGCTCTGAGCCCGTTCGCCAAGGAAAAGAGTGCGCTGCGGTCCGCGTAACGTGGCTCAAGGAAAACCGCCCTCGATTTCCCCCTTCTGAAAGCGGGCAGACTGGCGTATTCTCTCCTGAGTTGCGCTTCGAGGGGAAAGCGGTCGTGACAAAGGTTTGGGTCTTGGTCGCGGCTGCCGCGTTAGCGGCGGCGCCGGCGGCATTGGCAGCAGGAAAGTGTGCGGGCGACGCATGTCCGGCGATAACGCCGGGCGCGAACGCATGCACGATCACGAACAAAGGCGACAAGGCGGTGCAGCTGACGACGGTCGCCGACCAAGCGTCGCTGATGATGACGGTGCTGGCGCCGGGTGAGACGATCAAGCAAGACAAAGGTCTCTGCGAAAAATTCGCAAGCGGCGAAGCAAGTTACGATGCACGATTCGCGTCGTTGCGCGCGATGCCGGACAGCCCCGACTTCACGCTGAAGCCCGCCGCCGCAAAACCCGCACCACCTACAAAGCATGTGCCTGTCGCAGTGGCGGCGGCTGCGCCTGCGGCCACACCGGCACCCGTTGCGATCGCGACCGCAGGCCCCGCGCTGCCGCGGGCGAAACCTGCAGCGCCGCCGGCTTATCCGCCGGTACCGCGCGCGAAACCCGCAGCGCCTGCAGTTGCCACCGCCGCAACTGAATCCGCGCCCGCCGCCGTCGCTGCTCCGGCATCGGTCGCAGCTGTTGCGCCGGTCGCAGCAGTCGCGCCGTCAGCATCGCTTCCCGAATGCGGCGAAGCCTGCGCCACGATCCTGTTCAAGGTCGTCGACAATTGCCTGTGGGTCGTGAACATGCACCCGCGCGCCGTCGCGTTCCAAGCGGAAGCGGGCGGTCAGCGCATGGCGATGAATCTCGAAGCCGCCGACGGTGACAAAGCCGACGCACGCGCAATCTCCGTTGCGAAGGGCGCGGCTGCGAAAGACGAAGCCGCGCTCCACATGCGTCTGGCTGATCCGTTCCAGTCCGCGGGTTCCGGCATCCCGGTCTTCCGCGCACGGTTGGGCAGCAACGCTGCCTGCGTGAAAGAACGCGGCGCCGTCACGCGGTTCTCCGCCCGCTTTCTAAACTAACGCTCAACGCGCCAGATAAAGCGCGGCACCGTGATAGTCGAGGATCACGCGCCGTCCCGCCATCATATCGGCGCCGATGAAAATCGTGGGTCTTCCGTCGAGGCCGACCTGCTCGAACACATGCATGCGCGCGATCAAAACGCGCCGGTCCGACCACGTCGCTGGGCCTAATGATAGCCGCCTAAAGTTTAGCGACTCCGCATCGCCCCGCTGCTGCACGGCGTCCACGACTTTGCTCACGATGTTGCGCGCAATGATCTTAGGCCCGCGCATAGCCTGCCGCGCCAGCGCTGCGTTGGCGACGGTGAGCGCCGCACCGGAGTCATAGACGAACGACGTCGCGACGTTGTCGATCCGCCCGGCCACCACGATGAAGCCTGCACTGTTCACCGTGCCCGCGATCCGCTGAAATCCCGCTGGGTGAAGGACGCTGCGCTCAGGATAAAGCGTGAGCAGCCGGCGGCCCGGATCGAGATCGACGGTGAAGTTGGACAAGAAGTCGGCCCCCAGAATCCCGGCCGCGCCAAGCGAACCGGGTAAGTCCATGATCACCGCATCGATACGCTCGACGATCACACCGGCCGTCGCCACTTCCTTGATCGTGTGAAACTGCGATCGCACGATTCCAGCCGCTGTCACGACCGATAGCGTGTCGCCACCGTTCGACGGAATCCGAAGCCGGTCGCGCAGCTGCGGCGTGAGCACCGTGTGGCTGGTCGCGGTGTCGATCAAGAACGGGAACATGCCGTAGCCGTTGATCGCGACCATGACGCCGGGGCGCCCGTTGGCGAGCCTGATCAGCGGCTGCGAACCATAAGGCCGAGGCTCCGCCTGCGCCGTTCCGGTCGCCAGCAGTAAACAGGCCAACAGAAAAAACCGGATCAGTCGCAAACCATCGCCTCGCATCGGTTCGCTTGGAGCCATAGCACGGGTAGGCGCAGCTTGTGCGGCCGTGTCACGCGCCTGTGATCCAACGTCAGAAAAGGACGGCGCTTCAGCACAATCGGGCGGCAGTTTTCAAGGCCGGGTCATCTTAACGACGCGCGCTTCGACGAACGCATCGCGCGCCAGGGACACGGTCGAGCCCAAGCTTGCGTCGTGGCTGGCGTCGGCCAGCGCCAGGCTGAAGTCCATGACGCTTGAGAGCGATCGCTGGGCGCGTAAGCGGGCCTGCGCCGCGGTTAGGCGGTGTTCGAGCAGCCGGTAGGCGCGCGCGATTCTTCGTAGCTCCGGGTAGTCCTCGCCAAGCTCGCGGGTTTCCCGGTCGCAGATGTATGAGGTCGCCGTGTAAAGCGTGGCTTTGGTGGGGGAGGGGGCTACAGGCGCAGAAGACATGCGGGATATCACTTCTTCAGCAAGCACATAATATAAGCAAAAGCAATTGCTAAGTCAAGCGGCAAATCGCACGCGTCAACTAATGTACGGCTAAATATAAGGAGAAAATCGCGCCTGCGACAGGTTGGGTGCGACCTGCTGGCTCAATAGAAACGCCGCGGATATAAGTCAGGATGAAAAATTCCTCTTGACTTTTTCGGCGTTTTCGGCGATATTCGGCGTCAATTCTCCCTATTGGTGGAAATCCGCCCGGACCGCGAAAGCGGCCGGGCTTTTCGCATTTGGAACCCTCACATGACCGATGAAACCGCGCGCCTGCGCCGAACGTTGGCGGCGCAAGTCGTCGCCGTCATCGCCGCCGACTTCGAGCGCAAAGGCGCCGAAGCGATCGACAAGCTCCGCGAAAAAGACCCCTCCGCTTATCTCCGCGCCGTCATGTCCCTGACCGCCGACGCGCCGCCCCCCGAAACAACATTGAGGAGCCTCACCAATGTCCAACTCGATAGCGCCATGGCCTTCGTTACCGACGCTATACGAGATCAAGAAGCAGCTGGCGGCGGAGAAGGACCGTCGCCTGAACGAGGACAAGCTAGACCGCTATCGTCCTTATCCGAAGCAGAAGCTGTTTCATGACCTGAGCGCGGGCGCCGGCGAGCGCCTGCTGCGCGCCGGAAACCAGCAAGGCAAAACGCACGCTGGCGCCATGGAACTGGCGATACACCTAACCGGCCGCTATCCCGACTGGTGGCAAGGCCACCGCTTCGGCCACATGATCGACGCGTGGGCCGCGTGCGACACCGGCGAAACCACGCGCGACAACCCGCAGCGCGCTCTACTCGGCCCCGTCGCGCATTGGGGCACCGGCGCGATCCCGGCCGATGCGTTGGGCGAAATCAAACGCGGGCGCGGCGTCGCCGATCTCGTCGACACGGTGCTGGTCAAACATGAGTCCGGCGGCTTCTCCCGGCTCGGCTTCAAGCGCTACGACCAAGGCCGCGAGTCCTGGCAGGGAACCGCGAAGCACGTCATCTGGTGCGACGAGGAACCGCCCGCCGGCATCTACGGCGAAGCGCTCGCCCGTCTCGTCGCCACGCGCGGCTTCATCTATACGACATTCACGCCGCTCAAAGGCCTAAGCGAAGTCGTCACCCGCCTGATGCGCGGCGGCGAAGGCATCGCCGACGTCAACATGACGATCGAAGACGCCGAACACATCGCCCCCGAAGAACGCGCGCGCATCGTGGCCGCCTTCCCGGAGCACGAACGCGAAGCCCGCGCCAACGGCGTGCCCATCTTAGGGAGCGGCCGCGTGTTCCCCGTCGCCGAAAGCGACATCCGCGTGGACGCTTTCGAAGTCCCGCCGCACTGGGCATTGATCGGCGCGATGGACTTCGGCTGGGACCATCCGTTCGCAGCCGTGAAGCTCGCCTGGGACCGCGACGCCGACTGCGTCTACGTGACGAACGCCTACCGCGTGCGCGAGCAAACGCCGGTCGTCCACGCCGCGGCGCTCAGACCTTGGGGGCCGCGCTTCAAATGGGCGTGGCCGCACGATGGCATGCAGCACGACAAAGGTTCCGGCGACACGTTGGCGGCGCAGTACCGCGCGCAAGGCTTGAACATGCTGCGCGCCCACGCGACGCACGGCGACGGCGGCATCGGGCTGGAAGCAGGCGTCATGGCAATGCTCGACCGCATGAAGACCGGCCGCTTGAAAGTCTTCGCGCATTTGAGCGAGTGGTTCGAAGAATTCCGCCTCTACCACCGCAAAGACGGCCTCATCGTCAAAGAACGCGACGACCTTCTCTCGGCGACCCGCATAGGCCTGATGATGCTCCGCGCCGCCGCAAGCCCCGAAGACGCCCGCACCGCCCCAACTACGGCCGACAGCGACTACGACCCGCTGCGTTGAGGCAAATTGAAAGAGAAGTAGCGCCACCCCGCACACATTGTCCCTCATCCGTCACGGCGCTACGCGCCGCGCCACCTTCTCCCGTTATTCAACGGGAGAAGGGTAATGCAGCGCATAAAATTTAGAACCGGATTACCCTTCTCCCGTCGCGAGACGGGAGAAGGTGGCACTGCGGGCCATCGGGCCCGCAGTGACGGATGAGGGACAGCGTACGAGATGAGGCTCCCAGCAAATCCTGACCGCGTGGCGCGTGCGCCCGAAAACTGCTTTAAAGTGCCGTCGAGAGGGACCACACATGCTGCGCTGGCTGACCGGGATCGTGATTGTGCTGCTGCTGGTCAGCGCAGGCGCTTTGGTGGCCGCGCCGCCGATCGTTGAGGCGGGGCTGAACAAGGTCGTGCCCCACGCGCCATACAAGATTACCGCCGAAGCAAAAGCGCTACACGCGCGCCTCGATCTCGCCGATCTGCACTCGGACACCCTGCTCTGGAACCGCGACGTGCTGGCGCGCGGCACGATCGGTCACGTCGATGTCCCGCGTCTTCTGGAAGGCCGCTTTGCGCTACAGGTGTTCTCCGCCGTCACGAAGTCGCCAGAGGGTCAGAACTACGACAAGACGAAGGGCGACAGCGATCAGATCGCGTTGCTGGTGAAGGTTCAGCTTTGGCCGCTGAAGACGTGGAACAGTCTGCTCGAACGCGCGCTCTATCAGGCGCAGAAACTGAACGACGCGGCCAAGCGCGATCCGAAAGCGCTGATGACCATCCGTTCGCGCGGCGATCTCAAAAGCCTGATGGCGCGTCGCGCGAAGGGCGAAGCGGTCGTCGGCGGCTTGCTCGCCATCGAAGGCGCGCACGCACTCGAGGGTGATCTCGGCAATCTGCAGAAGCTGAACGACGCCGGCTACCGCATGATCGGTCTCACGCACTTCTTCGACAACGACCTGGGCGGCTCGCTTCACGGCGTGAGCAAAGGCGGCCTAACCCCGTTCGGCGTGCAAACCGTCCACGCAATGGAAGAAGCGGGCATCATCGTCGACCTCGCGCATGCGTCCGAGAAGATCGTGGACGACGTGCTGCAGATCGCGACCAAGCCCGTGGTCGTGTCGCACACGGGCGTGCGCGGCGCCTGCAAGTCGTCCCGCAATTTGAGCGACGCACACATGCGCGCGATCGCAGCGAAAGGCGGCCTCATCGGCATCGGCTATTGGGACGGCGCCGTGTGCGACACGACACCGGCCGGCGTCGTGAAATCGCTGCGCTACGCAATCGACCTGATCGGCGTGGATCACGTGGCGTTGGGAAGCGACTACGATGGCACGACGACGGTGCGATTCGACGCGTCCGAGTCGGCAGCCCTGATCGACGCCATGCTGAAGGCAAAGTTCACGCAAGAAGAAATCCGCAAGGTTGCGGGCGAAAACACGTTGCGTTTCCTGAGCGCCTTGTTGCCGGACTGAATGGCACAACCGGCACATATGTGCCACTGTGCCGGCTGTGCCATTTGCCGCAAAGAAAACATCGATGACGCCGGCGCACGCGATCGCAAGCATACTTCTGCTGCTTGCGCTTTGCACAGCCGCTGCCGCGCGCGATCTGCAGACGGTGACCGCGCAAACGAAAGCTGCCGCCGGCGGTGCCGCGCTCGACAAGCTCACCGCGATCCGCATCACCTATCGCCTGCGCCAAGCGGGCCTCGAAGGCACCGGCACGACGCTGACCGACGTGGTGACCGGCCGCACCGTCACGCGCTTCAAGCTGGGGCCGATGTCGGGGGCGGAGGGTTTCGACGGCCGCCGCACGTGGCTCCAAGATACCGCGGGCATCGTCACCGTCCCCGAAGGCGGCGACCGCCGGGCGCAAACCGTCTCGGCGCAGTACCGCAACGCGCTCGGCTATTGGTATCCCGCACGAACCGGGCCAGCGCGCGTCGGCTTCCGGATTCAGCTGTTCCGGTCGCGCGTCAAGGAAGCGTTGGAAGTCGCACCACAAGGCGGCCTGCCGTTTGAACTCTGGTTCGACGCGCAAACGAAGATGCTGGACCGCGTGATCGAAGTCGGCGCCACCGAAACCCGCACGACGAGCTATGAGGACTACCGCCCCATCGGCGGCCTGCTGATCGCCCACCGCATTCGCACGTCGAACGCCGCAGCGGCCTTTGGCACGGAGCGCGTGGTGACGAAGGTGGAGTTGAACCCCGCCGAGGCCGACTTCGCGATCCCGCCGCCGCCCAAGCCGGACTTCGCGTTCGGGCGAGGCGCACGCGAGTCCGTGCAGCCGTTCCGCTTCGTCAACAACCACATCTATGTGGACGTGAAACTGAACGGCCGGCCGTTCGCGCTGCTGCTCGACACCGGCGCCTCGAACGTCATCACGCCAACAGTTGCCCGTGCATTGCGTCTGCGCCCGGTGGGCGATGCGCGCGTCTGGGGCTCGGGCGACGCCAGCGAAGCCGCCGCGTTCACCCGGATCGACACGATGGCCGTGGGCAACGTGCGCTTCAAGAACCAGCTGTTCGCCGTCGTGCCGCTTGAGAGCCTAAGCGAAATCGAAGGCCTGCCGTTCCACGGCATGATCGGCTACGAAATCTTCAAGCGCCTGGTCGCCAAGGTCGACTACGACGCCCAGACCGTCACGCTAAGCGACCCTGCCGTCTGGCGCGCGGACGGCGCGGGCACACCCGTTCCCTTCGTCTTCAACGGCACGGTGCCCGAGATCGAAGGCGACATTGACGGCATCAAAGCCGCGTTCGACATCGACACGGGCTCGCGCATGTCGGTCGGCCTCTACGGCCCATTCGTTCTTCGCCATGGGCTTCGCGGCAGGTTCAAGCCGTCGATCGAAACCGTCACCGGTTGGGGCTTGGGTGGCCCGTCGAGCGGCACCGTTGCGCGGGTCAAGCGTGTCCGTTTGGGCACAATCGCCGTCAACGATGTCGTGGTCGATATGTCGCGTCAGACGCAAGGCATCCTTTCGCATGCAGCGCCATCGGGCAGTATCGGCAGCGGCCTGCTGAAACGCTTCACGGTCACGTTCGATTACCCACGCCAGCAAGTCTACTTCGCACCCGCCGCACGCACTCAGGAACGCGACGCCTATGACCGCTCCGGCCTTTGGATAAACCAAGCCCGTGGCGGGTTTCGCGTCGTCGATGTCGTAGAGCGTTCGCCCGCGGCGCTGGCCGGATTGAGAGAGGGGGACACGATCACAGCCGTAGACGGAGCCGCTGCCGCCTCGATGTCGCTAGGCAACGTGCGTGACCGCCTGCGCGATGGTGCACCTGGCACGGAAGTCAGACTGACCATTCTACGCGAACGGCATACGCAGGTCGTCGCCTTGCGGTTGCGCGACCTGTTCTAGCGTTCACGCGCGCGATGCCCGCACTCACGCATGCGATGTTTGTCCCCAAGCGCACCTCGTGCGCGGGTTGTTTGTGGTCAAAATTGAACGTGTGCGCTCGATCACGAATTGGGAAAATCATACCGCAACTGTGATCCCCCCGGAATTGTCAGCGTACGTTCATGTGCCGTAAGCATGGTGCCAGGTGCGGCCAGAATTTGGGGACAGTAATGGGCCGAACCAATTGGGTAGGGGTATGAAAAATCCAGTCGACTTGCATATCGGTCAACGCGTGCGTCATCGTCGTTGGCTGACAGGAATGACACAACAGAACTTGGCTGAGGCGATCGGCATCCGCTTTCAGCAGGTACAAAAGTACGAAAGCGGCGCCAACCGCATCTCCGCGGCGAGGCTTTGGGAAATCGCTCGCGCATTGGGTGTGCCGATCTCATTTTTCTACGGCGGGATGGACGGCGGCCACGGTGAGGGCGCCGAAGATCCAATGGACGCGAAAGAGACCTACGAACTCGTACGTGCCTATTATGGCATGGCGAATGCACCGCGGCGCGAGCTTCTGGGGCTAATCCAGGCGCTAAACATCGCTGCGGTCGAGCCCGCTACGACCAACGCGGAAGGCATCGCCGCTCCCGCCGAATAGCGGAAAGTTACCTTAAAGCCGCGGCCAGGCGTTTTCGAAACGCCCGGTCGCGCTTCAAGTACCATTCGCGGCTCATCGCATCGCTGCGGCTACGGCAAGTCTCGGTATGGAGAAGCACCCATACGCGCCCGCGCGTGGACTTCGCCCCCTTGCCGGCATTGTGCTGCGCCAGCCTGCGCGCGACGTCCAGCGTCCACCCGACATAGGTCTTGACGCCACCCTTGCCCGCCGAACCCAGAACGTAGACAAAAAAACGCGGCCGCTTCGGCATTAATCCCCACGCCGGCGCGAGGTTTTGACGGCACCGCGAATCTTCTTTTCCAGCACCCGCGGCTTCCACACATCGACAAGCGTTTCGCCTTCGCCGCCCGCGGTTTCGCGCAGCTCCACATTGCCGATCCCGATCATCGCCTGCCACCATGTCTGGAACAGGTGCGTCGTCACGGTACGTTCGACCGACACGGTCTCCAAATCATAGTCGAACACGCCGGAATGTATCAGCAGGCGCGGATCGTAGGACTTCGTATCGACAGCCAAAACGTACTGGTGGCTCGTCCACTCGCTGACATATTCAAGAACGAAGGGCAGCGCGATCAACAGCGGCAGATACCCCGCACACGCATACTGTGCCAAGGTTAACCAAGGCAGGCCGAACTCCGGCGGCGCGTTGAAAAACTCTTTAAACAGAAACCACTTGATCGCAGCGGTCGAAAAGATCGCAATCCATACCGGAAACCAAATCGCGGTGTAGGCGAGCGGGTCTTTGGCGATGTTGCGCAACAGCGCCAGCACGTGCCGCCCCACCTGGTACGTCACCCGCTCGTGATCGTCGAGCGCTTGCCGGATACGGCTGCGTCCCTTCATGGAGCGCGCGACTTCGAGGAACAGGAAGAACAGGATCGCCGCCGCGATGCCGCTCGTCATGAAGCTGAGCGGCGTGAACGGGTCCGAGATGTGAAAGATGTAAGCGTCGATACCAAGCGAAAACAGAAAGGCCAGCCAGCGGAGTCCCCGCCACGAGCCGAACAACCGAGACATTGCTCCTCCCCAAAAGCCGTTCACGAAAACGCATGTACGGGATGCAAGGCGAACTCGATTTCGCTGCATATGTATGGTCGAGGGTGACAATTGTCACGGGGTGCGACAGGCTGTGTGCGTCAAATATACGAATTGTTTCGTTCGGCGTTTTCGGCGATATTCGGCGTTCATTCTCCCTATAGGGGGAAAAGGGTCAACCGGGCGCGAAGACGCCCGGTTTTTTGTTGCCCGCCAAAGAAAACGGCCGCCGCACGAATGTGCAGGCGGCCGCTTTACGAACGGAAGTGTGGGCTAGAGTTCGCCGTAGACGCGCACGACCGCGCGGCCCAGGAACCAGCTGTCTTCCTCGTACTTGAACTTGATGCGGTTGATGTTACGCGCGCCGCCTTTGAGGTCGATGTTGCGCGTGCATTCGCCGTTGTTCAGGCGCTGGCGCAGCGTGACGTCCTGGTGTCCGCCGTTCGCGAAGAAGACGTCCATGTCGTAGAAGTGGACTGGGTTGTTGTACACGCAGACCTTCACGCGGGTGAACCGCACCGGCCCCGGCAACACGATGTTGTCGACGTCGAACCGGTCGGTGACGATCCGTTCGGCGATCTGCACCCACGCGGCCTGCGCCGGGGCGACCATCGTGGCCGACATCGCGGCAAAGCCCGCGGCAATGGTTAGTTTCTTCATCATGACTTCTCTCCTGGTTTCTCTCTCTGTCCCCGTGTTCGGGTGCCGCGGAAACTGATGCCGCCCGCCTGAACGCTGGATGAAGCGCGCAAGCTAGCTGAATAGGCCCAGTCGAAGCTGTGACCGCTGGCACACTGCGATCGTCGAAAGCCGCAGACATGTTGCGGCAAAGGCCCGTAACCGCAGTCACAGATCTTGACGCTTGAGGAAAATCGCATGCACGAAGCCGCCCGATCGATCATGGGGCGCCTTCGCGCGCGCGACGCGGTTGAACTGGCCGAACTCGGGATCGACCCTGAGTCGGCGGCCAACGCCTTTGCGAGCCCCGCCGTGCTCGCGCGCACCTTTGTCCACGACGGCACGCTCGCGGCGATCGTGTCGTTCCACCGCCTGACGCCGAAAGCAGTCGCCGCTTCGCTGATGGCGACGGACAACTGGTTCCGCGTCGCCCGCGCCGTCGTGCGCTGGGGCATTCGCGAAGCACGGCCGGCATTGCTGGCGAAGGGCTACGCCCGCGCCGAGTGCCGCACCATGGAAGGGCATGCGGACGCGATCCGCCTGCTCGAACGTTTGGGTTTTGTCTGCGAGTGCCGCGTGCCGGACTTCGGCGCGACCGGCGCCGCGTTTCTTCAATACGCATGGAGGTTAGAAGATCATGTGCCTGTTCAAATCGCCGAAAGCTCCA
>JBJXEH010000128.1:0-9201 GCA_046153995.1 Micropepsaceae bacterium
CAGTTCAAAGGCGGGCAGTCGAACCCGACCTACCAGTTGGTGACCCCAAAAACGAAGTACGTGTTGCGCCGTAAGCCACCCGGCAAGCTGCTGCCGTCGGCGCATGCGGTGGACCGCGAGTTCCGCATCATCTCCGCGCTCTATCCGACCGGCATTCCGGTGCCCAAGCCCTACGTTCTGTGCACGGATGAAAGCGTGGCGGGCACCATGTTCTATGTGATGGAGTGCGTCGAAGGACGGGTCATCTGGGAGCCGCAACTCCCCGGTCTGGAGCCGAAGCAGCGCTTTGCAATCTACGACGCCATGAACGAGACGCTGGCGAAGCTGCACCAACTCGACCATGAAAAGCTGGGACTCGGCGACTTCGGCAAGCCCGGCAGCTATTTCGCGCGGCAGATTTCGCGCTGGGGCAAGCAGTACGTCGCGTCGGAGACCGAATCAATTCCGTCGATGAACAAACTAATGGCCTGGCTGCCCGAGCACATTCCACCTGGCGAGCGGGCCGCGATCGTCCACGGCGACTACCGCCTCGACAACATGATCCTGCACCCGACCGAGCCGCGCGTGCTCGCCGTACTCGACTGGGAGATTTCGACAATCGGCGATCCGCTCGCCGATTTCACCTATCACATCATGCAATGGCGCATGCCACCCGGCGGCACCGGCGGCGGAACCGGCAGTTTAACGGGCGCGGACTTGAAGGCGCTCGGCATCCCGACCGAAGCTGAGTACGTCGCAATGTACTGCAAGCGGACCGGACGGCCGGGGATCGAGAATCTCGACTTCTATTTCGCCTACAACTTCTTCCGCATCGGCGGCATCCTGCAAGGCATCGCCGGACGGGTCCGCGACGGAACCGCGTCGAGCGCGCACGCGGCGACGATGGCAGCGGCAGTCCGGCCCCTCGGCGACCTAGGCTGGGAATACGCAAAACGCGCGGGCGCGAAGGACTAAAGCGCCATGAGCTTCGAACCCGGCCCCGTTCGCACGGCGCACCGCTTCGACGAGGCAACCCTGGAGCGTTATCTCGCGGCCAACATGAAGGGGTTCGAGGGCCCGCTCTCCGTGCAACAGTTCGGCGGCGGGCAGTCGAACCCAACGTTCTTGCTTACCGCTGGCGGACGCAAATACGTGATGCGCAAGAAGCCGCCGGGGCAGTTGCTCAAAAGTGCGCATCAGGTCGACCGCGAATACCGGATCATGAAGGCGTTGGCGCAGACGGACGTTCCGGTGCCCACGATGCACGTGCTGTGCGAGGACGAAAGTGTCGTCGGCACCGCGTTCTACGTGATGGACTTCTTGGAAGGCCGCATCTTCCGCGATCCGCAGTTGCTGGACTTGGCACCGGCGGAGCGAGCCGCGATCTACGACTCCATGAACGACGGGCTGGCGCGGCTGCACAAGGTCGATTTCGCGCGCGTGGGCCTCGGCGATTTCGGCAAACCCGGCAACTACTTCGACCGGCAGATCGCGCGCTGGATCACGCAGTACCGGGCCGCGCAAACCGACGACATCCCGGACATGGAAAAGCTGATCGAGTGGATGCCGAAGAACATCCCGCATGACGACAGCGTTTCGATCGCGCATGGCGACTACCGGCTTGAGAATTCGGTCTTCCACCCGACGGAACCACGGATGATCGCGGTTCTGGACTGGGAGCTTTCGACGATCGGCCATCCGCTCGCCGACCTCGCCTACAACTGCATGGGCTACCGCGTGCAGAATCCGCGGCA
The DNA here is from genome assembly GCA_046153995.1 of Micropepsaceae bacterium. Taxonomy (GTDB): domain Bacteria; phylum Pseudomonadota; class Alphaproteobacteria; order Micropepsales; family Micropepsaceae; genus SZUA-430. The sequence goes on from JBJXEH010000128.1 coordinate 1,734, forward strand.
AGGCGGGCTCGTCGGTGTCGACTTCGTGGCGACCGGCATTCCAACCGAACAGGCCTACGTTTCGAAATACTGCGAACGCGTGGGCCGCGACAGGATCGAGAACTGGCCGTTCTATTTGAGCTTCTCGGTGTTCCGCTTGGCCTCGATCGCGCAAGGCGTTTACAAGCGCGGGCTCGACGGCAACGCGAGTTCCGCGAACGCGGCAACGTTCGGCAATACTTGCCAATTCCTTGCTGAACACGCTTGGCGCCTGGCGCACGAGCCCGCTTGAAGGCGGAATTAACCCGCACTTAAGCACTGTTACTCAACGCAAATTTACGCAATAGCCGTACGCTGCGTTCGTGTCGCGTGAACCAGGGACCATGTCGCTCAATCCGGCGCAACAACCTGCCGTGCAGCTGCTCGAGCTTGGGGCGCATTTCGCGCTGGCCGAGCGCGCGGCAGGCATCGGCTATTGGCGTCACCAGCTGACCGACGGCACTGTGCATTGGTCGCCAGGCTTCTACACCATGCTGGGGCTCGACCCGGCCGAGGTTTCTCCCGCAAGCCAATTCTTGCTTGAGCGCATCCATCCGGAAGACCGTATGCCGATCGCGACTGCTGTCGCCGAGGCGATCAAGGGACGCAAGCCCTTCCACTACCGCTCGCGATCCTGGAACGCGGACGAGCCCGAGCGCACGTTCGACACACACGGCGACATCCAATGCGACGAGACCGGAAAGGTCGTCGCAGTGATCGGCGTGGTGCGCGAAGTGACGGCCGAGGTCGAAGCGCAACGCACAATCAAGGATCGCGAAGCCGCTTACCGTTTCGTCGCGGAAGAAGCGACTGACATGATCATCCGGCACGGCAAGGACGGCGCGTTTCTCTTCGCCTCACCGGCAGTGAAATCGCTGCTCGGCTGTGAGCCGGAGACCTTCTTGAACGAGCCCCCCTACACGCGCGTGCATTCGGACGACCTGGCGATGGTCCAGCGCGTGCTGCTGGAGGCGCGTGACAATCGCAAGACTGCGACGCTAACCTATCGCATGCGCCACAACGACGGGCGCTATATCTGGTGCGAAACGCGCGTACGCTTCGTGTTCGACCAAGCGACGGACGCGCATCTGGGCGCAATTTCGATCTCGCGCGACATCACGGAGCACAAAGACTTCGAAGAGGCCCTGCATGCCGCGCGCGAACGGGCGGAGTTCGCAAGCCACACAAAGTCGCGCTTCCTCGCCAACATGAGTCACGAACTGCGCACGCCGCTGAACGCTATCATCGGCTTCTCGGATATTCTCGCGCGCGAAATGTTCGGACCGATCGGCAACGACCGCTACACGGACTATGCGCGCCTGATCAACGAATCGGGCGGCTTGCTGCTCGACCTCATCAACGATTTGCTCGACATGTCGAAGATCGAGGCGGGCAAGTTCGACCTGTACCCCGAAGATTTCTCAGTCGGCGATACGATCGCAGGGTGCGTAAGGCTGCTATCGATGCGCGCTGATAGCCGGGGCGTGACGCTGACGACGCGGGTCGAGCCGGCCGGCTTGCGGCTCTTCGCCGACCCGCGCGCCTTCAAGCAGATCCTGCTCAATCTGGTGTCGAACGCGGTCAAATTCACGGACGCAGGCGGGCGGATCGAAATTGCGGCGGCGATTGCGGGCGAGCGCATGCAACTCACCGTCGCCGATACCGGCGTCGGCATTCCCGCCGACATTTTGCCCAGGCTCGCGCGGCCGTTCGAGCAAGCGACGAACGATCCAGCACGTGCGCATGGCGGCTCGGGCTTAGGCCTCGCGCTAGTCAAATCGCTGACGCAACTCCACGGCGGCAACTTCACCCTCGAAAGCAAACTCGGCCACGGCACGACAGTGACCGTGACACTGCCGCTACGCACCCCCAACACCCAACGCGCGGCTTAGGCAAGAAAGATATTCACACAAAGATACAAAGGTACAAAGGGTTGCTATTGAGCCGGTGGGACCCAGACCTCGATCTGAGACAAGTCGGACCTCGTATTCAGAATTCGCAGCACGCCTTCCTTGAACGTTGCAGCGCCGAAGTTCATCAGCAATCCAAGTGGTAAGTCCAACAAGCGCAAGTAGGTCAACGTCTGCTTCATATGAACAAGTGCCAGTTTTTCAACCGACTTCAGCTCGACCAGCAGTTGACGTTCGATCAATAAGTCAGCACGAAAACCTTCGTCGAGCCGGACGCCGTTGTACTCGAAAGAGATTGGCTTTTGCCGCTCCACCCGCAATCCGTCGAGCTCAAGAGACCGGTAAAGTAGGGATTCGTACACGGACTCAAGCAGTCCCGGACCAAGGTCACGGTGAATCGCAAAGCCACAGTTGATCGCCTTTCACGCAAGCAGTTCAATGTTCTTCATTGCCGGCCTCCAAGGAAAATCAGCCAGCAAAACGTGGCGGAACGATGACCTTCCGAAAGCGAAAGGCGCGCCCTGCGGCGCGCCCTTTGTAACTTTGTATCTTTGTGTGAGATTTCTTTTGTTCCTACTCCGCCGCTTCCATGCGGAGTTGGTTGGAGTACTTGCCGAACTCCAGCCGCGCGATCGTGCGGTTGTGGACTTCGTCGGGGCCGTCCGCCAAGCGCAGCGTGCGCTGGCCGGCGTAGAGACGTGCCATACCGCTGTCGGTCGTGACGCCGGCGCCGCCCCAAGCTTGGATCGCGTCGTCGATAATCTTCAACGCCATGCGCGGCGCCGCAACTTTGATCATCGCGATTTCCGTGCGGGCGACCTTGTTGCCGACCTTGTCCATCATGTCGGCGGCTTTGAGCGTCAACAGGCGGCACATTTCGATGTTAATCCGCGCTTCGGCCACGCGCTGTTCCCAAACCGAATGTTCCGAGATGCGCTTGCCGAACGCTTCGCGCGTCATCAGGCGCTTGCACATCGACGCCAGCGCGCGTTCGGCGGTGCCGATCGTGCGCATGCAGTGATGGATGCGGCCGGGCCCTAACCGTCCTTGCGCGATCTCGAAGCCGCGGCCCTCACCCAACAGGATGTTTTCGACCGGCACCTTCACGTTCTCGAATAGTATCTCGGCGTGACCGTGCGGCGCGTCGTCGTAACCGAACACCGGCAACATGCGCAGCACCTTCACGCCGGGCGCATCCATCGGGACAAGCACTTGGCTTTGCTGCCGATATTTGTCCGCGTTTGGGTCCGTCTTGCCCATCACGATCATGATCTTGCAGCGCGGGTCGCCCACGCCTGACGACCACCACTTGCGGCCGTTGATGACGTAGTGGTCGCCCTGACGCTCGATGCGCGTGCGGATGTTTGCAGCGTCGGAGGACGCGACCTCAGGTTCCGTCATGATGAACGCCGAGCGGATTTCACCGTCGAGCAGCGGCTTCAGCCACTTCTTCTGCTGCCATTCGTTGCCGTAACGCTCCAGCACTTCCATGTTTCCGGTGTCCGGCGCGGAGCAATTGAACACTTCCGACCCGAACCCGACGCCGCCCATCAATTCGGCAAGCGGCGCGTATTCGAGGTTCGTGAGGCCCGCGCCGTGCGAACTCTCGTTCAAGAACAGGTTCCAAAGCCCTTGGCCCTTCGCCTTCGCTTTCAGTTCCTCGACGACCGGCACGACGATCCAAGGGTTGCCCTTCGCGCGGGCCTCCGTCATCTGGTCGTTGTAGGTTTTCTCCGCCGGGTAAACGAATTTGTCCATGAAGTCGCCAACGCGCTTCATCCATTCCTTCTGCCGGGGCGTGTAATCGAAGTTCATGTTGGTCCTCCAATCGAATGACGAATGGCGGGACCTTAGCGGGGCCCCCGCTCAGCCTCCAGGGGCAAGATCAACGCCGCGCACGGAAAAAGGCGCGGAGAAGCTCGGCCGCCTTCGCTTCGGTGTCGCCTTCCATCCGCGTAACTTCGGGGCGGTGGTGGCACGTCGGTTGCTCGAAGAATTTCGGACCCTGAGCGATCGCGCCACCTTTGGGGTCTGCTGCCGCGTAGACGAGGCGCTTGATCCTGGCGAACGAGATCGCACCCGCACACATCGCGCAGGGTTCGAGTGTCACATAAAGCGTCGCGCCGACGAGGCGTTCGTTGCCGAGGCGCTTGGCCGCGGAACGGATGACCAGCATCTCGGCATGCGCCGTCGGGTCCTTCGCCTCGACAATCATGTTGCCGGCGGAGGCCAGCATCTCGCCGGGATTCGGGCCCACGAGCACGGCACCCACCGGCACCTCGCCGCGCACGGCCGAAGCCTCCGCCTCAGCGAGGGCGACATCCATCCAGCGATCGTCAGTAGCGGTCATCCTGCCCCTTAACTGTCATGGTCCGCGAAGGCGGACTACCCACGACTTTCTGCCGCGCAACGATCGGCAAGTCGTGGGTGGTCCGCCTTCGCGGACCATGACACAAATAGGGGATGAGCGAGAAAGAAGGGAACGACGGCGACCGGATCGCGAAAGTGTTGGCGAGGGCGGGCGTTTGCTCGCGCCGTGATGCTGAGCGTTTGATTGCCGAGGGGCGGGTGACGGTGGACGGCGAGAAGCTCTCGACGCCTGCGTTCAAGGTTAAGGCGGGGGCGAAGATCACCGTTGACGGAAAGCCGGTGAAGGAACCGGAGCGGGTGCGGCTGTTTCGCTACCATAAGCCCAAGGGCCTCGTTACCACGCACCGCGACGAGAAGGGGCGCGCGACTGTGTTCGAGAACCTGCCTTCGGGCATGCCGCGGGTGATTTCGATCGGACGGCTCGACTACAATTCGGAAGGGTTGCTGCTGCTCACGAACGACGGCGAGCTCGCGCGCAAGTTGGAGCTGCCGTCGAGCGGGTGGATCAGGCGTTACCGTGTTCGCGTGTTCGGGAAGTTGGTGCAGGCCGATCTCGACCGGCTGCTCAAGGGCATCGAGATCGACGGCGTCAAATATCACCCTATCGAGGCGAAACTGGACCGGCAGCAGGGCGGAAACGCGTGGGCGACGCTTGCGCTGAAAGAAGGCAAGAACCGCGAAGTGCGCCGGCTGATGGAGCACATCGGGGTGAAGGTGAACCGGCTTATCCGGGTGACCTTCGGGCCGTTCCATCTGGGGCAGCTGAAAGAAGGCGACGCCGACGAGATTCCGGCCAAGGTGTTTCGCGACCAACTCGGCATCAAGAAGGGCGTGGGCTGGGCTTAATGCGGATCGTTGCGGGCAAGCACCGGGGTCTGTCGCTCGCCACGCCGAAGGACGGGCGGGTGCGGCCGACGTCGGACCGCGTGCGCGAGGCACTGTTCAATGTGCTCGCACACAACGATTTCGGGATCGGGTTCCAGGTCGAGGGCGCGCGGGTACTCGACCTCTTTGCGGGCACGGGCGCGTTGGGGTTGGAGGCGCTTTCGCGTGGAGCGGCCTATGCGCTCTTCGTGGACGATCACTTCGAAAGCCGCGGGTTGATCCGTCGCAACGTCGAAGCCGCACACGCGACGGGTGCCACCAAGATTTGGCGGCGCGATGCGACGGTCCTGGGCGACATGCCGGGAAACGCCGGAGGGCCATTCGACCTCGTGTTCCTCGATCCGCCATATCGCAAAGGGCTCGCCGAACTGGCACTCGCGAGTGCGCGAGACGGCGGGTGGCTGGGGGCGAAGGCGCTCATCGTGGCCGAGATGGCGGCGGACGAAGCGTTCGTGATGCCTGCGAGGTTTTCGGCACTGGACGAGCGGACTTATGGCGATACGAAGGTGGTGTTGCTGACGCCTGCGGTGGCGTAAACTCGCCTCATGACCGACGAGCCGATTTCACCGCCGCCCCGGCGCTTGTTGTTTTTAGAACCGCGCGGGCTAATCGACATCCCGACGCTGTTTATAGCGGCGCCGTTCTTGCTGACCGCGCCGCGCGGGCGGAAGCATGGCGTGGTGGTGCTGCCGGGGTTTGGCGCGGACGACCGGTCGACGTTGCTGCTTAGGCGGTATTTGTCGCTGCTCGGTTACGACGTGCAGGGGTGGAACCGCGGCCGCAACGTGCGCAGACCCGGCGAGGATTTGCCGGCCGTGATCGCGCAGATCAAAGCGCTGAGGACGAAGCACAACGCGGCGGTCACGCTGATCGGGTGGAGCCGCGGCGGGATCATGGCGCGCGAGATCGCGCGGCAGGTTCCGGACGATATCCGGATGGTGATCACGCTCGGTAGTCCGTTCGCCGATCCGAATGCGAACAACGTCGGCGCAATTTGGAAACTCATCACTGGCGAGGACGTGCCGCGCAACCCCGAGCGCATCGAACAGCTTGCCGAGCCCATTCCCGTTCCGGCGACGGCGATCTACACGAAGCAAGACGGCGTCGTCGCGTGGCGCGCATGCCTCGAACGCGAGGGCGACAACCGCGAAAACGTCGAAGTACGCTCGACGCATATCGGCCTCGGCTTCCACCCACCAGCGCTCTGGGCAATCGCCGACCGCCTCGCGCAGAAATGGGGCACGTGGAAACCGTTCAAGCCGAGCAAGCTGGTGGCGCCGTTCTTCCCGCGGAAGCCAGGCGTGTACTACGCCGGGTGACCGTCAGCGGCGGCCGAAGAGTTTTTCGACATCAGCGAGTTTCAGTTCCACATATGTCGGCCGACCATGGTTGCATTGACCGCTGAGGGGGGTCTGCTCCATTTCGCGCAGGAGCGCGTTCATTTCTTCGAGCGTGAGGCTTCGCCCTGCCCTGACCGCGCTGTGGCAGGCCATGGTCGAGCAGACTTCGTCGAGGCGCTCTTTCAGCGACAAGCCGGCGCCGTATTCGGCGATTTCGTCGGCGAGGTCTTGGACTAGGCCTTTGACGTCGCCGCCTTTCAGCAGCGCTGGAACTTCGCGAACGAGGACGGCGTCGGCACCGAATTGTTCGAGGATGAGACCGAGTTCGGCTAGCTCGCCCACGCGCGACGTGATCCGATCGACGGATGGCCCGTCGAGGTCGACGACTTCGGGGATCAGCAGCGCTTGGCGTTCGATGCCTTTGGCGGCGATTGCGCGTTGCATGCGGTCGAGCATCAATCGCTCGTGGGCGGCGTGCTGATCCACGATGACGATGCCGTCGCCGGTTTGCGCGACGATGTAGGTGTTGTGCAGCTGGCCGCGGGCGACACCCAAGGGAAAGCGGTCGTTGCTTGGTTGCGTTTGGTCGAGCGGGCGGACGAGCGGTGGGGCGTCGATGAACCCGCGCTGCGGCGGTTCATAGAAGGCGGCCGCTTCGCGCAGCAGTCCCGGGCTCGGGCGCGGTTCGGCGAACGCGTAGGTCTGCGTGGAGGCGAAGCGATCGAGCGTGCTGGAGGCGACGGTGGTTGACGTGCGCGTTCCACCGGCGTGGATCGCGGCTTTCAGTGCGCTCACGATCAGGCCGCGGATCAGGGCAGCGTCGCGGAAGCGGACCTCGGTCTTTGCCGGGTGGACGTTGACATCGACATCGTGCGCCGGGAGATCTAGGAACAATGCCACGACGGGGTGGCGGTCGCGGGCCAGCACGTCGGCATAGGCGCCGCG
>JBJXEH010000129.1:0-3979 GCA_046153995.1 Micropepsaceae bacterium
GTGCGGCCGATCGTTTCGAGCGATGGGCGGCCGCGGCTTGTGAACTTTTGCACCGGCCAGTTGTGCGCGCGGGCGAAGCGTTCGAGGTTCGGTTGCGGGTTCGTCGGCCGCGGGTTGCCAACCGTCGTCATCAGCGGCACTTCCTCGTTACCGTCGGCATAGGCGAACGAGCGGTCGAGGTCGATCTTGTGTTTGCGCGCGAAGGCTTTCACGGCGTTCGCCTTGCCCTCGCCCCAAAGCGGTTCGCCGGCGGGCTTGCCGGTCAAGCGGCCGTCGATCGTTTGGAAGCGCGTGCAGATCACGTTCTCTATGCCGAGATATTTTGCGGCGGGCTCGACTTGGAATTCGGTCGCCGAGGAGGCCAGGATGATCGTATGGCCCTTGCGCTTGTGTGCTTCCAGACGGCGCTTCATTTCGGGGAACACGCGGTCGGCGATCTTGGCTTTGAAGAGCTTCTCGCCCTCGATCATCAATTCGCGCGCGTCGCGGTCCTTCCAGTTCGCGCCGGTGAACGCGATCAGCTCGCGGAAGCCCGCGAGGCCAAGTACGCCGCGAGCGCCAAGCGTGGCGAGGCCGATCATCTCCTGCGCGTTCACTTGGCCGCGCATGATGCGCGCCTGTAAGACGTCGAGCGCGGAATAGCCTGCGATCATCGTTCCGTCGTAGTCGAACACTGCGGCGATCGATTTGCCGGACGGGCCCTGCTCGATCTCTTCGATCGTGCCGGGACGCGCGGTTGCCTTGCGCACCACGGGGGCCACGCGTTTCGGCTTCGCGTGCGCGGGTTCTGGCGCGGGCAAGACGTCGGGTTCGGTTTGTTCGGCTGTCTTCTGCAAGGCGACCACCCCACGGGGTCTTGTTTTTCTTTAAGCGAGCTAACACCCAAAAACTGGCCGCCACTATAGGAAAAAGTGGCGAACGAAGTGCAAACGCCTCAAGCCCGTGCGGCGTCGAGGCTCACCGAAATCGCCGCCAAACCGCCGGAAAGCTCGGGTCCCAGCGGCCAGCCGAAGCCGATGCGCATAAATCTTCGGTCCTGCTCGAACCAGTGGCCGGGGCCGACGGCGGTGGCGTGGTCGACCTGTAGCGTGCGGTAGAAGCGGTCGATGTCGATGTTGGCGCCGGCCTTGATGCGGGGAAAGCAGACGCAGCCGCCTTCTGGGCGGACCCATTCCATGCGGGTCTCTTTTGCGAGCCAGGATTCAACGGTGGCAAGCGCTTCGCGGTTTGTGCGCTCGACAGAGGTGAGCCAACTCGCGCTTTGTTTCAGTGCGGCTTCGGCGATGTGTTCGTCGACGATGGAACCGCAGATGCCGATCTGCTCCTTCGCGGCGAGGAAGCGTTCCATCAACTGCGCGTCGCGGTTCACGATCCAGCCGACGCGGATGCCGGGGATGCCGTAGGACTTCGACATCGAGGCGACGCTGATCGCGCGCGGGCTTAAGGATGCCGCGACGGGGAGCTTCGGGACGAACGACATCTCGCGGTAGGTTTCATCGACGAGCAGATGGATGCTGTGTGCCTCGGCAATGGCGATAAGGCGCGTCAGGTCGGCGTGTCTCAGCGTAACGCCGGTCGGGTTGTGCGGCGTGGTGACGGAGATGAGCTTCGTGTTCGGCCGGATCAACGCTTCGAGCCGATCGACGTCGAGGCGGAAGCCGTCTTCGAATTTGAGGTCTAGGTAGGCGATCTCGCAACCGATCGCGCGCGGGGTTTCGATGTTCGTCGCGTAGTTCGGCCGCACGACGACCAGGTGGTCGCCTTTGTCGAGCAACGTCGTCGCGATGATGAAGAGCGCGCCGGCTGCACCAGCTGTGGTGAGGACATCCGCCTCGGTGACGCCCGCATTCTGAGCGATGAGCGCACGTAGGCCCGGCGCGCCGCGGTGCACGCCGTACATCAACAGCAGATCGTCGAAGCCAAGTCCCAGTTCGGAAACATTTCGATCCCGCATCGAACTTTCGGAGAGGTTGAAGCGGATCGTGTCGTAGCCCTGCTCCTCCGGCGACTCGATCTCGATCGGCATGCGGACGTATTTCATGGGGGCCTCCAAGGGCACAACGTTTACCACGGAGGCGCTCCCAGGGGTTAGAGGCCTTCCACCAACGCTGGATGTTTTGGCAACTGCTTCAAGAGCGCGAGCAGCTCAGCCTTCGCCTGCGCGTTCGAGAGTTGATGGCGCTCGGCGAGGATCAACTCGTTCTTCAGCGAGTGTTCGAGCCCGACGAGTTCCGTGACGCGGACTTTGTAGCCATGCGCTTCGAGGTAGAGGGCTCGGATGACGTTCGTGAGATTGCTCGCGAATTCCCGGCGTTGGATGGGGTGGCGCCAGAGTTGGTGCAGCGGGTGTTTGGTTTCGTGTTCGAGGTGCCGCGCGAGTTCGGCTTGGCAGCAGGGAATGAGCGCCACCACGCGCGCTTCGTGGCGCAGCGCGAAGCGGATCGCGTCGTCGGTTGCCGTGTCGCAGGCGTGGAGAGCGGTCACCATGTCGACCTTGCCGTCGAGCTTCACGTCGGCTATCGCGCCGGCCACGAAGCGCATGCGGTCGAAGTTGGCTTCGCGCGCCAGACGCTCGGCGCCTTCCATCAACGGTCCGCGCGTTTCGACGGCGACGACTTCGCCTTTGCCCTTGGCCAAGAAGATCAGGTCGTAGAGGATGAAGCCCAGATAGGATTTGCCGGCGCCGAGGTCGGCGAGGCGTGGTTGCTCCTGCGTTTCGAACAGGCGGTCGAGGGGTGGCCGCAGCAGCTGCACCAGATGCAGCACCTGCTTCAGCTTGCGGCGCGAGTCGGCGTTCAACGCGCCATCGCGGGTGAGGATGTGCAGCGCCTTTAGCAGCTCGACCGATTGGCCGGGCCAGAGGTCTTTGAGGTTTTCTTGTTTCGGTGATTTGCGCGCCATCCGCCCCACTTTGTCATGGTCCGCGAAGGCGGACCATCCACGACTTTGGGCTTCGCCGCGGCAGAAAGTCGTGGGTGGTCCGCCTTCGCGGACCATGACATAGTTATTCGAAACGAGGGAAGCACATGAAACTGACGCGGCGTGAAGGTTTGATAGCGACTGCTGCACTTTCGGTTGTTGGCGTGGCCCGGGCTGACGACGATAGCGGTGTCGGCGGCGTCGAGGATATCGTCAACTATGCTTGGTCGACGATTGCGCCCGAGCCGCGTGACGAGATGGAGCTCGAAGACGACGTCTACATGAACGAGGTCGTCGAGACGGGTGAGGAGAGTGCGCTCGTCGTCAAGTTCTCCGACGGGTCGAAGCTGACGCTGGGCGAGAACGCGAAAATCGTGATCGACAAATATGTCTATGACCCCGTGGCGGCGAGCGGCGAGCAAGCGATCACATTGACCAAGGGTGCGTTCCGCTTCCTCTCCGGGTCGTTGCCGAAGGCGAGCGTGAAGATTTCGACGCCCGCCGTCACGATCGGGATTCGCGGGACGGAGCTTGTCATCGATGTTGCCGAGGACGGCGAGACGGAGATGTCCACCTTGTCGGGCGAAGCGGATGCGACGGACGGATCGGGCGAGACGTTGACGGTGCTCGTGGACGAGTCCGTTGTGATCGACCGCAACCGGCGCTTTCGGGGCCGTGTGCGTAAGCGCCGACATGTGTCGCGTTCGATTGCGATTGCCGAGGGGCTTGGCAGCGCGCGCACGCGTTGGCGCATCCGCAAACCCGCGAAGCGGCGGGCGGTTCGGCGCAGGCGTCGGCGGCGTTCGGATTAGGGGCTGAAACGCGCGGAAATGCGGGCATTTTGCCGCTGGACGGGGCTAAGGCCACCCTGTATTCCCTGCCCCTCTCATGACCGACCTCAGCCACATCCGCAATTTTTCTATCGTCGCCCACATCGATCACGGCAAGTCCACGCTTGCCGACCGCTTGATCGAATTTTGCGGCGCGTTGGAAGCGCGCGAGATGAAGGCGCAGGTGCTCGACTCCATGGACATCGAGCGCGAGCGCGGGATCACGATCA
>JBJXEH010000130.1:0-14328 GCA_046153995.1 Micropepsaceae bacterium
TGCCGCCTGTTGTTGCGGCGGCGTCGATGGCGGCTTGGATGGCTGTGTGGTCTTCGGTGATGCCGTCGCATTTTGCGCCGAAGTCTTTGACGTTGTAGACGTGCGCATTCTCCGTCACCGGCAGGTCGGCGATGCGGCGGCGTAGTTGTTGGACTTGCGCTACGATTTTGTCGAGTTGGGTTTCCACGTTCTCGGCTGCGAACGCGCCGGATGTGGCGAGGTCCAGGTCTTGGGTCTCGGGTATCTCGCGCTCGATCACCACCGTCTTCGTCGCGGGCGGCGGGGTGATGAAGACGACGTTGCCGGGGCCAGGGTATAGCGCGACGTTCAGCGTGTAGTGGCTGTTCAGCGTTTGCGGCGTGTCGGCCAGCGTTGCGTTGTCGCGCAGGGACACTTTGAGGTCGCTTGGCGCCCAGATTTTGAAGGGGAACGCGAACCAGGCCGTGCTGCCGTTTGCCGCGTGGGCGATGCGGGTGGTGGTGGTGGAGAGGGTCATGGGTGGTGTCCTGTGATTGCTCAACAAGAAAGAGCCGGCTGGAAGCCGGCGGTCCCAGGCAGGAAGTGACTCATTACTTGCGCTTCAGTTCGTGGACGAGGTTGTTCACGCTGCGCTTTAGGTCGTTTGTGTTTTCGTTGAGCGCGGCGACTTGCGTTTCGAGGCGCGCGATGCGTTCGGCGGTGACCGTCGAGCTTTCGATTTGAGCGACGCGCGTGGTCAGGTCGCTCGCCCACCAGAGTGCTGCCGTGCTTACGCTCGCCAGGTAGATCAGCGTTGCGGGGCCGATGAGTTTGTCTGCGGTCATGCCGGGGCTCCTTTCGCCGGATAGGTTTTGCGGTCGAGTTCGATGTGCGGGCCGTCGCGGAACGTGCGCCAGTTGCCGCCCCAGCTGATCGGCACGCCGCGTTCGGTGGCGGCCTGCTTGAACGCTTGCGCCACGATCGCGAAGGGCGGCCACTTCCACGTGACTTCGCCAGCGACCAGCGGCGCGAAGTCGATCGCGTGGCCGGTGAGGTGGCGCGAGCGCAGCGTCTTCGATGCACCGGCCGCCACCAGCTCGCGCTGGCGCTTCATCGTGCGCAGGCCTTCGGTGACGATGAAGGGGCAGCCGGTCAGTTCGGCCGCGCGGCGCACGATCTGCACGAGATCGGGGTGCACGCCGATGAGGTTTCGTTCACTGCGTTCGTCGAGTTGCATGGGGGGTCTCACGGTTGGTCGTCGCGACAGTGCTCACGAGGAATTTTTACGGCGGTGGGTTGCCTTCGCCGCCTCCGCCTCCGCCGCCGAGGCCGGTGTCTTGCAGCCAGTAGTCGAACGTATCGAGCGTGACGCCGGCGTCGCTTAGGTTCGTGAGCGTCGCGGTGCCCGCCCAGATCGTGTTGTCGTCTGCGTTCGTGAAGATGAACTGCAGCGTTTGGTTGTTCGCGACGTTGACGTCGATCGTCGCGCCGGATGTGCCTTCGGCGACCTGTAAACCGTTGACGTAGACGTGCACGACTTGAAGGTCCGTCATGTCGCTCGACAGCGTGAGGCGCAGCGCGATCGCGACGCCGAGGCCGGTGACGGTGGCCACGTTCGTGGCCGCGGAGGCGGTGACGCCCGCGTCGAAGATGCTGCCGAACGCGAGCGCATCGGGGGTGGCGTCCGGTCCGCCGCCGGCGGCGAAGCCTGAGAGGTTGGTGAGTTTGAGCATGGGCTAATCGTCCGTGTTGGCGTTCGTGGTGTAGAAGAGCGCGACGCCGTGCAGGCGGGCGTCGGCGGCGAGTGTGTCTGCCGCGTCGGTTGCGGCGCGCTGCAGTTGGAAGATCGCGACGTCGCTTTCGGCGGGTGAGCCGCTCAGCGTGAAGGCCGGGGTTTCCCCTGTGCGGTAGAGTTGGTCCGCCGTGCCGCCGGAGTCCGTCACCGTGACGGCGCTGCCGAACGCGGCGTCGAGGGGGTCGTTGTCGGAGAACGCGCGGCCTTGGATGGCCCACACGACGTTGTAGTTGACCGTTGCCGTGCCGTGGGACCACACGATGACGCCTGACAGCGTGCCTTCGTTCCAGCCCTTCGGCATCTGCACGGCGGCTTGCGCGAACTCGGCCGTGGCGGCGTCGAAGTCCAGCGTCTTGATCATCACCTTGTTCGTGGGCGTTTCCACGCTGCCCGGCGCGGGGCCGTTCGTCGCGCGCGGCGTCATGGCGCCCGCCGGTATCCAGAGCGTCTGCTTGCCGATGCCCACTTCGGAGAGAAGCGGCCTGTGGAGCGTGCCGTCCGACAGTTTGCGCGCCAGCATTTCGTAGTCGGTGCCGAGTGCCGGTGTCGTGTCGTTGCTGGTGGCGATGGCGGTCGAGAGAAGGATCGGCACGCGCACCTTCTTTGAGGCGTTGCCGTCCGAGGCATCGACGAACGGTACGAAGTCGGCGACCGCGCCGCCGGTGGCGTCGGTGGTGAGCAAGTTCAAGTCCACGGCGTTGCCGACGCCCAACGTGGCGCGCGCGGTCGCGGCGTCGGCGTCGTCGAGCAGCGTGCCGATGAACGACGACACCGTTTGCAGCGAGAGATTGACCGGCACCTTCAGGTCGAAGCCGTCACCCGTCGCGTTGATTGCGAGCAGCTGATTGTTGTTTGCGCTGCGCGGTTCAGGCAATGCGGGATCGGCAAGCGCCGTGCCCACTGGCAGACGCGGCGTGCGGGCGATAAGCTCGCGCAACGTTTGGATTTCAGCGGTCAGCTTGTCGAGTTGCTGCTCCACGTTCTCGGCCGCGAACGTGCCGGAGGCGATGAGGTCCAACTCCTGCGTCAACGGCATGTCGCGCAGGATGACGACGGTGTGGGCCGCCGGCGGTGCGAAGGCGAACACAACGTTGCCGGTCGCCGGATACGTCACGATGTCGATCGTGTAGTCGGCGTTCAGCGTCTGCAGCGTATCGGCCAGCGTCGCGTTGTTGCGGACGTAAACCTTGAGATTTGCGGGCGCCCATATCTTGAACGCAAACGGAAACGTCACTGTCGTGCCGTTGCCGCCATGCGAAACCCGCGCGGCGGTGGTGGAGAGGGTCATGTGTGGTGGCTCCTGTTTCAGGATTGGCGTTGAGGTGCAAACCTCTGACACTGTCCCTCATCCGTCTCGCGCGTGCCGCGCTCGCCACCTTCTCCCGTTAGTCAACGGGAGAAGGGTAATTCTCTTTCTCACACACACAAATTCATTGCCCTTCTCCTGTCGCGAGACGGGAGAAGGTGGCGAGCGCGGAGCGCGAGACGGATGAGGGACAGTGTCAGTCGTCCGCGATGCCTGCGACGCGTACGGCGAAAGTTTGTTCGACCGCGCGCGCTAACGCGGCGCCGTCGATGGTTCGGTCGAAGCTGGCTGTGCGGCGGTTGCGGTCGGTGGGGTTCAGGTCGGGGGCGTCGCGTAGGTGTAGCGCGGCATCCGTGGCGTTGAAGCCTGCTTTGGCTGCGGTGGCGAGGTTGTGTGCTTCGGCGCAGAGCGCGGGCGGTAGGCGGGTGACGAGTTTCTCGTCTTTCTGTTCAAGTTCGACGACGAGTTCTGCGGCGCGTTGTGCGCGTGTTGGATCACCGGACTTCAGATCGGCGGCGATGCTGCGCACCAGCGGCGCGGGCATGCGGCCCGCGGCTTGCGCGAAGGCGCGGCCGCCGCCTTTGTCCGCGGCGCCGTGTCCGGCGTAGGCGTGGTCGACGGCTTCGTCGTTTGCGTCACCTATGTCTTGGCCGCGTGCGAGCTTTTCGCGGATCGCGGCGGCCGCTGTCTTGCGATCCGCGACCGTCTTTGCGGCGGCTTTGCTTTGTCTGCGCAGCGTGCGGGTTGCTGCAGCCTCGATCGTTTCGGCTTGCGCGAGCCAGGCGGTGAGGCCCGCTTCGTCGCCCTCCCCGCGCGCTGCCGCTTCGATAGCGTTCGCCGCGTCGGCGTGCGCGCGCATGGCTGCGATGTTTGCGCTGTTCGCTCGCTCAGCCCCGGCTTCCTCCATCGCGGTGGCCGCTTGCTTGCCGAGGACGCGTAGCGTCGCGCGGTCGAGGCCGTGGGCGGCATCGGCCGGGCCCTCATGCGTCTTGATCAGGTCCGCCGCGTGTTGCGGGTCGCGTTCGATCAGCGCGGCGAGTGCGGCTTCCGGAATGTCGGTCACACGCGCGCGCATAGCGGCTGCGGCCTTTGCCGGGAGTTTCAGTTGCTCGATCGCTTCACGCGCCGCGTCTGCATGGGCGGCGAAGTTCTGCGGTGCGGCGCGCGTCGCCTCTATCAACGTGTCCAGCGTCTTACCAAGCTGCACGACGCGTTCGCGCGCGCGGGCCGGTGCCTCAAGCCGCATCGCTTGGCCCCGCACGTCGCGCGATAACGCGTCGAAGTCGTCACCGGTCAGCGCGTCCGGCGACGCGCGGTACGCCTTTAGCGCTTCGTCCGCGCGGGCGACCAGGCCCACGCTCTTCTGGCCGTCTTGCGCAAACATCTTCAGAAGCTGCGTGCGCGCGCGGGCGCGTTCGTGTGCAGATGCCAACCGCGTATCGCGCTCGTCGCGGCGGCGGAGCGCACTTCGGGCTTGGCGATCGGCTTTCGCATTCGCATCGTCCGCAGCGATCGGGCGGCGCGGGCCTAAGGGCACGCGGAAGTCAGACGTGTTCGTGTCGCGCAGCAACATGTGCGGGCAACCTTTCGATAAATTGTGGTGGACAGTTGTTTCCTGCGAATGGGCGACGGCCGCTAGCCTTTGACCGCAATGCCTGTCGGATCGACGTTGAATTGCCTGCCGAGTGCGGCGGCCAGATGTTCAAGGCGAACGTGTGCATCGAAATGATGGCGGCGGGCTGCGGTTGTGGCTGGTGTGAGCGAATTGGCGGCGTCGAGGTTTTTTAGCGACGTCGCGTCGGCGTACCCCGCATCGCTCAGCGCCGTGAAGCGGTGAGCGAAGGCGCGCAGGTCGGGTGGGAGCCAAGACGTCAACTTGCCGCTGTCGTCTGCTGCGTCCAACGCTTGCAGCATGCGCACGCTGCCGGCGCGGCGGGCTGGGTCGCTTGCGTGAAGGCTGTCGCGGATGTGTGCTTGCAGTTTCGGCGGTGTGGTGCCTGCGATCGCCGCCATGCGGATGCGGCGGCGGCCGGCGATGGCCGCGCCACTTGCGTCGTCGGCGACCGCGTCGATGAACGCGTCGAGGCTTTCGAGGTGATTTGCGTCCCAATCGATGGCGATGCCTTTGACGAGCGCGTGGCCGGTGGCGCCGTGGCGTTTGGCGCGCACCGTGGCGCGCTCACGCGCGGCGTCCGTTTTCGCTTCCAAGTCGCGGCCGCTTGCGGGATCGATTCTGTAGGCGTCGCGTACGCCCGCGTAGATGGCGTGCTGAAACGTGCCCGATGCGTCTGCGGCCGCGAGGCTTGCGTAGGTTTCTAGCCGGTGTCCGATCTGCGCGTTCTGTTGCTCCACGGCGTCGCTGTCTTGCTCCGCCTGCGTCGCGCGCTCCGCTTCGTGCTCCAGTGCTTCGCGCAGCGGCTCAGAGATGCCGAGGTCTTCGTCCGCGCCGCCTTTGCGGCTTCGCAACGTTTCCAGCGCAAGCTTCGGGTTCGACGCCATCAAGCCGCGCAGGTAGGCCTCGTTGATCTTCTGCTCTTGCCCGTCCACCTCCAAGCCTTGATCGCCCAGATGGTCGCGCAGCATCCGCGCTTCATCGCGCACGGCGCCGATCTGATCGGGTTGCAAGTAAGCAAGCTGCGCCAGCTCTTCCATTGTGGCGCCTGCGATCTTCACCGCGCCCGAAGCGCGGGCGTTCGCCTCCATACGCAGCGCCATGTCGAGCGCGGGGAGGCGCAGGCTCTGGCGAATCCGGTCCATCTCTGCGCGAAGCTTGGCGTCGTCCGGTTTCGACTTCTCATACTCTTCGTCCAGCACCCTGTCCGCGCTCAACGTCAAGCCGGGTCCGGCGGTGCCGTTTCGAACACTCTCGTTGAGATGATCGGCCACCGCTTTATGGGCGGCCGCGCGGAACTTGCTCAGCCGTTCGGCATCGTCGCGCGCTTTACGCTCTTTCAGCGCATCGCCAATGCCCGCCGCAGCGTTCGCCAAGGACTCGTACGGATTGTCCTCGATGTCGATCTTGGGAAGACTGACGCGCGCGTAGGCGACATCGGGCACGGGGATTCTGATCGTGTTCGCCATGGGTGGAGCGCTCCGTCAGCGGGGTTTGATGGCGCCTTGCGCGACCGTCGAGGCGGCGTCGAGTAGCGAGCGGGTGAAAGCGTTGCGGCCTGCCGCTCTCGCCGCGCGGGCTTCGGCTGCGCCGCGATAGCGCGCGATGATGCCTTCGTGTTCTTTGACCAGTGCGGGGTAGTCGAGGTTACCCGCGGACTCTGCGATCACGTCGATCATCGAGGCGCTGTCGAGGCCGACGCCGCGCGTGCCGAACGCGGCACGCAAGCTGCCAAGCTCGCGCTTGTTGGCGTAGCGGATGTTTTCGGTTTCGGCGGCGGCGGCTTGTTGCTGATAGATCGCCTCGCGCTCAGCCTGGATGGCGGCTTGCTTGCCCGCCTTCTGCTGGGCGATGCCGCCGGCAATCTGCGCGCCGGCCTGAATGCCGACGAGCACCATGGGATGACACATGGGTGTGGGGTTCCTTTAGAGTAACGAGGAATTGGATTTCGCGGTTCGCGAGGAACTACGTCAGCAATCGCTTGGTCGCGGTGGCGATGGGCCTTGAAAGCGGCCGGTCCGGCGGTGGCCCTGCATCGTGGCCAATTTGTGACCTATCCATTTGAGTTCGCCTGGCTCCAAGCTGCGCAAACATTTGCCATAATGAAGTGCTTTGGTATGGCGAAGCAGGTTGGGGAACCTCATGTTCCGATCATTTTTCACACTACTCGTGCTCTCTGCCATAGCAGTTCAGTTGGCTGCACTGGCCGATGCTCAGTTCGTGTCCGCGGCACCTCAGGACCGCGAAGTCTTGACGCCGGTCACGTCCTGCGAACCGGACGAGCGGCGCCATCAGTGCGACGTCTGGGGACTTGTGTGGGCCGGATCCGGCGCGACGGCGCCGATACAGCGAACGCTGCAAGGCAAGCGCGTGATCAAGAGTTTTCTGCTGACAGGAGTACTGAATGGCGGGCCGCCCCGGCCCTATGCCCTCAAATTCTCTCAGCCTCTCGATGACTATTTCGCTTCCACCAATCGAAGCGGTCCTATCGCCAGCGTTCTGAATGCGGACGATGCCACAATTGTCCGGACGGATCGCGGCGAACTTCGCATTTTGTCGAAGTTTGTCCGTGAGCCTATACCCAATATTGTCGTGGTCGATAATCCGTCTCAGGCCGTTGTTGCACGTTACTATTCGCCTTGTATCGACCTCTCATTCTTGAAGCGTCGCACTCCATTCTGGGACGACGGACGAGGACGCTGCGTGTCGGTTCGCCGCGACGGACGTGCCACCGCGTTTGCCGGAACTTGCGCCAAGCCAAAGGAGGTTGCGCCTGTCACTTGCGCGTACGAGCGCATGTTTTCTGGGTTCACTGCGGTGCGACCGGTCGGAGAACAGATCGATGCCGTTGCCCGCGATATGCGCCCTCTTGGACTTTATGGCTTCGGCGATGCGGACATGGAACTGGGAGGAGGCGGCTGGGGCGTTCGTACCTACCGCGTCGAGGGAACGCGGTTTCTTGTCATTTGGGGCAGGTGCAAAGACTGTTACTAGATTAGCCGGCGGCTGCATCATTCGAATTGGCGCTTCGCCCAATCGACCGCATCTCTGCCGGTGTCGATCCATCTTTCCCAGCTGTCGGGCAATGGATCGCGCAAAAAGGTTCGAGCTCGCTTTTCCATGAAGTAGGTTGGGTCAACGACCCACCTTTCGCCATTCGGTCCAGAAGCGATGATTTGAATGTGGGTGTGATCGTGCGTTGCATCGACATCACCCAGTACTTCACCGGCGTCCAGTTCCAGAGGTTTCCCCGAGCGCCGCGCAGCCTTGATCTTGGCGTCAAGCGCCGGGGTTAATTGGACATGCAAGAGCTCGAGCGTTAGTCCATCGCCGAGATCGAATGTTAGCCTGTTCAAAACCGTTTTGCCGTCGCTAGCCAACGGCTCAAAGCCGGTGTACACGGCGCGCGTTGGGAGACGGACCGCTCGAGACCTTGGCTTGCCCTGCTCATCGTTGTCTCCTTCCCACGGAAACTTGTACGGCGCGTCGTAACCGCCGTGGCGTGGTGGGCCTGCTCCGAGACGGTCGGCACCGAAGTAGCCGCGCCCGTCTTTAAGCCGTCCTCCACCCACTTGCCTCTCCGTCGGAGAAATCCAAACGCGGTCCAACAGATTTTGCTGCTGTCGTTGAGTTAGGCGTGCAGGCGATACGAGCAGGCTTCCTGTGCTGGTTTTTGGTTGCTGTGCTTTCTCCCAAGCGCCGTATTCGTACCCAGGCGGAGGATATTCGAGGGGATCGACTTTGGGATTGGCGAACCGGCCATTGGGATTGGGTACGGGTTCGAGCGCTCCTTCTCCGCCCTCCTCCGGCGGAAGGAGCGGCTTCTGTTGCGACCAGCTCGGATCTTTCTGCTGAGTTGCGTGTTGCTGTGCCGCTTGGCGAGGGTGGCCCGGAGGATGGCCGGTCGGCGCATACGATGGACGAAGGGGCGGTTGGGTTGGTCGCTCAGCTCGCGCCTGCACGGTCACGAACGACGACATAGGATTTTCGCCGGCATACTCGCCGGTGAAGGCGCTGTATTCGTCAACGGTGGCGATTGGTGATGCGTCGCGCGGCCGGTTGCCTGCTGCTTCGCGCAGCTGCTGGAGCACCGATACGCGAGCGCCCGCTTCGAGGCGCGCGGTGACGCCTTCGGTGGCCGGTTTTCCGTTCTGGCCGCTGCGCGTCAAGTTCGCAAGCCCATTCGCGAACGCGCTCGGCAACGGCAGGTGCGCGTAAACCGGCAGGCCGCCGGCGTTGTTGTCGGCGCGCCAGGATTGGACGATCTTGGCGAGCGCGTGGCTTTGTTCGGACTCGTCACCAGCTTCAAGCGCGTCGAAGAAGGTTTGGATGTGGTGGTCGGTCGTTCGCGAGCGCAGTACTTCGTCTTCGTTCGCCTCGGGATACTCGCGGCCGTCTTTGCGGCGGGGGCGGCCGAGGATACTTTGGCGGGAGGGCGAACCGTTCGCGGTCCAATCTGCCAGCGTGTTGATAGCCATAATACTCACTCCTTTTGTGGTTTGTGTCTTCGCTCCCTACCCGTCCGCGACCGCGATCTGGGGCATGATCGAGAGGATGTCTAAGGGCATGGGGTCGGCTTGGACGATGGCGATACGGCCGTCGAGGTCGAAGTCGCTGGCCAAGAATACGTCCACGTCGCCGGAGCGCATCGGGGGCGAGTCATCCATTGCATCCGTCTGGTCGCGGCGCACGAGTTCTTCGAGCGTGCTCTCGTCGCCCGGGCCCGCGGCGCCGCCGATCGCGTTCAAGACGCGTACGGTGAGGCGCGGGATACGCTTCGTCTTGCCTTGCGCGGTGCCCATTGCCGGTACGTCGAGGCGTAGCGTGCGCAGCCGGCTTGTGTAGGCAAGGCCCGCCCAGACGTTATCTGCCGCCTTGTCGAGTGTAATCTTGCCGCCGGTCACCACGCGATCGGTGTGGAGCGCGCCGCCAGTCACGACCTTCACGCTCTGACCTTCGAGGTGGAAGAGGCCCGAGAGCGTGCTTGTCGCGGGACCGCTGTAACGCAACGCGCTGTCGAGGAAGCCCATCTGATCTTTGTCTTCCGGATGCGCGGGTTCGAACGGTGCGCCAAGGAATTCGACGTAGCGCCTCGTTTGGTTGTCGATCGTGCGGCGGACGATCAGCCAGAGGTCGTCGGTGCGGCCGCCGTCGTTTGAAGGGATGACCGCGATGCTTTCGACGAAGCCGTTCATCGGATGTTTCGTCCAGGCGTAGATCTTCTCCTCGCGCCGGTAGGTCAGCGCGATCAACGTGCCGTCGGAGCGCAGCGCCCAGAGCAGCGATGCGGGGTTCTTCGCCCATGCGACCCGGGTGATCGTGGAGGAGAGCGTTAGGTGGTCCGCCAGTTCCAGCACGTCTATCGGCGCGTAGGCGCCGGCGTCGGACTCGTTCACCAGCGCGAACACTTTGCGGCCGGCGCGATTGACGAACAGCGTGTCGACACCCGCTTTCGCCGGCGGCGCGGCGTTCGAGCCTTCGCCCGATTGCGGCACGATGCGCGTGTTCGACGGCGTGATCGGATCGCCGAGGCCGCCGCCGAACGCCGCGAACTCTTGGCTGAGCGTGCCGATGACGAGGTCCGACGAGGACGTCAGCCAGCGTATCGGGTCCGCCTGGTTGGCGGCGATGTTATAGGCGATCGTCTCGTCGTCACGCGTGCCGGGCAGGAAGTTCGTGTAGTCGCCCGACGCCGATGCCCACAAGCCGAACGGCTGCTGCGTCGTGTTCGCGAAGGCGAGGCGTTGTTCGTGCAACGCCACGACGGCCGGATAGCCGCGCGCGAGCGAGAAGGCGCTGTGCGCCCAGAGCCACGTCGCGTAGCGGCGCGCCTGCCCTCCGGTGGTCGTGCCGGCAGCGACTGAGTTTTCGAGCTCGAAGTGGCCGGGCTGGACGTTGATCGCTTTCCAGTCGCCGTTGGCCTGTCCCGCGCTCGAGATCGATACGTAGTCGCCTTCGTTATAGCCGTGCGCCGGCAGGTTGACGCGGCATAGGCCCGCGCTGTCCGTGATGCTCGTGATGTTTTTGAATGCGGGGGCGAGGCCGTTGCAGAGATACGTTATGATCTTGCCCGACATATTCTTCGGGTCCGTGAACTGATCGAGCCGGATGACGGCCCAGCGCGAATGCAGGTAGCGCCACTTCTTGTAGTTCGTGGCGCTGCCGCCCGTCGGATTGTCCCAGGCGTCGCCTTCGGTGTGGGAGGGGATGACACTGCCGGTCGAGCTTCCGGCGCCGGTGTCGACCAGCGAGTAGACGTTGCCGTTGCTCGACACCTGCATGCCGATTGCCGGGTTGATGCCAAGCGTGGAGGCCCAGGGGCTGACCGCGAGCTGATCGAGGTAGATCTCGCGCATGTAGAAGTAACTTCCGACATGCGAGGTCTGGAAGATCGGCGCGGATGCCTTGATCGAAACGTCCTTACCCGGTTGATAGCCGTCGGGTAAGCACATCACGCGCACGGACTCGTCGCTGTTGAGCGCCGTGAACGGTCCGCGCTCGAGCAGCATGGGGCTTAGCGTCCACGCCGTGTGACCAGTGCGCGTCAGCGTGCGCGGCGCGTGCAGCGGATGGCTGATGAACAGCGTGTCGGCGGATTGCGTGACGGCGATATCGTTCACCTGCTGTTCGGTGTAGGGCGTCGCGATCTGGTAAATCTTCTCGGCTTTCCCGCCCGACGCATAAGCGTCGTAGCCGGTTGCGTTCACGCCTTGCAGTTCGAACGTGTTCGCCGTGGGGTTTGAAACCACGAACTCGCGGTTGTTCACTTGGGACATGCCGGCGACGTTTGAGATCACCACGCGGTCGTTCGCGATGAAGCCGTGCGCTGCCGCCGTCACGACGGCCGGGTTCGTCGGGCTGATGCCGGTGATCGTTTTCGTCGATGAGGTAACCGGCGCATAGTCTTTCCAGACGCGCATGTATTCGTCGCCGAACTCGAGCATGTAGGCTTGCACCGTCGAGAACACGAACGGCACCAGGCGCGAGGCTTTCAGATGAAACTTCGCTTCGCCGGCAAAGCGCGTGCCGTGACGGCGCATGAGGCCACCTTCGGGGCGCACGATGAAGTTCTCGATCGCCTCGGCGCCCGAGAGGTACTTCGCGATGTCGGTGCGGCCGTACATGCGCGGGCTGAGTTCGCCCGCCGCGAACGACGGTTGGACGGTTCCGATGCGTGTCATCATTCACCTCGCCAGTCGCGGTAGGGTGCGAAGCCGCCGCTGCTACGCGCATCGAGCCAGTCGCCGCGCGGCAGGCGCTCGGGCTGGCCTTCCTGCGCATCGCGGCGGCGGGCTTCGATGAGTTTCGCTTGATAGACCTGCCAAAGACCTTGGGAGCGCGAGACGCTTTCGGATAGCTGCACCGCGATGTCGGAGGCTACGCGCGCGGACAGGGCGTCCACGAACAGTGGATCGAAGCGCGTGGTATCGGTAACCGCGCTTGTGTATTTGATGAAGATGGGGTCGCCCATGTCCGTCAGGATCTGACGGCCCTCGACGACCCACTTCTCCGCCTCGCCGTCGAAGATGCTGCGCACGATCAGGCAATCGGCCGGCAGGTCGTAGGCGTTCGCGTATTCGAACGCGGGCGCGACGGCGTTCTTCGGCAACTCCGCGCGTTTGCCTGCGAAGTTCCAATCGTAAGCGCGCAAGACGGCGTCGCGGGCGTACGGATAGCGCAGCTTGCACGCGCGCGCGGCCTGGCTTGCTTCGTCCATCGACGTGATCTGCGCGCCGCGGCCGACGCTGGCCAGCGCCATGTTGCAGATCGCGACTTCGGAGTACTCGGCAAAAGTAGGCATGGGGTATCGGCCCTTTCGTGTGAGAGGGGGTGGTCAGCATCGGCGATGTGGATGGGGAGTGACGCGCTTACGTCGCTTGAGCATTAGCGCGCCGGGTGGCGATGTTTGACTTTATGGCAGCCGGGAGGGTCGAGTGCGCACACGTACCCAGGATTCATGAGCGCCGGGCTTCAATCTCGTCCTGGCAGATGGCGCCGGATTATCTGGCCCAACACTGCAATCGGCGCGAGGAAAACGAACACCACAAGCGCAAACAGAGTCACGTTGATGGGCATACCGATCATCAATATTCTGAACACGGTGTCGAGTTTTTGCTCGGCTGTGTCATTCGGCCCTTCGACGAGGCCCGCGCCGCCAGTCCCCGAAGCGGCGTCCCAAAAGTCTTGGATCGCCACCGCGTAGACCGGGACCAGCACAGCGATCGCAACCACCAAACTCCAAATTGCTACGGACCGATAGTTGAAATCGCTTTGTTTGCCGCTCAAACGCACCTCCCTCGATAAGCGATCATAGTACTCCAGCATGCTGAGGCATTGTGGCGGTTATGAGGTTACCACGGCCACCGTTCCGCTCGCCCGCCTTTCCCAGGAACTCGCTGGCCTGTTGCCGTGTTAGAGGCAGATACCGGGCAAGAACATGAACTATTGCTTCACCGATCGCACCGTCGAACCTCTGTTAGGCTCAAACTTGTCGACTGCTTCGGGGAGCGGTGCGCCGTGCTCGTCATCATTCGGAGGGATGCAGTTCGCGAACGGGCGGTCTTTGCGGGTGAACTTACCGTCTTTGTGTTCCCACATGTGGCGTAGCTCGCGTGCGCCGACGGCGAGGGCGAAGGTCATGTCGGGGATGAGCACGAAGTTCTTGCGCGCCTATCGGATGGCGCATCGGTTTTCTACGTCCCGAGTATGACGTTAGTTTTGTCTTGTTTCAGTGGTCGTCCCTCAACTTTGTCCATTGCCCTCCCTCACTGGCTGGTACTCCGGGTGATCCTCGACGAGCAATTGAAACGGCGGCAGCTGCCCATCGTACCGTTTCTGCAACTCCTCTAAGGCGATTGGCCATTCCGTCTGTTGAATTTCGACCGTACTCGCCCACTTCATGGGAGCCCAACCAATATCCCAGTCGAGTATGCAGTAGGAATATTGCTCGTCCACGATTAGTGCCGGACGGTAATCGAATTCGTAGTATTTGATGTTCATTTCATTCTCGCCTTCATTCAAAGATGCTCAGCGCTTGCGCTTAACCAACCTCGGCTCCCGCTTTTGACGAGTTGCCAAACCAAGAAATTGTTTCCACTCACCGGTCTCACCGGCAAGGGCGGCCGAAATAATTACTTCGGTTTGACGATTCAATGCGGCAATATCGTGACGCGGGGTCCTTGGGTCGCGTGTGCGCTCGTAGAGTGGCCGCGTTTTCTTTGCCGCTTCGTAGAGGCGCGGAGACCAAAATTGCACCTCACCGACCTGCCCATCGGCAAACCGAACCAGCACCTTCCTGTCTATGTATCCATTGGGTTGCCTAACCCAGCCTTTGTCGATGATGTCGTACTGGCTCGCCAGCATATCGACTATTTCGTCTGCTGTTTTTGGATGTTGCACGACAAAGCCACCGCGAACGATGTCGGTAAACTCGGCGCCGTCTTGGTACTCGTACCTCAGCTGCTTTTTGCCGGCCTGTGCCCGCCCTTTGATGCCCGGATCGACGAAGGTCGCGTCTCGCCGCTGCTTCAATATGGCTTTGGCAAACTGCGCCAACTGACGTTGGTTGGCCGGCGCTCGAACGTATTGGTCGGCCATCGACCAATTTTTTTGTGCCGCTCTAAACTCGATTTCAACGCGTGTGCGGCCTGGTCCCAT
>JBJXEH010000131.1:0-3256 GCA_046153995.1 Micropepsaceae bacterium
GGCCTCGATCCGATCATGGCGGACGTCATCAACGACCTGATCGTGGCGACGGTGAAGGACATGGGCGTGACCACGCTGTCCATCACCCACGACATGGTGAGCGCGCGCAAGATCGCCGACAAGATCGCGATGATCTACAAGGGCAAGATCATCTGGTCGGGCCGCAAGGAAGACATCGACAACTCCGGCAACCCTTACGTGGACCAGTTCATCCACGGCCGCGCCGAAGGCCCGATCAAAATGGAAATCGCAAAATAGGAGGACGCCCATGCCCCGCTGGTTGAAGATCGTCGCGGGACTCGCAGTCCTCATCGTTGCAGGCGGTTATGCCGCCCTAAAGATCGGCGGGCCGGACCTCATCTACCCGCGCGTGAGCGGCGAAAACTACGGCCCTTCCTCCATCGCATTCGAAGACACCGACCCGGGCCCGACAATCGGCGGCACGATCACGCTCGGCCGCGCAGCCGACGAAAAGGGCGTCGAAACTTACATGGTCCACTGGGGCCTTGAAGTGGGCGCGACCGGCACTACGGACGACGTCGGCCACGGTGACCACGGCGGCAGCTGCAAAGGCTTCCGCGACACAAACCACGTCGTGAAAGCCCCACCCTCGCAATCGGGCGACATGATCACGATGGAAATCCCGCAAGGCACAACCGTACCCGAAGGCGCCGTCTACCTCGTCGCCCACACGCTCTACGGCAACATCCACAACCTCGCCAAATGCGTGCAAACCCCAATCGTCAACCGCATCGACCAATAAGAAGTAAGATTCACCACCAAGCCACCAAGGACACCAAGACTCACCAAGTCCGGCCATTCTGCGCACGCAGCGCGCTGTCGAATATCTGAAGGCGCTTCGCGCCAGGAGGCCGTCAAACCTCTTGGTGAAACTTGGTGTCCTTGGTGGCTTGGTGGTGAATCTTTCTGTTTTCTGGTTCACCACGCGCTTTCGAATTTGCGATAGACTAGGCCCATGAACACAAGCCTGCCCGGATGGCTCTACACCGACCATCGCTTCTTCGAGTTGGAGCGCGAAAAGGTCTTTCGCCAGTCCTGGCACATCATGGGTCACGTGAATGACGCGCCGGCCGCAGGCGACTACGTCACGCTGGACGTGCTGGGTGAGCGCGTCGTCACGATCCGCGGCCAGGACGGCGGACTTCGCAGCTTCCACAATGTCTGTCGCCACCGCGCGGCGAAGATCGCGCCGGAAGCGCGTGGGCATTGCGGCCACCGCCTCGTGTGCCCCTATCACGCCTGGAGCTACACGCTCGATGGCACGCTGAGCGCCACGCCGAAGTGGCAAGGCTTCGACGATCTCGACAAAACGAAACACGGCCTGCATCCGGTCGAGCAGGAAATCTTCCAAGGCTTCATCTTCGTGCGCTTCGAAAAGGGCCTGCCCTCGATCGCCGAGATGATGAGCCCTTACGCGGACGAACTGAAACCCTACGCGCTCGAAACGCTGGTCCCGAACGGCCGCGTGACGCTGCGCCCGCGCACCGTGAATTGGAAGAACATCGCCGACAACTACTCCGACGGCATGCACATCGCGGTCGCGCATCCGGGCCTCTCAAGGCTGTTCGGCTCGACCTACAAGATCGAAGCGCAAACCTGGGTCGACAAGATGTCCGGCGAACTGCAAACGAACGCATCGGAGAACTGGTCCGAACGCGCCTATCAAAGCTTGCTGGGCAGCCTCGATCACGTGCCCGCCGACCGCCGCCGCACCTGGGTCTACTACAAGCTCTGGCCGAACGTCGCCTTCGACATCTATCCCGATCAAGTCGACTTCATGCAGTTCATTCCGGTCTCGCCGACCGAAACCTTGATCCGCGAAATCGCCTACGTGCATCCGGTGAAGAGCCGCGAACTCGACGCCGCGCGTTACCTGAACTGGCGCATCAACCGCCAAGTCAACGCCGAAGACACCAAGCTGATCGAAGGCGTGCAAGCCGGCATGTCGTCGTCGAGCTACACCTCAGGCCCGCTGTCGCCGCAGGAGGTGTGCCTCGCCTCCTTCGCGAACCGCATGCGCAAACTGATCCCGGAAGCCGCCCTCGAGCGCGCGCCGCCCTAGCGATAGAAAATGTGGCTCCCGATGCGCGCGACCTTGCGCAGGCTCGACGCCCAATAAGGCCGCACCGACGTCGCATGATAGTGCGTAGCCCCGCGCGACACCTTCCGCTTGGCGCCTGCGCTCAATACCAACGCCGCCGCGCGCTTCGCCCGCGCCCAAGCCCCGGCGTTGCGAACGACATCCGCGATACCGTCGCACGTGAACGAGAACTGGCAGCCCGTGCGCCGGTGCGAACCCTCATAGACGACGCCGCACACCGACTTCGGCCGCCCCGCCTGCCGCGTGCGCGCGAGGATGACCTCGCCCACCGCCCGCTGTCCTTTCAGGCTTTCACCGCGCGCTTCGAAATAGATCGCGGTCGTCAGACAGTCCTTCGCGCCCGAGAACTTGCCCTTTGCAAGTTCCGTTTGCCCAGTTGAAACTGTCCCCATTTCATCCGGATCGGGAATCGGCTGCATCGTATAAACGCTGAGCCTCGTCTCGACGATCGACGTCGCCGGCTGTCCAGCGGAAACCAATTCCGTCTCCGCGTGCAGCGGCGCTGAGAGAGCGCAACCGAGCGCGACTACCACAACCGTGAGCAAGCGATTCATTCGTATCCTCCAAAAATGGAGGCGGGCAGGTACATGCTCGATGCAGTTCAGACCACTAGTTTTCGCGGCAGTGCCAAACTGTCACGCTGTGGAAACGCTACGTTTCAGGGGCTTCGCGGCGATGCGCTGAAGAAAGTTTAATCGGAACCAAGTCGCGATGACGTTCTCTCAACTTTGAATCAAACTTAAAGAAAATTCATGCGCTCGAATTCGCGCGCTCTTAGAGCATTGCGCGCGATGATCGCTTTTGTCGCGAATACAGATCAAAGGCACGTGCCATGGGAAAAGGCCGCAATCACCGCCACGACCGCCATCAGCGCTTCGAGGACGCTTCACCCGCGCCGCAAAACGACGCCGCCTCGTTCTACTTCGATCTGCGCCTAATGCTGCCCGCCGGCATGACGGCACACGACGTTCAAATGGCACGCCAAGCCGTCGAACATCGCCTGCAAAAGGTGCTGCGCAAAAAAGATCGCATCATGTGGACGGCCGACGGCGTCTTCGTGTCGATCGGCACCGGCCACCCCGCCCGCGCCGCAGCCGCAGCAGAACGCATCCACCAAGACATATGCGAACTGCT
>JBJXEH010000132.1:0-18133 GCA_046153995.1 Micropepsaceae bacterium
CTTTCGCGAACACGTCGGCCGCGGTCGCGACGATGTCGGCGCCTGCGGCCTTGTACATGTCGTCCGTCAAGCCGATGCCGTTGCCGGCGTTCGATTGCACGATCACCTTGTGGCCGTGCGTGATCAGTTCGCGCACACTCGAGGGCGTGAGGCCGACGCGGTACTCGTGGACTTTGACTTCCTTCGGAACGCCGACGAGCATGTGTTAGGCCCCTTCCCTTTTATGTGAGGCGGCGCAGCACCCGTTCGACGCCCGCGACCAGCCGTTCGATGTGGCTCTGTTCTGCTATGAGAGCGGGGCCTAAGGCAATCGTGTCGCCGCCCACGCGCAGGACTATATTTTCGTCGAAGAACGCGCGGCGGATCGCTTCGTGCCCGCGTTTGCCGGGCGCGCCCGGCGCGGGCTCGATGTCGATGGCCGCGGCGGCGCCGGAATTGCGGATGTCGGCGACGAAGGGCACGCCTTTCAATTTGTGCACTGCATCCTGAAGCCAGCCTTCGATCAGCTTGCCCCGTTCGAATAGGTTTTCGTCGCGGTAGATATTTAAGGTCGCGAGCGCTGCTGTTGCCGCAACAGGATGTCCGGAATAGGTGTAGCCGTGGAAGAATTCGACCTGCCAGTCGTCCTTTTGCGCGAACGCGTCGTAGATCGCCTTTGAGGCGATGACGCCGCCCATTGGGATTGCGCCGTTGGTCACGCCCTTGGCGAACGTGATCATGTCGGGGGTGACGCCGTAGCGCTCGGCCGCGGTTGGCGTGCCCATGCGGCCGAACATCGTGATCACCTCGTCGAAAATCAGCAGCAGCCCGTGCTTGTCGCAGATTTGCCGCAGGCGTTGGAGGTAGCCCTTCGGCGGCGGCAGGACGCCGGTCGAACCCGCCATAGGCTCAACGATAACGGCCGCGATCGTGTCGCCGTGGAGCATGACCAGTTCTTCGAGCGCGTCGGCAAAGTGAGCGCCGTGGTCGGGGTCGCCTTTCGTGAAGGCTTGGGCTGCGCGGTCGTAGGTCGTGGGCAGGTGATCGACGGCCGAGAGCATCGTGCCGAAAGCTTTGCGGTTGTTCGCGATGCCGCCGACCGACATGCCGCCGAAGTTCGTACCGTGATAGCCGCGGATGCGGCCGACGAGACGCGTGCGTTGCGCCTGACCTTTCGCACGCCAATAGGCGAGTGCAATTTTGAGCGCTGTGTCGGCGGCTTCGGAGCCGGAGTTGCAGAAGAAGACGTGGTCGAGACCGGTTGGTGTCAACGCGGTGAGGCGGCCTGCGAGTTCGACCACTTTCGGGTGCGCGAATTGGAACGTTGGCGCGAAGTCGAGGTCTTGCAGCTGCTCAGTGACTGCGGCGGTGATCTCCTTGCGGCCGTGGCCGGCGAGCGAGCACCAAAGGCCTGCCAGGCCGTCGAGGAGCTCACGCCCTTGAGGGTCGTAGTAGAACATGCCCGCCCCGCGCGCGATCATGCGCGGTTCGGACTTGAATTGGCGGTTCGGCGTGAAGGGAAGCCAGAGGGCTTCGAGCGCGTTGGTCTTGGGTGGCGATGACATGGGTGGTCCGGAAGCGTGCGCGCGGGCTTATAGCACTTCGCTGCACAACCGCCATGTGCACAGGCTGCTGGTACAAGCACCAAACAGGATGCTGTTGAGATCTTAACGCGGCTGTTTGAAGCGGGATGAGGCCGTGATTCCGCCTGGATCGAGGCATAGGTTAACAAGGAATTAGCGGCGACGGGAGTCCTTACTTATGTGGCGCGTTCTTCGTTGGGTGATCTTGGGCGTGGTGCTTGTCGTTGGCGTGCTCGTGGCGCTGCCGTTCTTGGTGCCGACCAGCGTCTATAAGGAGCAGATCATCGCGCAGACTCAGCTCGCGACCGGGCGCGCGCTCACGATCGATGGGGATTTGAAGCTTTCGTTTTGGCCGGCGTTCGGGGTTGAGGTCGGCAAGGTCAGCTTCGCGAACGCCACCGGTGCCGCCACGCCGCAGATGGTGACGATGGATTCGATGGTGGTCGGCGCGGAGTTGATGCCGCTGCTGTCGGGCACGCTGAACGTCACGCAGGTGCGGTTCGTCAATCCGACGATCAATCTGGAGATCGACAAACAGGGGCGGGGCAACTGGTGGTTCGAACCGGCGCCGGGTGCTGTACCGGCCGGGGCCGAAGCGAAGCCGGCTGGCGGCGGGAGTTTTAGTTTTCGCGATGTCGAGATCAAAGGCGGCACGCTGACCTACGCCGACGCGCGCACCGAGACGGCGCAGCGCATCGACGGGATCGACGTTTCGGTGAAACTGTCGAGCCTCGACGAGCCGATGACGGTGAAGGGCGGGCTGACGTGGAACAAAGAGGCGATCACCGTCGATGCCGCGGTTGCCAATCCGCGGGCGCTGTCGGCTGGCGGCAAGAGTGAGCTGAAGTCAAAGGTCGACGGCGAGGTTCTGAACGCGACGTTCGACGGCACGATCGATGCGGGCAAGAGCGAGGTCGCGGGCGACGTCGACTTCCGCACGCAGTCGGCGCGGCGGCTGGCGGCGTGGGCGGGGGTCGCGCTGCCGGAGGTGCGCGGGTTCGGACCTATGACGCTGAGCGGCGCGTTGCGTTCGACGGCCAGCGAAATTGCCTTCAATAAAGCCAAGCTGTCGCTCGATGGGATGAACGGGTCGGGAAATCTTGCGCTCGACACCTCCGGCGCGCGGCCGCGGGCGAAGGGCGACTTCGAACTCGACCGGCTGGATTTGAATCCCTACATGGGCAGCGGCGCCGCTCCGCAAGGTGGTGCGGCAGGCGGCGCACCTGAGTGGAGCGACGCGCCGCTTGATTTTGCGGCGCTTGGTTTGGTCGATGCCGATCTCGACTTTGCAGTGAACGCGCTCAGCGTCGGGGGCATGAAGATCGGGCGTAGTGCGCTCGGCATTGCGCTGAACGACGGCAAGCTGCGCGCGAACTTGAAGCAGATGGCGCTCTATGGCGGCAACGGTTCGGGCGTGATTTCACTCGCTAGCGCCGCGGCGCCGCAGGTCGGGCTCGATCTTTCGTTCGCGGGCGTGCAGGGTGAGCCGTTCCTGACCGACGCGGCCGGGTTTACGCGGCTCAGCGGCACCGGAAATATTGCGCTGAAAGTTGCTGCCGTGGGTTCGTCGCAGCGTGCACTGATGAAAGCACTCGACGGGACGATGCAGATCACGTTCACGGACGGCGCGATCAAAGGTGTGAACCTTGCCGAGATCGCGCGCACGATTCAATCGGCGCTATCGGGCACCGCGGTTGGGGCTGGGGCGAAGACGGACTTTGCGGAGTTGTCGGGTTCGTTCGTCATTCGCGATGGCGTGGCGGCGAACAAGGATCTGAAGCTGCTCAATCCGTTCGTGCGGTTGACCGGGGCGGGGATCGTGGATGTCGGTAACCAGACGCTCGACTATCGCGTGGAGCCGAAGGCCGTTCGTTCGGCCGAAGGTCAGGGTGCCCAAGGTAGTCTCGGCGGTATCGGGATTCCGTTCCGGATCAAGGGGCCGTGGAGCAAGCTGTCGTACGCACCGGATTTGTCGGGCGTGCTGAACTCGACCGTCGATTCGATTTTGAAGGGCGGCGATCCGTTGGAGAGCTTGAAGGACTCGAGCGGTCTCGGCGATTTGTTCGGGAAGAAGAAACCGAAACCAGGCGAGCAACCGCAGCCCAGCGATCCGAAGAAGAAAGACCCGCTCGATCCGCTGAAGGGGTTGTTCGGGCAGTAGCGGTTCCGCTATTGGCACCAGGGCCGCGGAAACGGCGCCAAGAAAATTTCACCACAAAGCCACAAAGGCCACCAAGCGACTTCGTGCGCTTCGTGGCTTTGTGGTGAACCTTTCTTACTATCGTCGCGGCGATTCTGGTGACCGGGTTCCGCCTACGCCAAGGGGCTTCGGCGGACAGGCAAGCCCGGCCATGACGGACTATAGGGATGAAGATCGAGAAATGGACACCCAAGAGGGCACCACTCAAGGCATGACCACCACCACCATCACGTGGACGCCGCTTGAGCCTGGGCAATTGAAGGCGATGCGGATTGGGGCGGCGATTACGGCGTTGTTCTTGCTGATCGTCGCGGTTGGCGTCGACTTGGCGCTGTTCTTTGAATTGAACATGCCTTTCGGGATCGTAACGGTGCCGGCCGCTTTGCTGTTGCTCTACTATGTGCTCGTCACGCCGAGGCGGCGGTTCCGGCGGTGGGGTTATGCGAAGAGCGAGGACGAACTGCACGTCGCGCATGGCGTCTATACGCGCACCGAAACGTCGGTCGCGTTTCATCGCGTGCAGCACATCGATATCGCGCAAGGGCCGATCGAGCGGATGTGCGAGGTTTGGCAGCTGGTGCTGAACACGTCGGGCACGCATAACAGCAGCATACGTCTGCCCGGTCTTTCGCGCGCGACCGCCGAGGCGCTGCGTGACGAGATTCGTTTGCACGTCCGGGCGGACAAAGAATGAGCGATGTCGCTCAGCCGCGGCGGCTTCATCCGATCATTCCGCTCGTCATGCTCATCAAGCAGCTGCCGGAGATGCTGGTGCCGATGGTCGGCGTCATCGCGGTGGCGCAGGATGAAGGCCTTGGCGCGGTTCTGCTCGGGGTCGGAGCTTTGCTGGTGGTGCTGCTCGCGATCCGCATTTTGGCTTGGTGGCGTTTCACGTACACGCTGCTGCCGAACGAGATGTACATCGAAAGCGGCATCGTCTCGCGCAACCGGCGTAGCATTCCGTGGGAGCGCGTTCAGGACGTCGAGATCGAGCGGGGGATACTCGCGCAGATGTTCGGTCTGGCCAAGGTCAAGCTGGAAACCGGCGCGTCGGGAAGCGACGAGGGGATGCTGGATTCGATTTCGTTCGGCGACGCGCTAGCGCTGCGGGATGAGATTAGAGCCCGGCGGGGGATTGCCGTCGCAACCCCGGCGCATCAGGAGACCGCTGAACCGCCGGTATTCATGATGACGACGCGGCGAATCCTTCAAGCCGGGCTGTTCAATTTCTCCGTTATCTGGCTCGCGGTCATCATCGGCACGGTTCAGTACTTTAAGGACCTGCTGCCCTGGTCGATGGACGACGTCGAAAAGTGGATCGGCCTGCATCAAGATGAGATATGGGGGCTGGTCAGTCCGGGAACGATCGTGCTGGCGATCGTGCTGTTCTTGGTGCTGGGCACAATTGCCGGCGTGATTGAGATGTTCGTGCGCAACTTCGGCTTTACGCTTTCGCGCGAGGGCCGGACACTGCGGCGGGTACGCGGGCTGTTCACGCGCAGTGAGGTCGCGATCCCGCTGCGCCGAATTCAGGGCGCGCGGACGGCTGCACATTGGTTGAAGCGCCGACTCGGTTTGTGCCGCGTAGACGTGCAAAGCATGGGGGGCTCTTCGTCCGGCGGTGTGCAGGACCTCGCGCCTTTAGCGAATGCCGTCGAGGCGGAGCGTGTGCTGGCTATTGCCGGCGGCTTCAAGCTTATCGCGCCGGAGCGGTTTCAGCCGGTTGCGCCGGTGCATCGTTGGTACGACGCGCAGGTTGAGGCGTTGCCGTTGGCGCTTATCGTGCTGGCCGCTGGACTTTTCTGGCAGCCGATTTGGTGGGCTCTGCCGCTTGTTGCGTTAATGGGAGCCGTGCAAGTGATCGGCGCCTGGCCACATGGCTGGCGGTTGGAGAGCGATGTGCTCCATGTCCGGCACGGTTGGTTCCGCCAAGATCACTGGATGCTGCCGCTTGCCAGCGTTCAGTCGGTATCGTTTGGCACCGGCCCTGTGCAGCGGCGGCTTGGTCTCGCAACCGTCGCCATCGACAGCGCGGGCGGGCAGATGGGCGGCCTGCGGATTAGGAACCTCGCCGTTACCGACGCACGAGCGCTGGTGGAGATTTTGCGGACATATCGACGCTCGCGCCGCTGAACGGCAGGAAAGCGCCACCTCAGGGCCGTGATTCTGCCACGCGGTGCTCCTAAGTTAGGCGCCATGAATCGAGAATTGCTCCTCAAGCTTTTGGATTGGCGCGGTTGGATGGCGTGGGCCGCCAAGCTGCCGTTGCCCAAGCTCACGTGGCGCGTTTGGCGTTGGGTGCTGCTAGCGCCTGCGGTGCTAATCGTCGTCTTGATCGCGCTGCCATTTTTGATTCCGGTCAGCGTCTATAAGGAC
This sequence comes from Micropepsaceae bacterium, assembly GCA_046153995.1. GTDB lineage: Bacteria > Pseudomonadota > Alphaproteobacteria > Micropepsales > Micropepsaceae > SZUA-430. The sequence goes on from JBJXEH010000132.1 coordinate 6,139, forward strand.
CAGATCATCGCGCAGGTTAAGGCTGCGACGGGGCGCGAGCTCAAGATCGACGGCGACTTGCGGCTTTCGGTTTGGCCGGCGTTCGGCGTGAAAGTTGAGAAGGTCAGCTTCGCGAACGTGGCCGGCGCCGCAGAGGCGCAGATGGCGGCGATGGATACGATGGTCGTCGGCGCGGAGTTGTTCCCGCTCATCGGCGGATCGCTGAAGGTGACGGAGGTTCGCTTTGTCAAGCCGGTTATTCACCTCGAGATCGACGCGCAGGGCCGCGGTAATTGGATGTTCGAGGGTGCGGGTGGCGCATCCACCGCGGCGCCTTCTGCATCAGGGCCAGGCGGCGACGTTAGCTTCGCCGATGCGCGGATTGTCGACGGTGTGTTGACCTATCGCGACGCGCGAACGGGGACCGCGCAGCGGATCGACGGGATCAATGCTTCCGTGCAGCTGCCGGGCCTCGATCAGCCGATGACGATCGACGGCGGGTTGACGTGGAACAAAGAGGCTATCGACGTCGAGGCTGAGATCGCCGATCCGCGTGCGCTGTCCACGGGGGCTAAGAGCAAGATCAAATTCAAGGTTGGCGGCGACGTGTTGGACGCTTCGTTCGACGGCGAACTCGATGCGGCGACGAACGTTGCGGCGGGTGCGGTGGATTTCTCGACGGCGTCGGTGAAGCGGCTCGCGGCATGGGCGGGTGCGAACGCGCCGGATGGCGACAAGTTCGGCGCGATCAAGGTCGCGGGCGCGGTGACGATCCGGCCGGATGTGATTGAGCTCAAGCAAGCGAAGCTTTCGGTCGACGGCGACGCGCTTGAGGCGACGTTCACGGGTACGGTCGATACGCGCGCGAGCAAAGTCGCGGGGGTCGTCGATGCGCGTGCGGCTTCGGCGCGGGAGCTTGCGAAGCGCGCTGGATTCGCGCTGCCGGGAACGAAGGGCTTTGGGCCTGCGACGTTGAACGGTGCGCTCAGCGTCACGCCGGGACAGGTGGCGTTCAAAGACGCGAAAGTCTCGGTCGACGGCGACTTGATGCGGGCTGGGTTCACCGGGTTGTTCGACACGGCGAAGGGCACGCTCGCGGGGTCGATCGATATAAGGTCGAACTCGGCGCGGCAGCTCGCTTCGCAGGTGGGCGCTGCGGTCCCCGGTTCGCGCGGGTTTGGGCCGATGACGCTGACCGGTTCGATCAACACGGCGCCGGGGCGGGTTGCGTTCAAGGACGCGAAGCTTTCGATCGACGGCGATGTGCTTCGGACATCGTTCACGGGCACACTGGATACCGCGACCAGCAACATCGCGGGCGTCGTCGATCTTCGTTCGAGTTCGGCGCGCGAGCTCGCGGCGCGGACGGGGTTTCAGTTGCCCGGCGTTCAGGGCTTTGGGCCGCTGACCCTCACCGGCGCGGTCAGCTCGTCGGCGGGGCGCATTGCGTTCAACGATGCGAAGCTTTCGGTCGATGGCGATGTGCTGCGCGCGAATTTCACCGGCACGTTCGAGACTGAGCGAGCAAAGATCACGGGCAAGGTTGAGCTGCGGTCGAGTTCGGCGCGGCAGTTGGCGCAGCGCGCCGGCGTTGCGCTGCCGGGCGATAATGGGTTCGGGCCTCTTGCGATCAGCGGCTCGTTGACGTTCGAACCAGCACCTACGCCGCGCGCGCCCGGACCCGTTCCGCGGGATACATGGATTACATTCGACAATGTGAAGGTTGCGCTCGACGGGATGAATGGCTCAGGCGACGTGACGCTAACCACAGGCGCGCGGACTTATGCGAAGGCTAATCTGTCGCTCGACCGGCTTGATCTCAATCCGTATCTGGGCGGCGGGGCGGGTGCGAAGCCTGCCGCGGGCGCGATCCAAGCCTGGAGCGACGATGCGATCGATGCGTCGGCGCTGAGAGCGATCGATGCCGATCTGGCGTTTGCCGTTGACGCACTAAGCGTGGGTGGCTTGCGCATCGGGCGCAGCGTGCTCGACTTCGCGCTTGCGGGCGGTAAGCTGACCGCGAACTTGAAGCAGATGGCGCTTTATGGCGGCGACGGCAAAGGTGTCGTGACGTTGAACGGTGCGGGCGGCGCGCCGGCTGTCGGGATCGACGTCGCTTTGAGCGGTATCAAGGCAGAGCCGCTGCTCACCGACGCGGCGGGGTTCAACCGGCTGAGCGGCACCGGGAATATGACGCTGAAGGTTGCTGGTGTAGGGCGTTCGCAGCGGGCGCTGATGAGTTCGCTCGACGGCTCGGTTGCGATGAAGCTTGAGGATGGCGCGATCAAGGGCGTCGATTTGGCGGCCGTTGCGCGCACGATCCAGTCGGCGATATCGCGCGCGGCGGTGGGTACGGCGGCCAAGACCGACTTTGCGGAGTTTTCGGCGTCGCTTGCGATCAAGAACGGGGTCGGACGTAACGACGACCTTCGCTTGCTGAACCCGTTCGTGCGGCTGACGGGTGCGGGGACGGTCGATGTGGCCGGTCAGCGGCTCGACTATCGCGTCGATCCGAGGGCGGTTCGTTCGAGCGAGGGGCAAGGGGGCAGCCAAGACGTTAAGGGCATCGGGATTCCGTTCCTGATCAAGGGGCCTTGGTCGCGGCTTTCGTATGCGCCCGATCTTTCGGGGATCGCGAACACGGCGATCGATTCGATCATCAAGGGCGAAGACCCGCTGGACACGATCAAGAACCAGACGGGGCTCGACCAACTGTTCGGAACTAAGAAGAAGCCGCAACAGCCGCCTGCCGAGACACCTCAGACCGCGCCGCCCGCGCCGCCGTCAATTCAACCGGCCGAACCCGCGCCAGAATCACCTAAGGAACCGGCGCCTCAGCAACCTGCCGCGCCAGTGGACGAAGGTGTGCCCCCAAACCCACAACAAGAGGGTGCACAACCGCAGAAAAACGACCCGAAGCAGAAGGTCGACCCGCTTGAAGCATTGAAGGGGCTTCTAGGGAAGCCGCAGTAGGATATGCTTTCAATTAACCCCTCTGTTCCTTAAGGTCGGCATCTGCCTGTCGGGAAAAAGGTAGGGGGAAACGAGGCATCGTCCGTCGTATCCATGGCAGCTGACACCAAAGACGCGCCTGGAAAGGCTCCGACCAAGGGCTTTTCGCTTCGATCGAGACTGCTTGGGATCCCCGACGGCGAACCGGCCGCGGAGGGCGCGGGTGAGTCTGCGCCTGATGCAGGCGAGCAGCCGCAAGCTGACGCCGACGAGGTGAAGGCCGAGGCAATTCAAAGCACCGACGAACAAGAGGAAGAGGCGGAGCCGCCGCGTGTTGGCATGGCGCTGGCACCGCGGCGTAATTCGTTGCTCGCGTCGCTCGGGTTCGGCGACAAGCGCAAGGCCGAAGCGAAGTCTGAACCTGAAATCGAGCCTGTCGCGGAAACGCCTATCGCAGAGCCTGAGATCGAGGTTCGCGAGGTTGAGATTCCGGAGCCCGACCGTGGGCCGGTGATCGTACCTTTGGTGCGCGACAAGGCGCCGGAGGTTGTGCAGGACGATCCCGCCGCTGCGATCGAGGAAGAAGCGCACGTCGAAGTCACGCCCGTTGGTGCGGCGCCGTTCGTTCGTTTTGCCGGCGTTAAGAAGACGTATGACGGCGTCACGCTGGTCGTGAAGGATTTGAATCTCGAGATCGCGAAGGGCGAGTTCTTGACGCTCTTGGGACCGTCCGGTTCCGGTAAGACGACGACGCTCATGATGCTGGCCGGGTTCGAGACGCCGACGGCCGGCGACATTCAACTGAACGGCCAGTCGCTGACCACGATGCCGCCGCACAAGCGGGGCCTCGGCTTCGTGTTCCAGAACTATGCCTTGTTCCCGCATATGACGGTGGCTGAGAACCTCGCGTTCCCGCTTGAGGTTCGCAAGACGGCGCGCGCTGAGATCAAGGATCGCGTGGCGAAGGCGCTTGCGATGGTCGAGCTTGGCGGTTTCGACAAGCGCAAGCCGAACCAACTTTCCGGCGGTCAACAGCAGCGGGTCGCGGTGGCGCGGGCGCTGGTGTTCGATCCGGAGCTTGTGCTGATGGACGAACCGCTGGGTGCGCTCGATAAGCACTTGCGCGAGCAGATGCAGTACGAGCTGAAACGCTTGCACCGCGAGCTTGGCGTGACAGTCGTCTACGTGACGCACGATCAGGGCGAGGCGTTGACACTGTCGGACCGTATCGCCGTGTTCCACGACGGGATCATTCAGCAACTCGACACCCCGACGAATATCTACGACCACCCGGCGAACGCGTTCGTCGCGGGCTTCATCGGCGAGAACAACGCTTTGCCGGGCAAGGTTTTGCGGATCGACGGTGACGTCTGCACGATGGAGCTGATGGGCGGCACGCGCGTCAAAGCGACGAACGGCAATTGTCACGCGGTGGGCCAGACCGGCGTCGTTTGCGTGCGGCCGGAGGACTTGCTGATCGCGTCCGATGCGCCGCACGGCAGCAACCATGTGCCTGCGATGATCGAAGAACTGATCTTCCACGGCGATCATTTGCGCGTGAAGCTGTCGGCGCCGGGGATGCACGAGATTATCGTCAAGGCGCCGGCGCGGGCGAGTTTCCCGTCGAAGGGCGTTGCCGTTACTCTCTCGTGGGAGCCTGCGGCCGCGCGCGCGTTTGTTTCCTGAAGCTAATCCTAGACAGATCGCATCGACCAAGAAGGTAGAACCCCATGGGCCGTACGACCGGAATTATCATCGCCGCCGCCGCCGCCATCGTCATTTTGGCGGGCGCCTTGCTGCTCATGCTCGGGCGCGGCTCGGAGAAGGCGGTCAACGATATGGACAAGGAGCTGACCGACTTGCAGCTGCCCGGTGCGGACGGCTCGACCCCGCCTGCGCCGGAGACGGCGGCAGCGCCCGTTTCGCTCGCGGGTAAATCGCTCGTCGTCGTCTCGTGGGGCGGCGCCTACACGAAGAGCCAGATCGAGGCGTATCACAAGCCGTTCACGGCGAAGACGGCCGCGAAGATCAATTCGATCGACTACAACGGCGGGATCGCCGAAATCAAAGCGCAGGTCGAAGCGAAGAATGTGACCTGGGACGTCGTCGATATGGAACTCGCCGACGCGCAGCGCGCGTGCGACGAAGGGTTGCTTGAGAAGATCGACGCCGGCGTGCTGCCCGCCGCACCCGACGGGACGCCCGCGGTGCAGGACTTCATTCCGAACGGGATCACGCCGTGCGCGGTGACGACGATCGTGTTCAGCCATGTCGTGGCGTACGACGACACGAAGTTCACGGCGACGAAGCCGTCGAAGCTCGCCGACTTCTTCGACTTGAAGACGTTTCCGGGTAAGCGCGGCCTGCGCAAGACGAGCCCGAAGATCAACTTGGAGCTCGCTTTGCGCGCGGACGGCGTGCCGCCGGAGAAGGTGTACGAGACCTTGGCAACGAAAGAAGGCGTGGACCGCGCGTTCAAGAAGCTCGACACGATCAAGGACAGCGTCATCTGGTGGGAGCCGGGTTCGCAGCCGCCGCAGTTGCTCGCTTCCGGCGAGGTTGTGATGACGACGGCCTACAACGGGCGTATCTTCGACGCGCAGATCGGCGAGGGCAAACCGTTCAAGATCATTTGGGACGGGCAAATTCAGGAGCTCGACGTACTTGGCGTCGTGAAGGGGACGAAGAACTTGGCTGCGGCGTTGCAGTTCGTTGCGTTTGCGACGGATACGCAGCGCCTTGCCGATCAGGCGCAATGGATCGCCTATGGTCCCGCACGACGGTCGTCGCTGCCGCTCGTCGGCACGTATCATTCGAAGCCGGACGTGGACATGAAGGTGCATATGCCGAACGCGCCTGAGAATTCGGCGAATGCGCTGCAGATCGACTTCCTGTGGTGGGCGGACCATCAGGAAGAGTTGAACCAACGCTGGAGCGCTTGGCTCGCCAAGTGAGGGCCAGCATCGGGGGATGACGGGTGACGGCTGAGACGATGAGCCTTCAGGCGCAGTTCAAACGTTCGGGCAAAAGCGCCCGGCGCGGGACATTGCTGCTCGTGCTGCCGCTCTTCGCGTTCCTCACGATCACGTTCTTCCTGCCGATCTTCAACATGCTGAACCGCAGCATCGAGGACGCGACGCTCGCGGATAACCTGCCGCGCTCGGCGGACGCACTCAGGTCATGGAACGGCAAGGGGCGGCCGCCGTTCAGCGCGATCGCCGCGCTCGCCGACGATCTGGCGCGCGCGCATCGTGAAGGCACGATCGGCAGAATAGCGACCCGGCTCAACTTCGAGCGGCCGGGCATGCGCTCGCTGTTGATGAAGACCGCGCGGGTGGCCTCAACGTTCGAGCCACCTTACGCGCAAGCGTTCAACGCCGTCGATTTGCAGTGGAGCGATCCTGAGGTTTGGGGTGCGCTGCGCCATGCGAGTGCGGTGCACACGTCGGGCTACTACATCGCGGCGTTCGACCAAACGCGCAAAGCGGACGGGACGCGGCTTGCGCGCGCGGAGGAGGAACAGGTTTATGTGATGCTGTTCCAGCGCACGCTTTGGGTGGCGTTTCTGGTGACGGCGCTGTGCTTCGTGCTGGGCTATCCCCTCGCCTATTTCATTTCGCAGCAGGACGAGAAGACGCGGCATCTGTTGTTGATCTTGGTGCTGCTGCCGTTTTGGACGTCGCTGCTCGTGCGTACGACGTCGTGGATCGCGTTGCTGCAGACGAACGGCATTCTGAACGACGGGCTAGCGTTCTTTGGCGGCGACGGTGCGCGGCTCGACCTCATGCACAACATGAACGGCACGCTGATTGCGATGACGCACATCTTGCTGCCGTTTATGATCCTGCCCACGTATAGCGTGATGCTCTCCGTGCCGCCGGCGTTGACGCGCGCGGCGGTGTCGCTGGGTGCTACGCCTTGGACCGCGTTTTGGCGGGTCTATTTTCCGATGACGTTGCCGGGGGCCGCTGCCGGCGGGTTGCTCGTGTTCATTCTGGCGCTCGGTTACTACATCACGCCTACGCTGGTCGGCGGGCGGTCGGGGCAGCTGATCTCGAACATGATCCAGTTCCATATGCAGACGTCGCTGAACTGGGGTTTGGCGGCGGCGTTGGGCGGCATTCTGCTCGGCATCGTGACAGTGCTCTACATCGTCTACGCGCGCGTGATTGGGCTTAGCCGTTTGAGGCTTGGGTGAGCGCCATGGCCGAGACGTTTCAAAACACACCGAAGGATAAGGCCGAGCGCGTGATTTCGCGCGGGTATGCCTATCTCGTACTAGCGTTCCTTGTTGCGCCGCTTCTGGTGATCGTGCCGCTGTCGTTCAACGCGGAACCCTATTTCACGTTCACGACGAAGATGCTGACGCTCGATCCGGACGGATTTTCGTTCCGCTGGTACCGCGACATCATCGAGAATCCGCAGTGGCTGGAGGCGATCGGCAACAGTCTGGTCATCGCGCTCGCTTCGACGTTTTTGGCGACCGTTTTGGGGACGCTGGCGGCGGTGGGGTTGGCACGATCGAACATGCCGTTTCGCGACTTTTTCATGGCGCTTCTAATCTCGCCGCTCGTCGTGCCGATCGTGATCGCGGCGGCGGGAATGTATTTCTTCTATTCGAGCGTCGGCTTGGCGCAGTCACATCTTGGCATTATCCTGGCGCATACGACGCTCGGCGTGCCGTTCGTCGTGATCACGATGACGGCGACGCTGTCGGGCTTCGACCGCAACTTGATCAAAGCGGCGGGCAGCCTGGGCGCCGACCCGGTCACCGCGTTCTTCCGGGTGACGCTCCCGTTGGTGGCACCCGGCATGATCTCGGGCGCGCTGTTCGCGTTCGCGGCGTCGTTCGACGAGGTGGTGACGGTGCTGTTTTTGGGCGGGCCGGAGCAACGCACGATCCCGCGTCAGATGTGGTCGGGCATCCGCGAACAGATCAGCCCCACGATCCTGGCCGTTGCGACGCTGCTCATCATCTTCTCGTCGCTGCTGTTGCTCGCGGTCGAGATGCTACGGCGGTGGCATGCGCCTCATGCGCAGGTGGTCAAGAAGTAAGACGTTCACGCCGCAAGTTTGCGTTTGGCTTCTTCGTATTCGCGCTTCAGCTTCGTCACCACGTCGGCAACCGGGACGATGTCTTGGATTTGGCCGACGCCCTGCCCTGCACCCCAGATGTCTTTCCAGGCTTTCTTTTCCGTGTTGCCGCCGGAGCCGAAGTTCATTTTGGATTTGTCGGCTTCGGGGAGCGCGTTGGGGTCGAGGCCGGCGGCGGTGATCGACGGGCCTAAGTAGTTGCCGTGCACGCCGGTGAAGAGGTTTGAGTAGACGATGTCGTTCGCCATCGTCTCGACCAGCATCTGTTTGTAGCGCGGGTCGGCGTTCGCTTCGTTCGTTGCGATGAAGCGGGTGCCGAGATAGGCGAGATCGGCGCCGATCGCCAGCGCCGCGAGTACGCTCGAGCCGTTTGCGATGGAGCCCGAGAGCAGGATCGTCTTGTCGAACCAAGAGCGCACTTCGGGGACGAGCGCGAACGGGGACAGCGTGCCCGCGTGGCCGCCGGCGCCCGCGCAGACGAGGATGAGGCCGTCGACGCCTTCCTCCGCCGCTTTCTTGGCGTGGCGGATATTGATGACGTCGTGGAAGACGACGCCGCCGTAGCTGTGCGCTGCTTTCACGATGTCGGCGGGTGCGCGCAGGCTCGTGATGATGATCGGTACTTTGTGCTTCACGCAGACGGCCATGTCGGCGCCGACGCGGTCGTTCGAGGCATGGACGATTTGGTTGACCGCGAAGGGCGCGGCCTTCTTGCCCGTCTTCTGTTCGTGATCGTCGAGTTCGTTTTTGATGCGCTCGAGCCACTTGTCGAGCATGTCGGCGGGGCGCGCGTTCAGCGCCGGGAACGAGCCCACGATGCCGGCCTTGCATTGCGCGATGACGAGTTCGGGGCCGGAGACGATGAACAGCGGCGCGCCGACGACGGGGACCGAGAGGCTGTTTTGTAGGACGGGTGGCAAGGACATGTCTGTTCCGGTGTTGAATAGCGTTTGTTGTGGATGACGTTAGCGGCCAAGTTCGCTTTGTGGCAACCCTCGTTCGATTTCGCTACGGCTTGCGCAGGTGATAGGTCAGCGCCATGGCGATGCAGTGCTTGAGCGCTTTCACCGGTAGCGCCTTCGAAACGGGCAAGACGATGGCGCGATTGCCCTGGAACTCGAGCACGTCCGCGTATCGCTCGCGGAACGAGGCGACCAAGTTCGTTTGGCAAAGAAAGAATAGGGCGACTTTGTCCGGCGACCCCTTGAATGCGTTCAGCCGCACCGTCGTTCCGACGCGCGGCGTCTTCGGAAGGTAGGCGGGTTCGCCCCACTTCAACGTTTCGACAAGCGGGCCGACACTCTTCGTTTTGGCGGCCGTGTCCAAGATCAACTTGCGGAGCGCAAGCAGCTTGCCGCGCATTGCCATTGGATGCGCGGCAGTTGCTGCCTTTGCGGATTTTGCCACGGAATCTGAAGCTTACGCAGGCATCCAATTGCCGTGGAAGCCGGGTGGGATGCGGTGGGGGATGGTCACCGTTGCTTGCGGCGTGCCTTCGAAGTTTGCGGCGTCGAGGATCACGAAGTCGGTCGTTTCGTTCGTCGTGTCGATCACGTAGCCCATGAGCCAGCCGTCGTCCTCGGCCTTTGCGTTCGCTTTCGCGACGAAGACGAATTCGCCGGGCATGCGGCCGTTGCCGAAGTCGTGTACTTGGCGGGTGCCGCTATCGAGGTCGTGTTTGAAGAGGCGGGTTGCCAATCCCACGAACGCGTTTTCATTCGCGAGCGAGGCCGTGTAGGCGTAGCGGTAGGGTTTGCCGAGCAGGGCTTCGTTGGGCCTTGGGAATTCTTGCGACTCTTGGTCGATGACTTTGCGTGCAACGGCCTTCGCCGCCGGGTCGATGGTCCAGCGTTCGAACGGTACGCGGGCGGAGTCCGGGCCCTTCGTGCTTTCGGCGAACATGCTGTCGTGCGCGCAGACGTCGAGGATGATCTTGCCGTCCGGCGTCTCGTATCCGTTTGCGGGATGGAACACGTAGCACGGGTCGACGTTGCACCAGACGACGTCGCCGTCTTTGCCTTCGCGCGGCAGCAGGCCGACGCGGGCTTGGTGCTTGTCGTTCCAGGCGTAGGGGAAGCCGAATCCTGCAATTGCGCGCTTCATCGAGAACGTGACGGGTAAGTCCAGGATGATCACGTAGTTCTTCGTGATCATGCAGTCGTGGATCATGGGGCCGTGCTTGACCGCGATCGGTTCCTCGCGGCGAACTTTGCCGGCCTTGTCCACGACGACATGGTGGATGACTTCGGGCTTCGTCGCCTCGTAGCAGATCGCGTGTAGTTCGCCGGTGTCGGGATCGAGGTGCGGGTGGGCGGAGAAGCTCTTCTTCAGCGTGCCGCCGAATGGGTCGTGTGCGATGGTCTCGAGATCTTCGGTGACGCGGACCGGATAGCCGCCCGCCTCCACCACCGCCCAGGTTTGGCCGGCGTGGGGGACGATGTTCGTGTTCACGGTGTCGAAGCCGTTGCGGGGTCCGGGTGCTTCCGGTTCGCCCAAGGCGGCGCTGACTGCGCGGCTTCTGATCCAACGGTTGCGGTACCACTCGACCTTGCCGGCCTTCAACTTGAGCCCATGCACCATGCCGTCGCCCATGAACCAGTGATAGGCGGCCGCGTTCGGCGGTGTCAGCGGGTTCGGTCCGATGCGGACGTAACGGCCGTCGAGTTCGGTCGGGATCGCGCCCGTGACCTTCAGGTTTGTCAGCGTGCGCTGCTCCTTCATCGGTTCGTGCACGCCGGTCAGATACGGATGCAGCTTGTCCGTCTTCATGCGGTCGCGGTTGAAATCGGCCACGCCTTGCACGGCCTTCGTGACGGTGGAGCGGATCAGCGATTCGACGGGGTTCGCCATGGGAGGTCTTGCCTTTGACAACCGTTTGTTGATGTTTACACTGGTAACATGGCGCACAATGATAACAGTGTCAACATGAAAAAGCCCAAGGACGCTTATCACCATGGGGATTTGCGCACGGCGCTGGTCGCCGAGGCGCTGAAACTGTTGGAGAAACAGGATCTTGAGGCGCTCAGCCTGCGCGAGGTCGCGCGCAATGTCGGCGTGAGTGCCACCGCTGTCTACCGGCACTTCCCGAGCAAGGAATCGCTGCTCAAGGCGTTGGCGGAGCGCGGGCTGGTGCTTCTGGCGGAGCAGCAGAAATGGGCGGCTGCGAAGGCGGCTGGCGCCGCGGCGTTTGCGCAGACGGGGCGGGCTTATGTGCGGTTCGCGCTCGCCAATCCGAATTTGTTCCGGTTGATCTTCATCCATACGCCGGGGCGTTTGCGGCCCGATGTCGAGAGTCCGGAGGGTTCGCCCGCGCGGCTGTTGCGCGGGTACGTGGCGCACGCGTTGGGCCCGCGCGCGTCGGCGGAACAGGTGTTCGTCGCGGCATTGCAGGCGTGGTCGCTGGTGCACGGGCTGTCGATGCTGATCCTGGACGAGCAGGTGGAGCGGAAGGCGGCGGAGGCGATGATCGACCGCGTGATTTCGAATGCGGGTTTGCGGTTGGGGTAGAGAGCGCTCTTAAAGAAGGAAGATTCACCACCAAGAACACCAAGGGACACCAAGTTTCACCAAGGGGGCCAAATCCGCGCGCGACAGCGCGCATTCAAACCCATGAAGGGCGCTTCGCGCCAAAGATCCATCAGCCTCTTGGTGGCACTTGGTGTCCCTTGGTGTTCTTGGTGGTGAATCTTCCTTTCTATTCCTGTTTTCGCCACAAAGTGTGCGCAATTCGTCCGTGATGTTGCAGGATGCTCGAATCACGACTTCTTCCCACATGGAGCTCCCCTCAGTGACCTTGGACAATTCTAAAGCCGTGGTGATCCTCGGCGTACTTTTGGCGATCGGCATGTCGCTCGCCGCGCTTATCTTCGGCATTCACGCAAAGCAAATCGGCGCGGGCCGGCAGACGATTACGGTGAAGGGCTTGGCCGAGAAGCCGGTGAAGGCCGATGCCGCGGAGTGGACCGTCGGT
>JBJXEH010000133.1:0-8569 GCA_046153995.1 Micropepsaceae bacterium
ACGGCGACGTGGATGTATCGCGGGTTGTTCGAGGACGCGGGCGGGAAGCCCGTGCCTCCAAAAACTCGGATCGAGAAGCCGGTTGCGATCGCGCGCTTTCCCGTGGATCTGATCCCGTTTCCGCCGCGGTCGATGGTGGAGAAGAGTTTGAACGTCGTGCGGTGGACGGAGTTCAAACGCGGCGGTCACTTCGCGGCGATGGAACGGCCGCAGGACTTCATCGAAGACGTGCGCGCGTTCGGGCGGGAGATTGACGCAAGGTGAAGCCGTTCAAAGTTGCTGTTCCGCAAAGCGACATCGACGATTTGAAGGCCCGGCTTGCCCGCGTGCGTTGGCCGAACGAGCCGCGCGGGAACGATGCGTGGGATTGGGGGACGAACCTTTCCTACATGCAGCGGTTGATTGCGTATTGGCGCGATACGTTTGATTGGGCCCAAGCTGAGGCGGAGCTGAATCGGTTCCCGCAGTTCACCATCGATCTGGCGGCGGGCGGTGAAACGCATACGGTTCACTTTCTTTACGAGAAGGGGTCGGGCCGGAAGCCGTTGCCGTTGATCCTGACGCATGGGTGGCCGTCGACCTATCGCGAGTTCTTGGATGTGGTGGAGCCGCTCGCACATCCGGAGCGGTTCGGCGGCGATGCGGCGGACGGGTTTGATGTCGTCGTGCCCTCGCTGATCGGGTACGGCTGGTCGTCGAAGCCTGCGACGCCGATTGGGCCGGCTGCGATGGCCGGGCTTTGGCATCGGCTGATGCACGATGTGCTGGGATACAAGCGCTACGTTGCGCAAGCGGGCGATTGGGGGAGTTTCGTCACGTCGCGGCTGGCGTTGCAGCATCCGGAAAGCGTGATCGCTATTCATCTGACGATGCTGCCGCTCAGGCCGTATCTGAAGCATCCGTTGCAGCCGCCGGTGACGACGGAAGAAGCGGCGTGGATCGAGAAGATGCGCGTGTGGTGGGCCCGCGAAGAAGGCTATCGCTCGATTCAGTCGACGAAGCCGATGGCGCTGGCGTTCGGTTTGATGGACTCGCCGGTGGGGTTGGCCGGGTGGCTTGCCGACAAGTATTGGCGGCTCGGCGATACGCGCAAGGATCATCCGTATGAGGGCATGGAGGCGCGCTTTCCGATGCACACGATGTGCACGCAGCTTTCGCTCTATTGGTTTTCGGGCACGATCAATTCGGCGAACATGCTGTACAAAGCGGGGCCTGCGGAGCAGAGCGGACTGTTGAAACCGGGCGAGCGGGTGAGCGTGCCGACCGCCTATTCCGACTATCCGATTGACGTCCTGCCGCCCACGCCGCGGTCATGGGGCGAGCGCGGCTACAACATCGTGCGCTGGCGCGAAATGAAAGCCGGCGGTCACTTCGCGGCTATGGAGGAGCCCGAGGTGTTCGCGGAGGATGTGCGGGAGAGTTTTCGCGACTATCGCTGAGTTTGGGAGCGCACGGCCCTGGGACCGCGGGCGGCCTCGCCCGCTCTTACCTACCTTACAACGCGCTGTGTGTTTGAGATGCACAAAGGGCGGGCGAGGCCGCCCGCGGTCCCAGGGACGCCGTGCCCCAGCTTACGCCAATCCCACGCGGCCCATGCTCAGGTATTTGTCCCAGCGTTGTTTGCGTAGCGCTTCGGGGGACAGAGCTTCGAGTTCGGTGAGAGCTAGGTCTATCGCGTCGCCGGTGTCTTCGATGGCGCGGTCGCGGCCGCGGTGGGCGCCGCCGATGGGTTCGCTGACAATCGAGTCGATGATGCGCAGTTGCTGCAGGTCTTGCGCGGTGATTTTGAGCGCGGCGGCGGCGTCCTGTGCTTTTGCGGCGCTGCGCCAGAGGATCGACGAGCAGCCTTCCGGTGTGATCACCGAATAGATCGCGTGTTCCAGCATGATCACGCGGTCGCCGGCCGCGATCGCAATTGCGCCGCCGGACATGCCTTCGCCGATGATGACGGAGACGAGCGGCACGGTGAGCGTTAGGCAGCGTTCGGTGCCGCGGGCGATGGCTTCGCCTTGGCCGCGCTCCTCAGCACTCACGCCCGGATAAGCGCCGGCGCTGTCGATCAACGTGATGACGGGCATGTTGAAATGTTCGGCCATGTTCATCAGACGCACGGCTTTGCGATAGCCATCCGGCATTGCCATGCCGAAGTTGTGGCGCAGGCGGGATTTCGTGTCGTTGCCCTTTTCGTGGCCGATCACCATGACCGTGCGGCCGCGGAAGCTGCCGATGCCGCCGAGGATCGCTTTGTCGTCGGCATAGGCGCGGTCGCCGGCCAGCGGCGTGAAGTCCTGAATCAGCGCGTGGACGTAATCGAGGAAGTGCGGCCGCTCGGGATGGCGCGCGACCATCGTCTTCTGCCACGGCGTCAGCTTCGCGTACGTCTCAGCGAGGAGTTGGTGCGCCTTGTCCTCAAGACGCGAAACTTCTTCGTCGATCGAAACCGGGTGCTCGCCTTGCGCGGCGACGCGCTTCAACTCTTCGACTTTGCCGGCGAGGTCGGCGATCGGCTTTTCGAAATCGAGATAGGTAGCTGTCATGTTGCACTGCCCCATCGCGCTTGCGGCCTCGAAACACGGAGGCGCGCCAAGGGGTTAGCCTTTGTTGCGTCGTTCTGTCGCGAGTGGTGCCCGATTGCGGGCGGGCTTGTCAATGTTCGGCGCCTGTCACAGTGGCGGGGCGCTATGCGTCATACGGCCAAGGAGGGCCACCAGGGTCATGAAAATACTGGCGTTTATCTTAGCGGCGGCGATGGCTGCGAACGGGGTTTACATGTTCGCCGATCCGCCCGGTTGGTATGCCGCAGTGCCCGGCGTGCCGGACACGGGGCCGCTTAACCTTCACTTCGTGCGCGATATCGGCATCGCGTATTTCACCGCTGGCGTCGCGCTGGCGTGGAGCGCGCTTGGTGCGGGATGGCGCGCGAGTGCGCTCGCTGCGCTGTTTCTTGGTGGGCATGCGTTGCTGCATGCCGGTGAGACGTTCGTGGGTCACCATCACGATGTGCTTTTGAACGAGCTTGTGGCCGTGCATTTACCGGCGGTGCTCGCGGTTATTCTCAGCGTTCTTCAGAAACGGAGCGGGTCATGAACCGTTGGTTGCTTACGAAGCTGCTCGAATGGGGGAAGACGCAGATCGGCGACGTGAATATGGATTACGCCTATCACTTGCGCGACGTGGCGCCGTCGCGGCTGTGGCGGTTCTCGATGATCAAGGCGGTCGAGGGCAATCGCAAGTACACGCCGGCCGATGCCTATCACACGGCGGGCATGGCGGCGGCGATGGTCGAAGACTGCGGACCGTGCGTGCAGATCCATGTGAACCTTGCTTTGAAGGACGGCGTCGATGCGGACGTGCTGCGCGCGCTGGCGGCGCGGCAGCTGGATAAGGTGCCGCCGCATGTGGCGCTGGCGTTTCGGTATGGCGAGGCGGTGTCGCGCGGCGCGTTGGCCGACGACATGCGCGAGGCCATTCGCAAGCTGTGGGGCGAGAAGGGTTTGATCGAGCTTGCGTTCTTGATTGCGACGGCGCGGTTCTATCCGGGGCTTAAGCGCGGACTTGGGTTTGCGAGCAGCTGCGAGCGCGTGGTCGTGAACGATCGCGTGACGCCCACGGCGAAGGCGGCATGAACGCCGTCGCCGCCTTCGAGAGCGAACGCAAGCGTCTAACGCATGTTGCGTATCGCATGCTTGGACGCTGGTCCGAGGCGGAAGACGCCGTACAGGATGCCTATTTGCGCTGGCAGGCTGCCGATCACGCGGCTGTCCAAACTCCGGCGGCGTGGCTGACGACCGTGATCGTGCGCTTGTGTTTGGATCGCATGCGGCGGGCGAAGGCTTCGCGGGAGGTTTATGTGGGACCGTGGCTACCCGAACCCATTCTCACGATGGAAGGCGGCGAGAGGCGCGACGCGGAAATGGAGTCTTTTGCGGACGACCTCTCGCTTGGGCTCATGGTCGTGTTGGAACGGTTGGGTCCGGAGGAGCGCGCGGCGTTCATCTTGCGCGAGGCATTCGACAGTTCGTATGGGGAGATCGCGGCAGCGTTGGGCAAGAACGAACCGGCGGTTCGTCAGTTGGTGTCACGTGCACGCGAACGGGTGCGGGCGGAGCGGCCGAAGTTCCGGGCTGAGCCTGAGGTGCATCAGCAGTTGATGGCGGAGTTTCTGTCGGCGGTCGCCGCGAACGACACCTCCCGGCTGGTTGCTATCATGAAGAGCGACGTGCGCTTCATCAGCGACGGCGGCGGCAAGGCACCGGCGGCGTTGCGCGTCGTCGATTCACCCGAGGAGGTCGCGCGGCTGATGCTGCATCTGGCCAACGCGAAAGGCGGACCCCAGGCGATGAAGTTCATCACCGTGAACGGCGTGCCGTCCGTGTGGTTCCGCGACGGGCAAGGGTTCGAAACGGTCGCTCAATTGGACATCGATAGCGACAAGGTCAGCGCGATCTACATCATGCGCAATCCGGAGAAGCTTGCGCATCTGAAGATGCACTAGGTGATTCTCTACCGTCGTGGCGACGGGCGGATCAGACTCGAACTGTTACGTCGCCCTTGCGGCCTTTGCGGGGGCTGCCGACTTTGATTTCGACTGAGTGGCCCAGGGCGCTTAGGAAGCGCATCAGCCGCTCGAGAGATACTTCCGAGAACTTGCCGCCCAAGATTTTCGATAGTTCGGGCTGCGACGTGCCTAGGCGTTTCGATGCTTCCTGTTGCGTCAGCCGCAAGCGCTCGATCGTGCGGTCGAGCCGAAGGACTAGTTGCGCCTTCAGAAAATGCTCTTCGGCGTCTGCGAACCCCAATTGAAGCCAAACGTTTCGGGTGGAGTCTTTTGCCGGTGATATCTTTTTCATTGCCGTTCTCGCTCTGCAATCAATGCCTTCAGCCGCTTATCAACCAGGTCCAAATCGGGTTTTGGCGTCTTGATGCCGGCCTTCGACTTTTTCTGAAACGCATGCAGCACATAGACTGCGTCGAGATAGCGAACCGTATAGATCGCTCTGTACGTTCCGCCCTCAGCATTCTCGCGCACCTCAATCGTCGTTCCGCAGCCGAAACCCGACATTGTCTTTGCCATCGTCCTATGGCGGCCGCCGGCTTGCGCGAGAAACAACGCGTATCCCATTTCCCGTTGAACGTCCGGCGGAAACGTCAAGAACTCTGCCTTCGAGTCACCGCGCCATTAATGGCTCGGGCGTTTCGCCGTCATCCATCCGGCGACGCTATGATAACTTTCACATAAACTCAAGCCAGCAAATTTGCGGCCTGCGGCATTCCGCGACTGCTAAATCTCCACCTGCGTTCCCATTTCGACCACGCGGTTGGCGGGGATGCGGAAGAAGCGGGTGGCGGAGAGGGCTGTTGCTTGCATCGCGATGAAGAGGGCGGCTTGCCAGCGGCGCAGTTCGGAGCGGCGGGCGGGGATCAGCGTTTCGCGGCCTAAGAAGAACGTCGTTTGCATCAGGTCGAACGAGAGGCCGAATTGGCGGCAGAGTTCGAGCGCGCGGGGGACGTCCGGGCGTTCCATGAAACCATAGTGCACGATGACTTGGTGGAAACCTTTGCCGAGCTTTTCGACCTCGATGCGGTTCGCGTCCGAAACGCGCGGAATGTCTTTCACATCGACCTTCATGATGACGACGCGTTCGTGAACGACGTGGTTGTGTTTCAAATTGTGCAGGAACGCGGTCGGGATCACCGCGGGGTTCGAGGTCATGAAGACGGCCGTGCCGCTGACGCGTTCGGTCGTGCGGTCCCAATGTTCCAGGAATTCGCGGATCGGCATCGCGTCGCGGTAGAGTTTTGTCACCAGGATTTCGCGACCGCGGTTCCAGACCATGAAGGCGGCAAGGGCGGCTATCGCACACACGATCGGGAACCAGCCGCCGGTCGGGATCTTCAGCATGTTCGAGGTTAGGAACAGCATGTCGACGATGAAGAACGCGCCGAAGACCGTCCACGCCATCCAGCGGCTCCAGCCCCAAAGCCACCTTGCGACGACGGCCGCGAGCAGGCCGTCGATCATCATCGCGCCAGTGACGGCGAGGCCGTAGGCATGGGTCAAGGCGCTGGAGCTTTGGAACGAGATCACGACGATCGCGACGCCGATCATGAGTAGATAGTTGATCTGCGGAATGTAGATCTGGCCCATCTCGGTTGCCGAGGTGTGGCGGATATCCATGCGCGGCAAATAACCCAGCTGGATCGCCTGGCGCGTCAGCGAGAAGACGCCGGAGATCACCGCTTGCGAGGCGATCACCGTCGCGCAGGTCGCGAGCACGACCATCGGATAGAGCGCCCACTCCGGCGCTAGGCGGTAGAACGGGTTCTTGATCGCCGAAGGATCGGAGAGCAGCAGCGCGCCTTGGCCAAAGTAGTTCAAGAGCAAGCAGATCGAGACGCCGGCCCAAGCCGCGCGAATGGGACCGCGGCCGAAGTGGCCCATGTCGGCGTAGAGCGCTTCGGCGCCGGTCACGCAAAGCACGATCGCGCCTAAGGCTACGAACGTGATCCAAGGTTCGGCGATGATGAGGTCGATCGCGTAGCCGGGCCAGATCGCGCTCAAGATCGCGGGGCGTTCCAAGACTTCGAATAGACCGAGCATGCCCAGTGTGAAGAACCACAACACCATGATCGGACCGAACAAGCGGCCGACGCCTGCGGTGCCCCGGCTTTGGAACATGAAGAGGCCGACAAGGATGACGGTCGCCACGGGCACGACGAAGTCGTCGAATGCATCGGTCGCCACCTTCAAACCTTCGACCGCCGACAGCACCGACACGGACGGCGTGATGAGCGCGTCGCCGTAGAACAGCGATAGCCCAGTGAGTGCGAGCAACCAGATGACGCGGCGGCGGCGCGGCGCGGCGTGGCCGGTTCTAAGCGCCAACGATGCAAGCGAGAGTACGCCGCCCTCGCCTTTATTGTCGGCGCGCATGACGAAGACGCAGTACTTTAGCGTCACGATGATGACGAGCGACCAGACCGCGATCGACAGCACACCGTAGACCGAGGCTTCGTTCAGACCCATGCCGCCGTGAAACGTCTCGCGCATCATGTAGAGCGGGCTGGTGCCGATGTCGCCGAACACAATGCCCAGCGCCGCCAACGCCAAGGTACGTTGGCGCGCGGTTTGGGCTTTCGGATCAGTGTCTGTGGTGGTGGTGTCCATGAGCGCGCTTTGAGGGAATCGGTCCCCCGTCAGGCCTTTGTTCGCTCGGCGATCATTTGCATCTGGCGCACGATCACCTCGGCCTGGCGGATCGAGGCGAGGTCGATAAGCTTGCCGTTCAGCGCGACGGCACCCATGCCTTTAGCTGCACCTTCTTTCATGGCGGCGAGAATGGCTTCGGCGCGCTTCACTTCTTCGGCTGGCGGCGTGAAGACGCGGTTTGCGAGTGCGACTTGGCTGGGGTGGATCGCCCACTTGCCTTCGCAGCCCAAGACGGCCGTGCGCTGCGCCTGGGCGATGAAGCCCGCCTCGTCCGAATAGTCGCCGAACGGGCCGTCGATGGGGCGAAGCCCGTGTGCGCGGGCGGCGGCGACCATGCGCACCGTCGAATAATGCCAGAGGTCTGACCAATGCTGGTCGCGTTTGCCGGCTTCGTCCTTGTCGGTCAAGACGACGTAGTCCTTGTTCGGGCCGCCGATGTTCGTCGTGCGCATGCCGGCGGACGCCGCATAATCGGCTGAGCCGAAGTGGAGCGATTCCAGCCGCTTCGATGAGCCCGCGATGGCGTCGATATTGTTGAGGCCCATGACGCTTTCGATGATGACTTCGAGCTTCACCTTTTTCTTGCGGCCGATGCCCGCTTCGATCTGCGAGATCAGCATGTCGATTGCGTAGATGTCGGCAGCGACGCCCACCTTCGGGATCATGATGAGGTCGAGCCGTTCGCCCGCCTGCTCCATGATGTCGACGACGTCGCGGTAGCAGTAGTGCGTGTCGAGGCCGTTGATGCGGACCGAGATCGACTTGCTTCCGAAGTTCACGGTCTTCAGCGCTTCGATGACGTTCGCGCGCGCCGCCGGCTTGTCCGCCGGTGCGACGCTGTCTTCGAGGTCGAGGCAGATGACGTCCGCGTCGCTTGCCGCCGCTTTCTCGAACAACGCAGGACGGACGCCCGGCGCGAAGAGTTGCGACCTGTTCGGGCGCGGCGGAACACTTTCAACAGTCGTGAAGCTCATGCGAATGCCCCGTCTTTGGAATTGCGACGCAGGGCCCCCTCAAAAGAGGCCGGGAAGCTATGCCTCCCCCACCCCACAGTCAACGCTTGCGGCGCACCGCCAAAGGGTGCTTTTCCGAGACTAAACGTCTTAACCGTTCATCCTGAACGTGGGTGTAAATCTGCGTCGTCGCAATATCGGCGTGGCCCAGCAACTGTTGCACGCTGCGCAAGTCGGCGCCGTGCGCGACCAGATGGCTCGCGAAGGCGTGGCGCAACACATGGGGAGAAAGTTTGCGCGGGTCCATGCCTGCCTTGACCGCTAGGTCCTTGAGCAATTGCGCGACGCGGCGGCGCGTTAAGTGGCCTTCTACACTGCGCGATGGGAATAAGAAGCGTTGCGCGCG
>JBJXEH010000134.1:0-19842 GCA_046153995.1 Micropepsaceae bacterium
ATGGGTCATCTCGGCTACACGCCGCAAGCGACGCACCAGATCGGCATCCGCGTCCAGGGTAAGGACGCGCCCGGCGCGCGGGGCATCACGCACGATGCACTGGCGCTGCAAGCGGCCGGTGCGTTCGGGCTGGTGCTGGAGTTGGTGCCGACCGAGTTGGCCGAAGCAATTACCTCGCGGTTGTCGATCCCGACCATCGGCATCGGCGCGGGTGTCGGCTGCGACGGCCAGGTGCAGGTTTGGCACGACATTTTGGGGCTATTCGAGAAGTCGCCCCGGCACGCGAAGCGGTTCGCGGAAGTGGGCGCCGTGATCGAGGAAGCTTTGCGCACCTACCGCGAAGAGGTCGAAGCGGGTAACTTTCCGACCCGGGCTAATGCCTCCACGATCCCGGCGGGGACGTTGGCCGAGGCGCTCAAAGGTTTCGAAGAACCGTGAAACTCGTCAGGACGATCGCGGCGATGCGCGAAGCTCGCGCACCGCTCGATGCGCCGTTCGGCTTCGTTCCCACGATGGGGGCGTTGCACGAGGGGCATTTGAGCCTGGTCCGCCTGGCGCGGGAGCGGTGTCCGCGCGTGGCTGCCAGCATTTTCGTGAACCCTACGCAGTTCAACGACAAGCGCGATCTCGAACGCTATCCGCGCGATCTGGAGCGCGACGCTGAGATGCTGCGTGGGGCCGGGTGCGATGTCGTGTTCGTGCCGGAGCCGGGTGAAATCTATCCGGAAGGGTTTTCGACGGCGATCGACGTTGGGCCGGTGACGCGGCCGCTCGAGGGCTCTATGCGGCCGGGGCATTTTAATGGCGTCGCGGTCGTGGTGACGAAGCTGCTCAACATCGTGCGGCCTAGCCACGCGGTTTTCGGGCAGAAGGATGCGCAGCAGCTGGCCGTGATCCGGCGGATGGTGCGCGACTTGGACTTGGCCGTCGAGATCGTGGCGGGGCCGACGATGCGCGAGGCGGACGGGCTCGCCATGAGCAGCCGGAACGCGCTGCTGACGGTGGAAGATCGCGCGGCGGCGCCGGTGCTTTACCGTGCGCTAACTAGCGCGCGCGATGCGCATGCGGCTGGCGAGCGCGACGGCGAGGCTTTGCGTGCACGGATGACGGTTCTTCTCAAGGCTGAGCCCCGTGCGGCGGCAGAGTACGTCAGCGTCGCCGATCCCACGACGTTGGCGGAACTCGATCGCGTCGGTCCGGTGGGGGCGTTGGCGTCGCTTGCCGTGCGCTTTGGTGCTGTCCGGCTGATCGATAACGTCGTCTTGCCGCCGTCCTGACGTTTCGACAAGTTCATCATGAGCGGCGTTCCGCACACAGAGGAAACGTGACTGCGCTCACGGCTTTGTGCAGTGCGAAGCGGAGGCATTGCCGCGCCGTTGAATTCGGCGCATACTCATCGAACACGAGAGCCGAGTGCCAGTGCTCCAGTTGACCGGCTCTTCTTTTGCGAAGGAGCTGCTATGACCGTTGCCTCGATCCTGAAACATAAGGGCGCCAAAGTCGAAACCGTGCGCCCTAACGCGACGCTGCAGCAGGTGTGCGACCTGTTGGCGACGCGGCGCATTGGTGCCGCCGTGGTGACGGGTGCGGCGGGTGAGGTGGTCGGCATTATCTCCGAGCGCGACGTGGTGCATGCGGTGAGCCAAGGCGGCGATAGCGCGCTCAACCGTTCGATCGACGAGATTATGACACGGGAGGTCGCGACCTGCCGGCTGACCGATAGCTCCGCCTCGCTTATGGAAACGATGACGGTCGGGCGGTTCCGGCATTTACCCGTGGTCGAGGGCGGGCACTTGGTCGGCATCATCTCCATTGGCGACGTTGTGAAGCGGCGGATGGAAGACGCGGACGCCGAGCGCTATGCGATGCGGGACTATATTTCCCAGGCGGGGTAGGGCGGACGGTCCGTATTTGGCGCTGAGTTAAGCAATTCGCCTTGGCCGCGTTGCGAAGCTTGGCGGCTGGGGCCAAACTCGCCGCATGACCCTTTTCGATTCCGAATGGGCTGAGCACATCGCAGTCGCAGAGGCGACGAAGGCTGCGTTGCGCGGACAGTTCGAGCGCTTGGTCGATGTATGCGCCGATTCGCTTAGACTTGGCGGTAAGCTGCTGTTCTTCGGCAACGGCGGGAGTGCGGCCGACGCGCAGCACCTCGCGACCGAATTCACCGTTCGCTACAAGGCCGATCGCGCGGCGATGGCCGCGTTGGCGCTGACCACCGATACGTCGGCGCTGACGGCGGCGGGGAATGACCTTGGGTTCGAACATATATTTGCGCGGCAGATTGAGGCGCTTGGGCGCCGCGGCGATGTGGCGATCGGGATCACGACTTCGGGTAAGAGCGCGAACATCGTCACGGCGCTGAGCACCGCGCGCGCGATGGGACTTGTCACGGTCGTATTTTCCGGCAGCGGTGGCGGCGAGGCGGCGCGTGTGGCCGACCACGCGTTGATCGTGCCGTCGGCGGTGACTGCGCGGGTGCAAGAGATGCACATCGCGCTCGGGCAAATGCTGTGCGCGGCGCTGGAGATCGAGCTTGGCTTGGTGAAGCCTTGAGGTTTCACACTGGCGGCCGTGTGATTGCAGATTGACACTGTGCAGTTGCACAAATAGGGGATGCGCACCATTTTCCCCCTGTATCTGAGGATTCTACGTCTTGGCCGCGCCTGCCCCGACACGCACCCGAAGCCCGCATCTGAAGCGGCTTGAGGCCGAGAGCATTTTCATCATGCGCGAGGTCGCGGCCGAGTTCGCGAACCCGGTGATGCTCTATTCGATCGGCAAAGACTCCTCGGTGATGCTGCATCTGGCGATGAAGGCGTTCTATCCGGCCAAGCCACCCTTCCCGCTGCTCCACGTCGACACCACGTGGAAGTTCCGCGAGATGATTTCGTTTCGCGAAGAGACCGTGAAGCGGCTGGGGCTGAAGCTGATCGTGCACATCAACGAAGACGGCGTGCGTGCTGGGGTGAACCCGTTCGACTCCGGCTCGTCCGTGCACACACAGGTGATGAAGACGGAGGGGCTCAAACAGGCGCTGGACAAGTACGGCTTCGATGCAGCGTTCGGCGGCGCGCGGCGCGACGAGGAAAAGAGCCGCGCGAAGGAGCGTATCTTCTCGTTCCGCACCGCGCAACACGGGTGGGACCCGAAGAACCAGCGGCCCGAGCTTTGGAACCTGTTCAACGCGCGGATTAAGAAGGGCGAGTCCATTCGCGTGTTTCCGTTGTCGAATTGGACGGAACTCGACATCTGGGAATACATCCTGGCCGAGGACATTCCGATAGTGCCGCTGTATTTCGCGGCAAAGCGGCCGATCGTGGAACGAGACGGCGCGCTGATCATGCGCGACGATGAGCGGATGAAGCTGCTTCCGGGCGAGAAGGTCGAGGAGCGCTTGGTGCGCTTCCGTACGCTTGGTTGCTATCCGCTGACCGGTGCAATCGAGTCGCCCGCCACGACGCTGGAAGAGATCGTGGTCGAGATGTTTACGGCGCGCACGTCGGAGCGGCAAGGTCGCGTGATCGACCACGACGAGAACGCGTCGATGGAGAAGAAGAAGCGTGAGGGCTATTTCTGATGAGCCCCGACGAATTGCGCGCGTATCTCGCGAAGCAGCACGGCAAGTCACTGCTGCGCTTCTTGACCTGCGGCTCCGTCGACGATGGGAAGTCGACGCTGATCGGTCGGCTTTTGCACGACACGAAGGTGATCTTTGAGGATCAGTTGAAGACGCTGGAAAAGGATTCCCGCAAGCACGGCACGACGGGCGAAAATATCGATTTCGCGCTGCTGCTCGACGGGCTTGAGGCCGAGCGGCAGCAGGGCATCACGATCGACGTCGCCTACCGGTTCTTTGCGACGGAGAAGCGCAAGTTCATCGTCGCCGACACGCCGGGCCACGAGCAGTACACGCGCAACATGGCGACCGGTGCATCGAACTCGGATCTTGCGATCATTCTGCTCGATGCGCGCAAGGGCGTGCTTACGCAGACGCGGCGGCACGCTTACATCTGTTCGCTTTTGGGCATCCGGCACGTGGTGCTGGCGGTGAACAAGTTGGACCTGCGCGACGCCGAAGCGAAAGGCGTGTTCGAAGCATGGGACGAGCAGTTCCGCGCGTTCGCCTCGAAGCTCGGTTTTGCCTCCATCGTTTCGATCCCAATGTCGGCGCTGCGCGGCGACAACGTGATTGCCCCAAGCAAGGCGTTCGATTGGTACAAGGGGCCGACCCTTCTGGCGCATCTCGAAACCGTCGATATCGAGTCCGGCCGGCGCGCGCGGCCGTTCCGCATGCCGGTGCAGTGGGTCAACCGGCCCAATCTCGACTTTCGTGGGTTTGCCGGCACGATCGCGAGCGGCACGGTGCGCGCGGGTGATCCCGTTGTCGTAGCGAGTTCTGGGCGCACGTCGGTCGTGTCGCGGATCGTGACGATGGACGGCGATCTAGCCGAGGCGGGTGCCGGCGACGCTGTGACACTGACGCTGAAGGATGAGGTCGATATCTCGCGCGGTGACGTGCTCGCACCGCCCAACGCGCGGCCCGAAGTCGCCGACCAGTTCGCGGCGCATCTGCTCTGGATGTCGGAAGATGAGCTGCTGCCCGGCCGCCAGTATCTGATCAAGATCGGTACGAAGACCGTGCCTGCGTCCGTCACGGAGCTGAAGCACAAGGTCGACGTCAATAGTCTGGAGAATTTTGCCGCGAAGACCCTACAGCTCAACGAGGTTGGGTTCTGTAACTTCTCGACGACCGCGCCGTTCGCGTTCGACCCCTATGGCGAGAGCCGCGAGGCCGGCGGCTTTATCGTGATCGACCGGTTCACGAACGGCACTGTGGGTGCCGGCATGATCGAGTTCGGCCTGCGCCGCGCGACGAACGTGCATCTGCAGGCGATCGACGTGAACAAGAACGCGCGCGCGTCGATGAAGGGCCAGAAGCCCGTTATCCTGTGGTTCACGGGGCTGTCGGGTTCCGGCAAGTCGACGATCGCCAATATCGTCGAGCGCAAGCTGCACGATCTGCGCCACCACACCTACATTCTGGACGGCGACAATGTGCGGCACGGGTTGAACCGCGACCTGGGCTTCACGGATGCGAACAGGGTGGAAAACATCCGCCGCGTGGCGGAGGCGGCAAAGCTGTTCGTGGACGCCGGTATGATCGTGCTGGTCTCGTTCATCTCGCCGTTCCGCTCCGAACGGCGGACGGCGCGCGAGTTGGTCGAGCCGGGCGAGTTTCTGGAAGTGTTCATCGACACGCCGATCGAGGTGTGCGAGGCGCGGGACCCGAAGGGGCTGTACAAGCGCGCGAAAGCTGGCGAGATCAAGAACTTCACCGGCATCGACTCGCCGTATGAGGTGCCGGAGAAACCTGAGATCCACGTGCGCACGGTGGACATCACGCCGGAAGCGGCGGCGGATGAGATCGTCGCGCGGTTACGTGCGGCTGGGATTGTTCCGTAGCCTGGGAGCGCCGGCATCCTGCCGGCACTTGCTGAATTTCATCCGCACAAAGGGCCGGCAAGATGCCGGCGCTCCCAGGCATTAAGCCGGGGCGCGGCCGATGCTGTGGTATTCGATGCCGGCGTCGGACATTTCGCGCAGCGTGTAGATGTTGCGCAGGTCGACGAGCAACGGACGTTTCAGTTTTGCTTTCAACTGCTTCAGATCGAGCGCGCGGAATTCGTTCCATTCGGTGAGGATGGCGACGCCGTCGGCGCCGGTCATCGCGTCGTAGGCGTCTTCGGCCCAGGTCACGCCCGAGAGCAGCTTGCCCGCTTCTTTCATGCCTTCGGGGTCGAAGGCGCGGATCGTGGCACCTGCGGCTTGCAGTGCCGGGATGATGTCGAGCGAGGGGCTGTCGCGCATGTCGTCGGTGTTCGGTTTGAACGTGACGCCTAAGATCGCGATGGTCTTGCCTTTCACGCCGCCGAAGGCGTTCGCGATCTTGTCGGCCATGCGCTTCTTGCGCTTTGCGTTGACGTCGACGACGGCTTCGACGAGGCGTGTCGGCGCGCCGCATTCGTCGGCTTGGCGCACGAGCGCTAGCGTGTCTTTCGGGAAGCAGGAGCCGCCGTAGCCGGGGCCTGCGTTCAGGAACTTCGAACCAATGCGGCCGTCGAGGCCGATGCCGCGGGCGACGTCTTGGATGTCGGCGCCCGACTTCTCGCAGATGTCGGCCATCTCGTTGATGAATGTGATCTTCGTCGCGAGGAACGCGTTCGACGCGTATTTGATGAGCTCGGACGACTCGCGGGTGGTGAAGATGAACGGCGTTTTGTCGTTCAGAAACAACGGACGGTAGAGTGCGCGCATCACGTTGCGGGCGCGCTCGCTCTCTGTGCCGACGACGATGCGGTCGGGGCGTTGGAAGTCTTCGATCGCGGAGCCTTCGCGCAAGAACTCCGGGTTCGACGCGACATCTACCTCTGCGTTCGGGCGCCGCGCGCGGATGATGTCTTCGACCTTTTTGCTGGTGCCGACGGGCACGGTCGATTTCGTGATGACGACGGCGTAGTGCTTCAAGCCGTCGGCGATCTCTGCTGCCGCGTCGTAGACGTAGCTCAAGTCGGCGAAGCCGTCGCCGCGGCGGCTCGGTGTGCCGACGGCGATGAAGACCGCCTCCGCGTCCGGCACGGCGGCGGCGAGATCGGTCGTGAACGCGAGGCGGCCTGCCTTTACATTGTCGGCGACAAGCGCTTCGAGGCCGGGTTCGAAGATCGGCATCTCGCCGCGCTTCAGTCGCGCGATCTTGTTCGCGTCCTTGTCGACGCAGACCACGTGGTGGCCGAAGTTCGAGAAGCAGGCACCGGAAACAAGTCCCACATAGCCGGTGCCGATCATTGCAACGCGCATGTCTTAGTCCCCAACGGGCCTGCTAGAGCTGCAGGTCTTTCAAGATTTGTCTCAGCGGGCCTGCAGTGTCCGGGTGGTTCAAGCCGACTGCGATGTTAGCGTGCAGGAAACCCACCTTGTCGCCGCAATCATAACGTTGTCCGGCGTAGCGGAAGCCATGGAACGGCATGCGGCCTATGAGCCGGGCCAGCGCATCCGTCAGCTGTATCTCGTCGCCTGCGCCGCGTTCGTGGCGGTCGAGTTCGGTGAAGACTTCCGGCTGCAAGATGTAGCGGCCGATGACGGAGAGGCGCGATGGTGCCTTCTCGGGCGAGGGTTTCTCGACAATGCCCTTCGCGGCGATCAGGCCGTCTTTCTCAGACACCGGGTCGATGATGCCGTAGCGCTTCGTTTCCTCTTTCGGAACTTCGCGTACCGCAATAACGCAGCCGCCGACGTTGCGGTAGGCGTCCATCATGCGGGCGAGGCAGCCAGGCTGATCGACCAGCAACTCGTCGGGCAACAGAACCGCGAACGGCTCGTCGCCGACGAAGTGGCGCGCGCACCAGACGGCGTGGCCCAAACCCAACGGGTTTTGCTGGCGGGTGAAGCTGACGGAGCCCGTCGGCGGCAGGGCCTCGAGGAGGCTGTGAAGTTCGTTAGTCTTTTCGCGCGAGGATAGGAGAGCCTCCAACTCATACGCGTGGTCGAAGTGATCTTCGATAATGTGTTTGCCGCGGCCGGTCACAAAGATGAACTGCTCGATCCCTGCGGCTTTCGCCTCTTCGACGGCGTATTGGATCACCGGTTTGTCGACGACAGGCAGCATCTCTTTCGGCACCGCCTTCGTCGCGGGCAGAAAGCGCGTGCCCATGCCGGCGACGGGGAACACCGCTTTTCGAACCGGTCTGATCTCTTTTGTCGTCATCGAAACGGCGCCCTCAGTGTCACGCGAACATCCTCAACGCGCGAAACTAGATTTGGTGGCAGAGACCTATCAACTGCAACGTGCGAATACCATCGGCAGTATGGACTGTGCCCGAATCACTATATCCTGGTCGTTATGCTGCGGGTGGCGCTAGTCCTTGTAAGTCTTATGGTTTCCGGCGTTGCCGCTCAAGCGGGCGGCTTGCAGGATGCCGACGCTGGTGTGGCCCGATTGAATTCAGGCGACTCCGCGACGGCGGTTGCGCTCTTCACACGTGCGATCCAAAGCAAAGAGCTGTCGCCGGAAGGTCTTGCGCTTACCTATTATCATCGCGGCATGGCGTTCTATCGCGAGGGGCAGGCGGGACGTGCGATCCTCGACTATGCGACGGCGCTTTGGAACGAAGATTTGCCGCGCGAGTTCCGGCCGCGCACATTGAACAACCGCGGCCTTGCGTTCGAGGCGATCAGCGATTTCGACTCCGCGCTCACCGACTACAGCCTCGCGATCAAGATGAACCCGAACTACGCCGAAGCGTTTGCCAATCGCGGCAATGTGCACCGGCGGTTCAATCGCCACGACATTGCGATCATCGACTACGACTCCGCGCTTCGAAACGGACATCCGAAGCCGCAATTCGTGTTCGCTTGGCAGGGCATGGCACTGGAAGCGCAGGGCAAGCGGCGCGAGGCGATGGATGCGTTTCGCCGCGCGCTTGCCATCGACCCGAATTTTGCGCTGGCGAAGTCTCGCCTCGACAGGCTGGAAGACACGCAGCAGATGAGTAATGTGCTGCAGCGGCGCAAGGTGGTGAAGGGGCCCGTTACACCGTTCGTGCTTTCTGCGACGCCGGGAACGTCGCCTGTTGCGGCGACGGAAGGCAACGTTCAGCTGACGCCATGGACCCCGCCGCCGCCGATGGCCGAAGCGTCGTTGCCGACGCCTGTTGCCAACGCGGCGTTACCTGCGGCCAATCCCGTGTTGCGGCCGGCGTTCGACGATCAACCGAAGCATGCGGCGCCTTCCACGCCGATTGTATCGTCGGCGCCGGTTCTGCCCGCGCCGCTACCCGTGCGGAAGCCGACCACGCCGCGCGTTGTCGCCGGCGCAGCCAAGCCTGCAATTGCCGCGCCGCCGATTTCCGCGACGGGCGAGGGCGGCAGCGACGTGGCGTTCGCTATCCAGTTGGGATCTTTCAAGTCGCGCGATCTTGCAGAGGCTGGTTGGACGAAGGCGCTGCGGGTTGCGGGCGACTTATTGAACGGCTTGAGCCACGTCGTCGAAACGGTCCCGGCCCAGGACGGCGAGACCTATCGCTTGTTCGCCGAGGCGCTTCCCGACCGCCAGGCCGCGCTTGGCCTTTGCCGGACGCTACGGGACAAAGGCACGACCTGCATCGTGGTTCGGCGCTAAGCCTCGCCGGCGTTGAGGCCCTTCCGTAAATCTGTTACGCGAACCTGAACTTCATTCAGGGATCGCTTGGCCCATGACCGACGCCGGAATCACCGCCTTTGGAGCGTACCTGCCGCGGCTTCGTCTGCAGCGAAAGGCGATGGCGCAGGCGAACGCCTGGTTCAACCCCGCCATCATGGGGCAGGCCAAGGGCGAGCGGACGATGGCGAACTGGGATGAGGACGCCGTCACCATGTCCGTCGAAGCCGCGCGCGACGCGCTGCCCGGCGGCGATCCGTTTGCCGGCCGCAAGCATGTTGAGGCACTCTACTTTGCGTCTACCACCATGCCGTTCGCGGACCGGCAGAACGCGGGAATCGTGGCAGCAGCGTTGAGCTTGCCCGAAGACATTCACACCGCCGACGTGACGGGGTCGCAGCGTGCGGGTGTGTCGGCGTTGATTGCGGCCCTTGAGAAGGTGAAGGCCGGTGGGGCGAAGACTGCGATGGTTGTGTCCGGCGACCGGCGGAAGGCGCGCGGCGGGGCGACACAGGAGTTTCAATTTGGCGACGGCGCGGCGGCACTGATCGTCGGCAGCGATCGCGTGGCGGCGAGGTATTTGGGCAGCCACTCGATCTCGGTCGACTTCATCGACCATTTTCGCGGGGAGTCGGAGGATTACGACTATAACTGGGAAGAACGCTGGATCCGCGACGAGGGCTACACGAAGATCGTGCCGCGTGCGGTGAAGGGTGCGCTGGAGAAGGCGGGCGTTGCGGCCGCTTCCATCGACCATTTCATTCTGCCGTGTCAGTTCGCGAAGCTCGATCAACAGTTGGCTGCCAAATGCGGGATCGATGCGGCGAAGGTGCGTGACAATCTCGCTGCCACCGTCGGCGAGTGCGGGACGGCGCATGCGTTGCTGATGCTTGCGCATGCGTTGGAAGAGGCGAAACCGGGGCAGAAGATTTTGGTTGCAGCCTTCGGGCAGGGCTGCGACGCAGCCGTCTTTGAGGTGACCGACGCGATCGACCGCGCGAGGCCGCATCGCGGTGTGAAGGGTTGGTTGGGCCGGCGCAAGGAAGAGACGAACTACATGAAGTGGCTCTCCTTCAACGGCCTTGTCGAAACGGAAAAGGGCATGCGCGCTGAGAAGGACAACAAGACCGCGCTGACCGTCACCTATCGCAAGCGCGACATGCTGTTTGGACTTGTCGGTGGCAAGTGCGAGAAGTGCGGTACGGCGCAGTTTCCGCGCACGCGCATCTGCGTCAACCCGAACTGCCGCGCGGTCGACGAGCAGAAGCCGTTCTCGTTTGCGGAGCTGGAGGGCAAGATACTGTCGTGGTCGGCGGACTATCTGACGTATTCTCAAGACCCACCGGCACATTACGGCATGGTGACGTTCGAGGAGGGTGGGCGGTTCTTGTCCGACATCACGGACGTCGATATCGGCACGATCGACACCGGCACGGCCGTGCGCATGGTGTTCCGGATCAAGGACTTCGACGAGAAGCGCGGCTTCCGCCGCTATTTCTGGAAGGCGGCGCCGGTTTACTGAGCCAAGTTTTGACAGCGCGGAAAACGCGCCGTTAGATGCAGTCATTCAGGTACTTGGAGATACGTCATGGCCACGGGCATCAAAGACAAAGTCGCTATCCTCGGCATGGGGTGCTCGAAGTTCGGCGAGCGCTGGGACATGGGTGCGGAAGAGTTGATGGTCGAGGCCTATATCGAGGCCACGAAAGATGCGGGCGTCGAGACGTCGCAGATTCAGGCCGCATGGCTGTCGACCCATATCGACGAGCAGTCGGTGGGTAAGGGCGGGACGCCGCTCTCGGTTGCGCTGCGCCTGCCGAATATTCCGGTGACGCGGGTCGAGAACTTCTGTGCAAGCGGATCGGAAGCGTTTCGTGGTGCGGTCTATGCGGTTGCGGCCGGCGCCTGCGACATCGCGCTCGCGCTTGGTGTCGAAAAGCTGAAAGACACCGGTTATGGCGGGTTGCCAACGGGCCAGCCGGGAACGCTGTTGCCGCAATGGGGCGCGAACGGGTCGGCGCCGGGAAACTTCGCGCAGCTCGCGTCGGCCTACCGTGCGAAGCATGGCGTCTCGAAGCAGGACTTGAAGCGCGCGATCGCGCATGTGTCGGTCAAGAGCCACGAAAACGGCGCGAAGAACGCGAAAGCGCATCTGCAAAAGCCGATCACGGAAGAGATGGCTTTGAACGCGCCGATGATCGCGGAACCGCTGGGCTTGTTCGATTGCTGCGGCGTGTCTGATGGGGCGGCGTGTGCGATCGTGACGACGCCCGAGATTGCGCGCGCGATGGGCAAGCAGAACGTGATCACCGTGAAGGCGCTGCAGCTTGCGCTCTCGAACGGTTTGGAGAGCATGCACAATTCGTGGGACGGCAGCTATTTCCACACGGCGCGGATCGCTGCGAAGCGTGCGTATGACGAAGCCGGCATCAAGAAGCCGCGTGATGAGATTTCCATGTTCGAGGTGCACGATTGCTTCTCGATCACGGAGCTGGTCACGATGGAGGACCTCTTCATCTCCGACGAGGGCCGGGCGGTGCACGACGTAATGGACGGGTTCTATGACGCGGGCGGCAAGGTGCCGTGCCAGATCGACGGCGGGTTGAAGTGCTTCGGTCATCCGATCGGGGCGAGCGGTCTTCGCATGCTTTATGAGATGTACCTGCAGCTTCAGGGCCGCGCCGGCGCACGGCAACTAAAGAACCCGAAGATCGGCCTCACCCACAATCTGGGCGGCGCGCCATCGATGAACGTGTGCTCGGTCGCGATCATCGGCGCACACGGGGCTTGACGTAAGCTATGCAACCGCAAGCGCGGCAAGGGACGCGCGCACGACGTTTCCGATCGAGCGCGCGAGGTTGAGAACGCGCGCGCCGTCCTTCATGTCGTAAGACGGTTGGTGAGCGTCGATCAGAGCGACGGATCCAGAGCCAAGGCGGTCCTTCATGTAGTCCACGCTCGGTTGGACCGAGTCGACGTAAAACTCGTAGCGTTTCAGCAGCGCGTTCGCGTCGTCGTCGCCGCGACGTCTTAGTACGGCACGATGTAGCATTTCTTGTTTGCTGATGCTGAGATGGAGAACTTTCCAAACCGGAATCGCCAAGCTTTCGAGTGTATCGAGTAAGTGCTTGGCTGCGGACGGCGTTCGCGGGTAGCCGTCGAAGATGAGCGAACCCGACGGTGGTTGCGCGACCTCGGCGATCCTCGTAGCGATGAGTTCTTGCGTCCAGCGGTTAGGCACCAGCAAGCCGTGGCTCGTGCAATACTCCAGCCAATCGAGCGCGGTCGTTGTGCGCCAACCGGCGGGCCGCATGCGGCGGCCGGATCGAGCGGCGAACATTTTGGTAAGACCGCTCTTGTGGCGTTCGATTTTTTCGCTCAGAGCTTCGGTTATGTCAGTTGTCGCGAAGATCGGGACCACATCCGAGATCGCGTGGCGCGCCTCAAGTTCGGCGATAAACGTGTCGTCGCAGGTGCCTTCACAGACAGCCCGCAGGATGGTGCCCATTGAAAGCCAACGCTCGGCAGGGATGGCGAGGCGTTCGCAGAGTGCCTTCGAAATCTCGCCTTTGCCGCAGCTGGATGGTCCGGTGACGATGATGGCGCCGGCCATTATTGAGAGTTCACGACGCTGGGGTTTTGGGTTTCGGGCTGGAGCTCAGCGTTCTCGGGTGGTGTGGGTAGGCTCGCTTGTGCGGCGAACGATTCTGCGCGGCGGGTGACGTTCTCGCGAATGTCGGCAAAGAACGGGTTGATCTTGGACGGGAAGAGTTCGCGGTAGCGCGGGCCGGTCCAGAGGAAGATCGGGCTTGGCGTCACGTCCGTAAACAGCAAGCCGTTCCAGCAGTCGGCCGACGTCACGGCGCGGGTTGTCGTGACGCCGCCCGTGGCGAAGCTTGAAAGCTCTGCCGCGCCCAAGTTCATGTCGGACGTCCCAGCGCGGCCGCCGACGGTCCAGGTCAGCGGGTTGACGCACGCCAGATCGCGGCCGCGCGTGGGCTCGAAGCCGCCGCCGTCCTTCCAGACGAGCGCGTTTTGGCGCGGCATGTCGTTGCGCGCGCGGAGCGTCGTCGAGTGCCAGATCACGAGGCATCCGGTTTGATCGGGGTTGTCGCACAGCGGCGTCGCGGTCGAGACCAGTTCCGCCGGGATTGCGACTTCGAGCAGGTAGCCCGCGACGAGGCGCGCGCGATCTTCGGGTTTCAACTCCGCGATCAAGCGAAAGCCGTAGAGCGCGCCTTGGCCGTAGCCTGCGACGACGAACGGGCGGCCGTTGTTACGGGTTGCCAGGAACGTTTCGAATGCGGTTTTCACGTCGCTGTAGGCGAGTTCGCGCGCGCCACGTCCGTCTTCGGCCGAGGACATGAAGCTGTAGGGTGCGGCTTGCCGGTAGAGCGGCATGAAGACGTTCGTGCCCTTCTCGAACGGTGCGACGTAGAGCGGGCCGACAACGCCGCTCAGTCGCTCGCGCACCGCGTCATTCGACGTTGGTGCGTTCCAGTATTCGCCGGAGAAGTAGATTGTGGGGTAGACGAAAAAGACGTCGATGGGCTTGTCCGCTTTGGTGCTTAGCACCGCCCATGCCGATGGCTTCGCGTAGTCGGGCGCGGTCGCTTGCGCGCCTTCGCCGAAGCTGCGGCCTGGGTTCAGCGTGTAGCGAATGAGGTTGTCGCGGGCGCCAAAAGCCAAGGCAGCCGCAGCTGCGAACAGCCCCAGCGCCAGACCACCGACGAACAACCACCTGCGACGGCCGGCTGCCATTCCGCCCTCGACTCCAAACCGGCGAGCTACGTATCACGCGGTGTAGCCGCCGCAGCGTCGCCGTAACATTCAACGGTGGAACGTGCCCCCGGGGACACAGTTATTTGGGCGGCCGGTGAGGCGAATGCTGAAACCCTGAGTAATTCGGTTGATCTACCGCAACCTTGGCGAGAGTCATTTGGACCAGGTGGCCGGCCAAGGCGGGATCGTCGAGCGCGACGCCGTTCGTGCGGATTCGGCTACAGAGCTCGCGATTGAGCTCGTCCAGCGTGCCGTCGCGGCCGAGCAGGGCTTTCAGCCGCGCGTGCTCTTCGGCGTTAGCCTTTGGCCCTTGTTCTAGTTCGCGTGCAACGATGGCGAGTGCGTTCGCGGCGACGCGGGCGTGGAAGGCGGTGCGGCCTTGCAGTTCTGGCATCGCGTGCTTTTCGATGAATTCGCGCACCGCGGTGACAAGTTCGAGGGCCGAGGGTTGGTCCATCATCGCGTCGTCTTCCCGTACAACAGATTCATGAGGTCGATCTCAGTCTCCGACGAGCGCCGGCCGATTGCGGCGCGCTCCACGCTACGGTCGGCGCCGCCCGCGAAGGCTTGGTACATCGTCATACACATGATGCCCCACTTCAGTGTGCCGAACATCTCCCAGAACTTGACGCGTTCGGCGGTCATGTTTTTGCCGCCCGCTTCGGCATAACCCGCGAGCAGATCGGCGACATCGCCGAAGCCGCCGACGATTTTGTGCGTTTCGCCGAAGCGCCAAGAGTTGACACAAATCCAACCGAGGTCTTCCGCCGGGTCCCCGATATGCGTGAGTTCCCAATCGAGGACGGCGCGCACGCCGTCCGGGCCGATCATCAGATTGCCGTGGCGGAAGTCGCCGTGCACAAGCGTGAGCTCTGGTGTTTCGGGCAGGCGTTGTTCCAGCCATTTGAACGCAACTTCGAAGACGGGGTGCGGGTAGTCGTAGCTGTCGTAGATCGTGCGGTATTGGTCGAACTGCGCGCGCGGCGGAACGACGGTGAGGTCGCTCACTTGGGCTTTGTTTAGGGCGTGGATCTTCGCCAGGATTTGGCCGCATTGGCGCGCGAGTTTGGGCCTTGCGTCCGCGAACTCAGGATCGCGCAGGATCTTGCGAGCGATCGTTTCGCCTTCGACGCGGCCCATGATGTAGCCGGGGCCTAGATCGTCGGTGTCTTGAAGAACATACGGTACGGGTGGCACGGGGACGCCTGCCTTCGCGGCTAAGCGGATGACTTTCGCTTCCGTCGCAAGCGTGACGGCAGTGGCGGAGCGCTGTACCGGCGTGCCGTTTGGGGCACGTCGCAGGATGAGCGGCGTCACGCCATTGGCGCCGGTGCCGTCGAACGACCAGGTTTCTTGGCTTGCGCCGCCGGAGAGACGCTTCAAGTCCGCGATCGAGGTGATGCCCGCCATCGCGCGGGTGATGGCGCGTTCGAGCGCTGGGGCGAAGTCGGGTTGGCTCATGGCGACTGAGAGTGGCGGCGGCTACGCGGGCCGTCAATGCGGGTTCAACAAGAGCCACATGCCTTGGGCGATTGAGATCGCGCCGACGACTAGTACAATCGTCTTCGTCCACTTGCGGAAGTTCTCGTTCGACATCTTTTCGAGCAGCGGACCCGCCAATGTCGTACCGACAATGGCTGCCGCAATGGCTGCGCCGTAGACGTCGAGGCCTAAGTTCGGGACCTGCGCCAGCAGCACGCCGTAGTAGCCGACTTTCATCGTGTGGCTGAGGGCTTGGGTGGCGGCCTTGGTGGCGACGACGGCGCGGCGGTCGAGCGCGGAGCGTACGAAGAACGTGTCGAGCAGCGGGCCCGCCACGCCTGCGATCAGCTGCAGGCCCGCTACGATGAAGCCGCAGGCGACGGCGTGCGAGGTCTTGGTCGCATCAAGTGCCCATTGTTGCGGTACGGCGGCCGCTGCGTATGGGGTGAGGCCCAAAAGGATCAGCATCGTCGCCTTGTCGGGAACGTAGGCGAGCGCGAGCGGCACGACGAGGGCGGGCAGGGCGCCCAGCGTGTAGAGGCCGATGATGCGCCAGTCTATCCACTGCCGCCAAATGACCGCGCGCCAACCGTTCGAGAAGAACTGTGTGATGCCGTGCAGGACCATCGCGGCCTGCACAGAAAGGAACTGCCCCAGAACCAGCATGAGGATGAGCCCACCCGCCATGCCGAAGACGCCGGAGATCATCGATGTGACGATCACGACGGCGCCGATGATGAGGCTTAAGGGGAGGGCGAGGGACACGGTAGGACTCGACTTGCGATCAAGTATGTGACCGCCGCGGGGTGTGGCGTCGAGACGTGATCGACAGAATCAACGTGTGACAAACGATGCAGGCGCTGGCGTCAGCCCGATTTGATCGTCTTCACGGCGTCGTCTTGTTCGAAGAGATAGAGCAGCACGCGCAGGGCCTCGCCGCGGGGTGTCTGCAGGTCTGGGTCGCGGTTGACGATCAGGCGCGCGTCGTCGCTCGCGGGTTGGATGAGGTCCCTGTGAACCTCAAGGTCGGCGAGGCGGAAGTTGGGGAGGCCGGATTGACGCTGGCCGAGGAGTTCGCCGGCGCCGCGCAGGCGCAGGTCTTCTTCGGCGATCTTGAAGCCGTCTTCGGTGGTGCGCAGGCAGTCGATGCGCGCGCGGGCGGTTTCGCCCAACGGGGCTTGGTAGAGGAGCACGCAGGTCGATGCCTTGTCGCTGCGGCCGACGCGGCCGCGCAGCTGGTGCAGCTGGGCGAGGCCGAAGCGTTCGGCGTGTTCGATGACGATGATTGTGGCGTCCGGCACATCGACGCCGACTTCGATCACGGTTGTGGCGACCAGGATGTTGGCCGTGCCTGCGCGGAAGTCGCCGATGGCGGCGTCTTTCTCCGCCGGTTTCATGCGGCCGTGGATGAGGCGGACGCGGTCGCCGAACGTAGCACTCAGCACGTCGAAGCGTTCTTCGGCGGCGGTCAGGTCCAGGTCTTCGTTCTCTTCGACCAGCGGGCAGACCCAGAATACGCGTTCGTCTCGGCTTAGCGCGCGTTCGACGCCTTCGATCACCTCGTCGAGGCGGGTCAGCGGGATCGCGCGGGTGGCGATGGGCTTGCGGCCTGCGGGTTTCTCCGTGATGCGCGACATGTCCATGTCGCCGTAGGCGGTGAGCGCCAGCGTGCGCGGGATCGGTGTTGCGGTCATCACCAGGATGTCGACCGGCGTGTTGCCTTTGCCGGAGAGGGCCAAGCGCTGGTGCACGCCGAAGCGATGCTGCTCGTCCACGACGGCAAGGGCGAGGTCGTTGAACACGACGGTCTCGGAGATCAGGGCGTGCGTGCCGAGCAAGATCTTGAGATCGCCGGACGCGAGGCGTTCGAGGGTCGCGTCGCGTTCTTTGCCGCGCTCGCGGCCGGTGAGGAGGGCGACGGAGACGCCTGCGGCTTCGCCGAGCGGTTTCAACACGGCGAAGTGCTGGCGGGCGAGGACTTCGGTCGGCGCCATCAAGGCCGCCTGTTTGCCGCACTCGATAGCGTTCAGCATCGCGAAGAACGCGACCAGCGTTTTGCCGGAGCCGACGTCGCCTTGCAGCAGGCGCAGCATGCGGTCGGTCGAGGCCATGTCGGTGAAGATTTCGGCGAGCGCCTTGTCCTGCGATTTGGTGAGCGTGAATTTCAACGCTTTCAGTGCGGTCGCGCGGAGCTTGCCGTCACCCTTTAGCGCGCGGCCTTTCGTTTTGCGCATCCGCGCGCGAGCGATGGCGAGTGCCAGTTGGCTTGCCAGCATTTCGTCGAAGGCGAGGCGGCGGCGGTACGGCGTCGTGGGATCGAGGTCGGCGAGGCTCTCTGGCGCATGAAGGCGCTTCAGCGCGGCGAACCAATCGCTCCACCCTTGCTTCTTCAGCCAGGCCGCATCCTGCCATTCGGGTAGCGGCATCGCTTTGGCGACGGCTTGGGTAACGGTGCGGGTGAGCGTTCGCGGGGGCAAGCCTTCGGTGCCGCCGTAGATGGGTTCGATCGCGGGGGCGGCCGCAAATCCTTTCTCGTCGAGGATGCGATCCGGGTGCGTGATTTGCGGTCGGTTTTCAAAGCGCTCGACTTTGCCGCTGATGTAGCGCGTTTCGCCGATTGGGAGCGCGTTCTTCAGGTAGTCCTTGTGGCCGCGGAAGAAGACGAGGTCGATGAAGCCGGTCTCGTCGCTCGCACGGATCTTATAAGGGTGGCTCGCCAGGCGGCCGGGTTTGTGTTCGACGATCGTGAGCTTCAGCGTGACGATCGAATCCCACGGCGCCTCCCGGATTGTCGATTGCGCGCGCCAATCGTTGATCGACACCGGCTTGTGCCAGAGCAGGTCGACGAGGCGCGGGCCCGCCAGCTTGCCGATCAGCTTCGCGAAGCGCGGACCGATGCCTTGGAGTGTCGCAACGTCAGCAAAGAGGGGGAACAGAATCTGCGGGCGCATGGTGGGGTAAAGGTTATGACGGCCGAGGCGCGGCCGCAAAGTCCGCAAAGCGGCGCCGCGGATGTTGAGCGGTGCCGCTGTGACGCCTAAGGTGCGCCATCGGCAAGGGACTCACTCCATGTACCAACTCTACATCGCCAACAAGAATTACTCGTCATGGTCGCTCAGGCCGTGGGTGTTGATGCGCGAGCTTGGTGTTCCGTTCGAGGAACGGTTTCATGCGTTCACGCCTGGTGGGAGTTACGCGGACTTCCGCTCGTTCTCACCGACCGGCAAGGTGCCGGCGCTTGTTGACGGCAAGACGGTGGTTTGGGACTCGCTTGCGATTGCGGAGTATCTGGCCGAGCGGCACGACGGTGTTTGGCCGAAGGATGCTGCGGCACGGGCGTGGGCGCGTTCGGCCTCGGCCGAGATGCATTCGGCGTTCGCGACGTTGCGCCAGCATTGCTCGATGAACTGTGGGCTGCGCGTTAAGTTGCATGAGATGCCGGATGCGCTCGTTAAAGACATCGCGCGCCTGAACGAGCTTTGGGGCGAAGGGCTCACCCGCCACGGCGGCCCGTTCTTGGGTGGCAAGGCGTTTACGAATGTTGATGCGTTCTTTGCCCCCGTCGCGTTCCGCATTCAAACCTACGGGTTGAAACTCGACGCGCCCGCGCAAGCCTACGTACAGCGTCTACTCGACTTGCCGGCTATGCGGGATTGGTACAAGGCCGCGCTCGCCGAAACGCTCCGCGATGAACACGACGAGTATACCGAGCGTTATGGCACGATCACGCAGGATTTGCGGGCTAAAGCTGGCTAGGCGACGATCTCGTTGAACTCGATTTCTTGATCGCCAATGAAGCGGTGATTGGGCACGGTAAGGTTATGTCGTGCAGGGCCGGAGAAGATGTGTCCTGCCAGGTCGAACGTAGCGCCGCAACAGAGACAGCGAAGCACGTCGGCAGGCTCGGACGCCCATGCCGTCCGCGAGACGAGACAGCCTTCGCGTGTGCAGTTGGCAATGCAAACCATAATCTCGGGTTTGAGCGAGCGGTGCCAGTTCTTGGCATTATCCGGTTGCTTCGATTGCGTCGAACTCAGGTCTCGGAATAGAGCCGCGCGAGGATGCGCCGGTTGCAGCGTTGCGCGAAGGTCTGCGAGC
The DNA here is from genome assembly GCA_046153995.1 of Micropepsaceae bacterium. Lineage (GTDB taxonomy): Bacteria > Pseudomonadota > Alphaproteobacteria > Micropepsales > Micropepsaceae > SZUA-430. The sequence continues at coordinate 19,559 of JBJXEH010000134.1, forward strand.
ATTTGGGCGGACCGGCGGAAGATCATCACAGGAAACTTACCGAGGGCGATGGTGCTCGGCTTTTCGATGTCCAACGCGCTGAGTTTGAACACCGTTGCCCGGGCGCGGGTATCGGCCGCGGGGTTCATGGAGTCGATGATCGGCCACAGTGCCGCCACCGCCCCGACGCCTGCTGTTGCAAACGCCGCCGTCACCAGAAAACTCCGCCGTCGCACCGGTTCGTCATTCATGCGTTGATGATACCCCGAGGGGTGTTATGAGCGAAGTAGTAGTTCCGCGATTTG
>JBJXEH010000135.1:0-2746 GCA_046153995.1 Micropepsaceae bacterium
TGGCGATACCGGTATCCGGCTTCTGTGACAGGTGTACGAACACGCGACTCAGTCGGATCGTCACCCGTCTCTGGAGAAAATGGACGAGCCGTCGCGGTGGGGCAAGAGTGAACGGCGTCAGGATCGCGCGTTAACTAACGAGACGACCAGTATGCTTTGCCGATTTTGGCAGCGATAAGCCCAGGTTTTCCGTCCCCCACGGCTTTTCCGTCGATTCGGGTGACAGGAAGAACCCCGAACGATGCTGCGGATATGAACGCCTCGCGTGCAGTTCGCGCGTCCTCCACGCTGAACGCATGCTCCGCCAATTCCACTCCCAGTTGACGGCAAAACGGTACGATCTCAGCGCGCGTGACGCCGGGAAGGATCGCGTGGCTCAGCGCGCGCGTTCTGAGCACGCCGTTGGCATCCACGATCCAAGCGGTGGTCGAAGAACCTTCGGTGACGAACCCGTCGCGATCGACGAACCAGGCCTCGAACGCGCCAGCCTCACGTGCCGCTTGCTTGGCGAGCACGTTGGGAAGCAACCCCGTGGACTTGATATCGCAGCGCGCCCAGCGCGCCTCTGGCCGCGTCACGACCGCGATCCCTTTGCCGGCCAGTGCCGCATAGCGCGCAAAATCTAGCGTGCGCGCGGTGACCACCAATGTCGGCTTCACGGACGCGGCTGGAAACCCGTGATCGCGCCGCGCTACGCCGCGCGTCACTTGCACGTAGACCAAGCCTTCGGAAACCCGATTGAGCCTTAACGTCTCGCGCATGATATGACCGAGTTGACGCGAGCCCACGGGGGCGCGCATCCGAAGCTCGCCAAGCGAACGCTCAAGCCGCGCCAAATGCGGCACCTCGTCGATCAGCTTACCCTCGCGGATCGCGCACACCTCATAGACGCCGTCGGCAAACTGAAACCCGCGATCTTCGACCGCGACCGATGCTTGCGCGAACGGCACATACCGCCCGTTGACATAGGCAATGCGGGACATCAGCCGATCATGTCGTCGCCGCGGCCGCCGGTGTTGATGCCTAGCGACTTCAGCTTGCGGTGAAGCGCCGACCGCTCCATCCCGATGAACGCCGCCGTGCGGGAGATGTTGCCGCCGAAGCGGTTGATCTGGGCGAGCAGGTATTCCTTCTCGAACATTTCGCGCGCGTCGCGTAGGGGGAGTGCGATGATGCGTTCGCTGCCTGCGCCTTGGCTGACCGCGGGCGTCGAGTTGCCAACGTCGGCCGGCAGAAGGTCCGCCGAGATCACGCCGTCGGGCATATCGGCGGCGAGGATCATTAGCCGCTCAACGTTGTTCCTGAGTTGGCGGATGTTGCCCGGCCAATTGTGTGCCTGAAGAGCCGCCATTGCATCGTCGCCGACCTTCTTCGGCTGCAAGCCAGTCGCTCCCGCAATACGCTGCATGAAATGGTCGATGAGCGACGGAATATCCTCGCGCCGTTCGATCAGCGGCGGTACGCGGATGCCCACCACGTTCAAGCGGTGGAACAGATCCTCGCGCAGCCGGCCGTCTTGGATTTCGGTACGGGCATCGGCCGAACACGACGAGATCACGCGCACATCGACCTGAACGCGCTGGCTGCCGCCCACGCGCGAAAAGTTCTGCTCGACGAGCACGCGCAGGATTTTGCCCTGCGTCTCGATCGGCATGTCCGGCACTTCGTCGAGGAAAAGCGTGCCGCCGTGCGCCTGTTCGAACAACCCGACCTTGCGCGACTCGCCTGACCCTTCGACGCCGAAGAGTTCGATCTCCATGCGTTCTGGCGCGATCGTTGCGCAGTTGATGGTGATGAACGGGCTCTTTTGCCGCCGCGATTTCGCGTGCAGAAGGCGCGCAACGATTTCCTTGCCCGATCCCGGTCCGCCGGTGATCATCACGCGGCTGTTCGTGGGCGCAATGCGTTCTATCAGCTGACGCAGCTGGCCGATCGCGTGGCTTTGGCCGACGAGATCGAAGTCGTCCCACAGACGCTCCTTCAGGGATTCGTTTTCCCGTCGAAGACGTTGCGCCTCCAGGGCGCGTTCGACCGTCAGCAAGATGCGGTCCGCTTTGAAGGGCTTTTCGACGAAGTCGTAAGCGCCCTTCTTGATGGCTGTAACGGCAGTCTCGATGTTGCCGTGGCCGCTGATCACCAGAACCGGCAAATCGGGATGCTCTTTCTTGATCTCGTCGAGCACCTGCAGCCCGTCGAGCCGGCTGCCCTGCAGCCAGATGTCGAGAATGATTAGCGCGGGCCGGCGCGAGCGCGTTTCGCGCAAAGCCCCGTCGCTGTCGCCCGCGAGGCGGGTGCTATAGCCTTCATCGGACAAGATGCCCGCGACGAGTTCGCGAATGTCCGCTTCGTCGTCCACGATCAGAATGTCCAGCGCCTGGAGAGCGGCGTTCTTGCTCATTTTCATTCACCTGCCAGTTTGACCGGGACGGCAAGCCGCCGCGGGAAGGTAAGCCTCACCAGCGCGCCGCTTTCGCGGGTTGAGCCGGTCTCATCAGTCTTGGGTGCATCCTCGAGGGCGAGCGCACCTTTGTGGTCTTCCATAATTTTCTTCACGATCGCGAGGCCAAGACCGGTGCCCTTCACGCGCTTTGTGACGTAAGGCTCGGTCAGGCGGTTGCGGATCTCGCGCAATGCGCTGTCGCTGTCGCCGGCGGTACGCGTGTTGTAACCTTCGTCCGACAAGATGCCCGAGACGAGTTCGCGGATGTCCGCCTCGTCGTCGACGATCAAAATGTCGAGCGGCTGC
>JBJXEH010000136.1:0-10728 GCA_046153995.1 Micropepsaceae bacterium
TTCGACATCGACTTCCGCTTCAAGAGCAGGACGCTGCAGACGCTGATTTCAGGCGTGTTCACGCGCGCGGTCGAGAAGATGACGGGCGCGTTCATTACGCGCGCGGATCAGCTTTACGGCTCAGCCAAGCATCCGGCGTAACAGGTTCAGCGCAACCTCGACGCTGGCCATACGTATCTCGGCGCGGCCGATATCGCCGAAGCGGTGCGCCACCGCGACCGTCTCGTTGCCCGTTCGCGCGGCGGCGAAGTGGACGAGGCCGACGGGCTTGTCCGGCGACCCGCCACCCGGTCCCGCAACGCCGGTAACCGCGACCGACACGTCGGCGTTCGCGTAGTCGAGCGCACCCTCAGCCATCGCGCGGACCGCCGCTTCGCTGACGGCACCGTGCGCGCGGATGGTGTCTTCAGGCACGTCTAAGTCTTCGATTTTGGCAGCGTTCGAGTAAGTCACGAACCCGCGCTCGAACACGTCGGACGAACCCGCGATGGCGGTCAGAGCGCCAGCGACCATGCCGCCGGTGCAGCTTTCGGCGGTTGCGAGTTTCAATCCCTTCGCGCGCGCTTCGGCGAGCACGGTTTCGGCAAGCGATAGGATTTCGGGCGGCCACATCAGTTTAGGAATCCCATCAGCCTGAGCGCCACGAGCGGCAGCAGGCAGTAGGCGCCGGCTATCAGGTCGTCGAGCATCACCCCGGCGCCGCCTTCGACTTCGCTGTCGGCCCAACTGGCCGGCCAAGGCTTGAACGTGTCGAACAGGCGGAAGACGAAGTAGGCGATGATGTAACCCTGGAGCGTCAACGGCACGACGGTGAGCGCGAGCCATTGGGCGGCGACTTCGTCGATCACGATCTCAGGCGGGTCCTCGCGGCCGGTCGCCTTCACGTACCAATCGGATGAGATCCATCCAACCGCAGCGACAGCAACAGCTGCGGCGAGCAGTAGAAGCCATCCACCGGCTTGCATGAGCAGCCAGCCGAACGGCAGCGCCACCAGTGAGCCCCAACTGCCCGGAGCAAGCGGCAACAAGCCTACGCCACCCACTGTGACAAGCGCGGTCATCGGCTCGCTCAAGCTGCGGCCCTCGGGCAGGCTCGCGATCTTCATCTCCGTCATCATGGCAGGCGCACCGTGGCGATCGCTTGGGCGGCAATCCCTTCGCCGCGGCCGGTGAAACCCAGGCCTTCGGTGGTTGTTGCTTTGACGCTCACGCGACTTGAGTCGAGCGCGAGCAGTTCGGCGATGCGGGCCACCATGGCTTCACGGTGTGGCGCAACTTTCGGGCGTTCGCAGATCAGCGTGACGTCCACATGTTCGATACGGCCGCCGCGTTCGGCGATCAGCTTCGCCGCGTGAGTCAGAAAGAGGTGCGACGGCGCACCGCGCCATTTGTCGTCGCTGGGCGGGAAGTGCTGGCCGATGTCGCCCAGCGCTGCTGCGCCGAGCAACGCGTCCGTCAGTGCGTGGAGGCCGACATCCGCGTCGGAGTGGCCGACGAGGCCATGCGTATGCTCAACGCGCAGGCCGCAGAGCCACACGTGATCACCTGGCCCGAAGCGGTGCACGTCGAAGCCTTGGCCAGTGCGAATAGTGCCGGCGTTAGCGAGCAAGGCTTCGGCGATCACAAAATCCTCCGGCGTGGTCAGCTTCATGTTCCAGCGCGAGCCGGCGACGGCCGCGATCTTCAAGCCTGCGTGTTCGGCGATGGCGGCGTCGTCAGTGACGCTCGTATCACGGGTGGCGCGATGTGCGGCGAGGATTTTGTCGAAGCGAAAGCCTTGCGGCGTTTGTGCCGAGCCGAGACCTTCGCGCGGTACTGTCTCTGCAACCTCACCTTCGTGCATGCGCTTTAACGTGTCGGATGCCGCCAGAATTGGAAGTGCGCCATCGTACGTCTGAAGTGCCTCCACGGTTGCCGCGATGATATTGGCGCTCACCAGAGGGCGTGCCGCGTCGTGAATCAGTACGAAAAACGGTTTCATATCGGTCAGTGCTTCAAGGCCGCGGAGCACCGACTCTTGACGCGTTTCGCCACCTGGGGTCGGGGAGGGCAAGGCGAGGCCGTTTGTGGCCGCTTCGTAGAGCGGTCCGTGTTCGGCACCGATCACCACCTGCACGGCGTCAATCATGGGATGCTTCAGGAACGCTTCGATGGAGCGGCGGAGGACGGGTGATCCGGCGAGCGGCCGGTACTGCTTCGGCAGGCCCTCACCCGCGCGCACGCCGTGCCCGGCAGCGACGATCAGGGCGACGACGTTGGGGTGGGTGGTCATGTCTTGACCATGGGCGTTTGCGCGGCTGAGTCGTCAAGTAGGGCTAATGCTGCAGGTGCGAAATCGGCCTTGCCCTCGGAAAGGCAATCTCCTAGTTTGATTGGAAATTGAGCATTGGAAAGAGCTGCACAGATAGTGGGCACACCCTTTGACAGCTTTGGCAGTCTTCCGGTTGGCCTCGCGCCGATGGCCGGGGTGACCGATGCGTCTTTCCGGGCTGCGGTCCGCGCGCACGGCCCTGCGCTCGTCTATTCGGAAATGGTCGCAAGCGCCGAGCTGCTTCGCGACCGGAAGAGCGCTGCGCTTCGGCTGAAGGCAGACCGGGACGAAGGTCCAATCGCCATTCAACTGGCAGGACGCGAACCGTCGGCGCTCGCTGAAGCCGCGCGCATGGCGGAGGCCGAGGGCGCGTTACTCATCGACATCAACATGGGTTGTCCGGCCAAGAAAGTGGTGGGTGGCCAATGCGGCTCGGCTTTGATGCGCGAGCCTGATTTGGCCGCAGCTTTGGTGCGCGCAGTCGTCAATGCGGTTTCGGTGCCGGTGACCGTGAAGATGCGGCTCGGCTGGGACGACGCCGATCGCAACGCGCCTGAGCTTGCGCTGCGGCTCGAAGGCGAAGGCGCGCAGGCATTCACGGTGCATGGCCGGACGCGCGCGCAGTTTTATGAGGGCCGCGCGGACTGGCAGTTCATCGGTGCGGTGAAGGCGGCAGTCGGCGTGCCGGTGCTCGCCAACGGCGATGTGCGGTCGATAGATGACGCGAAGCAGATTCTGCGCGTGTCGGGTGCGGACGGCGTGCTCGTCGGACGTGGCGCATTCGGGCGGCCATGGATCGTGGCACAGATGCAGGCGGCCGTGCGCGGCCAAACCATTCCTTCCGATCCTCCGGACACAGACAAATGGCGCACGGCGTTGACGCAATATCGCGCATCGCTGGCCCACTACGGCGTGGACCTTGGCCGCCGCGTCGTGCGCAAGCATCTGGGTTGGTACGCCGACTGCATCGCGGGCGACAAAGCCTTGCGCGACCGCTTGGTGCGCGCGAGCGACCCGGAGCCGCTGCTGGCTGAACTTGCCGAAGGCGCGTTGGCGGCGGCGGCATGAGTGTGCGGACCAAACAACGGCCTGCGGAAGCGGCGGCGGTCTCCCTGACCGACAGCTTGCTCGCCGCCGTACCGCATCCGTTGATTGGTATCGATGCTGGTGGGGCGATCGTCTTTGCCAACCCACCGGCCGAACAATTCTTCGACATCAGTGCGGCGATGCTGCGCCGCCAGGCTCTGGCGGCGGTGCTGCCGTTCGGGAGCCCGGTGCTGGCGCTCATCAATCAGGTGCGCACGAACGGCGTGACGGTCAGCGAGTACGGTCTTGAGATCGCGACGCCGCGTCTGGCGCCGCGGATCGTGGACGCGCATCTGTCGCCGATTGCGGACATTCCCGGCGGCGTGCTTGCGATGTTTCAGGAGCGCTCCATCGCGCAGAAGATGGACCGCCAGCTAACGCAGCGCCACGCCACGCGCTCCGTCACCAGCATGGCGGCGATCTTGGCGCATGAGATCAAGAACCCGCTCGCCGGTATTCGTGGCGCGGCACAGCTGATCGAACAAAACGCGTCGGAGTCCGATCGCGTGTTGACGCGCCTGATCTGCGAAGAGACGGACCGCATCCGCAAGCTCGTCGACCGGATGGAAGTTTTCACCGACCGGCGCCCGATCGAGGCGAAGCCCGTGAACATCCACGAGGTGCTCGACCACGTGAAGCAGCTTGCGAAATCGAGTTTCGCGAAGCGGATCGCGTTCACCGACAATTACGACCCGTCGCTGCCGCCGGTGATGGGCGACAAGGACCGCTTGATCCAGGTGTTCTTGAATCTGGTGAAGAATGCAGCCGATGCGCTGACCGCCGTGAACGACGGCGAGATCGTGTTGCAGACAGCGTTCCGGCCCGGCGTGCACCTAACCGTGGGCGGCTCGCGCGACCGGTTGGCGCTGCCGCTGGAGGTCAGCGTTCGCGACAACGGCGCCGGCGTTTCGCCGGAAGTGAACGCCTCGATGTTCGAGCCGTTCGTCAGCTCAAAGCCGAAGGGGGCGGGCCTCGGCCTCGCCATCGTCGCCAAGATCGTGAGCGATCATGGCGGCACGATCGAATGCGAATCCGAACCGCGGCGCACGGTGTTTCGCCTGCGTCTGCCCATGCACCGTAAGGGGACTTCGACATGAACGCCGGAACTATTCTCGTCGCCGACGACGATGCAGCCATCCGAACGGTGCTGAACCAGGCGCTGGGAAGAGCCGGCTATTTGGTGCGCACCACCGGCAACGCGGCGACGCTCTGGCGTTGGGCGTCGGCGGGGGAAGGGGACCTTGTCGTTACCGACGTCATCATGCCTGACGAGAACGCGTTCGAGCTGATCCCGCGGCTTAAGAAGCTTCGACCTGATTTGCCAATCGTCGTAATGAGCGCGCAGAACACACTGATGACAGCGATTACGGCGGCCGAGCGCGGGGCTTACGAGTATCTGCCGAAGCCGTTCGATCTGAACGAACTTACCGCCGTGGTACAGCGCGCGCTGCAGTCCAAAGGCAAGAAGCCACTTCCCATCGAGCCGGAGCGGGACGACGATTTGCCGCTCGTCGGACGGTCGGCGGCCATGCAGGATATCTACCGCGTGATTGCGCGGTTGATGCAGACCGATCTCACCGTCGTGATCAGCGGCGAGTCGGGAACGGGCAAAGAGCTTGTGGCACGTGCGCTTCACGACTTCGGTAAGCGGAGGACGGGACCGTTCGTTGCGGTCAGCATGGCGGCTATCCCGCGCGAGCTGATTGAGAGCGAACTCTTTGGGCACGAACGCGGCGCCTTCCCGGGCGCCAATGCGCGCAGCCCCGGCAAGTTCGAACAGGCGGATGGTGGTACGTTGTTTCTCGACGAAGTGGGCGACATGCCAATGGAGGCGCAGACGCGCCTCTTGCGCGTGCTACAGGAGGGCGAGTTTACGCCGGTCGGCGGACGCCAATCGGTGACCGCGAACGTGCGCATCATCGCGGCGACCCACCGCGACCTTCGCCAGCTCATTCATCAGGGATTGTTCCGGGAGGATTTGTTCTTCCGGCTAAACGTCGTGCCGATGCGCTTGCCGCCGTTGCGCGACCACCTTGAGGACATTCCGGATTTGGTGCGCCACTTCTTGAAGCTGGCCGAACGCGAGGGCATGCCGCAGAAGACAATCGAGCCTGCAGCCCTCGATGCGATGAAGCGCCACCGTTGGCCGGGCAACGTGCGCGAGCTTGAGAATGTCGTGCGACGCCTCGTTGCGCTTCACAGCGACACGACGATCAAGGGCGATATCGTCGCCGGCGAGTTGCGCGAGCAGGCGGTTTCGGAGCCTTCGGCCGGCAAAGAGAGTGACGAGCCGCTGAGCACGCTCGTCGAGCGCTATCTCTCGGCGCAGGTTCAAAAGCTGAGCGGACGATTCCCACAGCCCGGTCTCTACGACCGGACGCTGCGCGAGGTGGAGCGGCCGCTGATCTCCATGTGCCTCGGACTCACCGGCGGAAACCAAATCAAGGCCGCCGAGATCTTGGGCGTTAACCGCAATACACTCAGGGCGAAGATTCGGAGCCTTGACATTCCCGTGTTTCGCGGCTTCAAGTGATGTAACAGAGCAACTAAAATCGGCAACACTGTCATCGGCCGGGTACATTGAAACCCGAATGACACCGTACTGTTGCTGAAACTCTGCGTTGCATTATTCGCACATAGGTAGGCCCTAGAAGCACGAATGACGGTCCAACCGGCACCCGAGCAAGCGCCCGATTGGCTGCAGCGGAACTTCTTCCGTGTCGCACGGACGTCGGTGCTGTCGTATTTGCTCATCGCGGCGTCGTTCGTTGCCGTTGTGGTCACGTATCTGATTTTGACCCGCTCGACGCAGATCGAGCCCACCGCGCCTGGAGTCCTGCTCTACATCATCATCGTCGATGTGTTGCTTTTGATGGCGCTAATCGCGCTGGTCACGGGCCGTCTTGTCGGGATGTGGATGGCGAGGCGCTCCGGGACCGCCGGCACGCGCCTACACGGCCGCCTTGTTACGATCTTCTTCTTGATCGCAGTCATTCCCGTGGTGCTCACGGCAGGCGCCGCCGCAATCACGATCAATCTCGCGATGGAGGCGTGGTTCAGCAGCGGCGTTCGCGCTGTCGTCGAAAACTCAATCGCGCTCGCAGAGGCGTACCAAGAAGACCAAAAGCGCGTCATCCAGTGGGACGCGGATTTAATCACTTCCGACTTCACAAAAGAGTTTGGGGGCGGCCTCTTGGTCGACTCAGACACGACGCGTTTGAGGCTGGATGACTTCCTCCGGCGGCAACTAACTGCCCGCCAATTGCCCGGCGGCGGGGTTTTCAACGCGAATCGCGAGGAGGTTGCCGTTGTCGCGCTGATCCCCATCGACCGGCTTTCTGTCGATGAGCTTTCAGAGGCATCAGGCGGTAAGACCTCGATCACGATTACGCCCGACGGTGCGCGTGCGGTCACACGGCTTGATGCTACCGGCGGCTTTTTCCTTGTCGTCATGCGAGAGGTCAACAAAGAGCTCGTCGAATATCAGCAGAGCACGACCGAGGCGGCGCGAAGCTATCAACGGCTCCAGCGTGACCGCGATGCCGTGCAGGCCACGTTCGGATTGATGTATGGGATTATTGCTCTTCTTATCATCTTCGGTGCGATTTGGATCGGCTTTGGTGTAGCGAACCGTTTGGTGATGCCGATCGGGCGTCTCATCGGTGCTTCCGAACGTGTGTCGGAAGGCGACCTCGCGGCAAGGGTGATGCTGGCGGACGACGACGACGAGCTTGCCTCGCTCGGCCGCGCGTTCAACCGCATGACGGCTCAGTTGCAGAGTCAACGTAACGAGCTTGTGGATTCGCACCGCCAGGCTGAGCAGCGCACGCGCTTTACGGAAGCAGTTTTGTCGGGTGTTTCGGCCGGCGTTGTAGGGCTCGACGGGCAGGGGCGGGCCGACGTCGTCAATCGGTCGGCGCTGACGCTCTTGAGCGCAAGCCGCGAGGAGATCGTCGGCAAGGACTTGGCAACGGCGGTACCCGAGCTTGCCGATCTCCTTAGCGACGCAATCTCCGGAAGTGAGGGCCGCGTGCAGTCGCAGATCGACATCGCGCGCGGCGGCAAAACCTACAGCTTGATCGTCACCGTCACGCGCGAGCGGGCAAGCGAAGACGATCGCGGGTTTGTGGTCACGTTCGACGACATCACCGATCTCATCATGGCGCAGCGTACCTCGGCGTGGGCGGACGTCGCGCGGCGCATCGCGCACGAGATCAAGAACCCACTGACGCCCATTCAGCTTTCGGCCGAACGTCTGCGCCGTAAGTACAAGAGGGAAATCACAACCGATCCGGAAGTGTTCGAGCAGTGCACGCAGACGATCATCCGGCAGGTCGGCGACATTGGCCGCATGGTGGACGAGTTCTCGTCGTTCGCGCGTATGCCGCAGCCCGTTATGCGGGACGAGGACATCGGCGATCTGATCCGCCATGCCGTGTTCCTGCAGCGCGTAGCGCTGCCGCAGATCACGTTCGCGTTGCTGACGCCGGACGAGGCGATCAACGTGGAATGCGACGGGCGGTTGGTGAGCCAGGCGTTGACCAATGTACTGAAGAACGCCGGCGAGGCCGTGCGCGCGAAGTTCGGTAAAGAAGGCGACGAGGAGCACCCGTTGGCCGAAGGCGGGCGGATCGAGATCCGCTTGGTCCAGGACGCGGTGCGCGTCGGTATCGAGGTGATCGATAACGGCATCGGCTTGCCGAAGGAAGATCGCAACCGCTTGACCGAGCCGTACGTGACGAAGCGCGTGAAGGGCACGGGACTTGGCCTCGCGATCGTGAAGAAGATTATGGAAGACCATAAAGGTGCACTTAGCCTCGAAGATGCACCAAAGACGGACGACATTGGCGCCACCCGCGAAAGCGGCGCGTTGGTGAGGCTTACCTTCCCGCGGCGGCTTGCTGCCCCGGTCAAACTGGCAGGTGAATGACAATGAGCAAGAACGCCGCTCTCCAGGCGCTGGACATCCTGATCGTGGACGACGAAGCGGACATCCGCGAACTCGTCGCGGGTATCTTGTCCGATGAAGGCTACAGCACCCGCCTTGCGGGCGACAGTGACGGGGCTTTGCGCGAAACGCGCTCGCGCAGACCCGCGCTGATCATTCTCGACATCTGGCTGCAAGGCAGCCGTCTCGACGGGCTTCAGGTGCTCGATGAGATCAAGAAAGAGCATCCCGATTTGCCGGTCTTGGTGATCAGCGGCCACGGCAACATCGAGACCGCCGTCACAGCCATCAAGAAGGGCGCTTACGACTTCGTCGAGAAGCCTTTCAAAGCGGACCGCATCTTGCTGACGGTCGAACGCGCCCTGGAGGCGCAACGCCTTCGACGGGAAAACGAATCCCTGAAGGAACGCCTGTGGGACGACTTCGATCTCGTGGGTCAGAGCCACGCGATCGGCCAGCTGCGCCAGCTGATCGAACGCATTGCACCGACGAATAGCCGCGTGATGATCACGGGCGGGCCGGGCTCGGGCAAAGAAGTCGTTGCGCGCCTGTTGCACGCGAAATCCCGCCGGCAAAAAAGTCCGTTCATCACCATCAATTGCGCGACGATCGCACCCGAGCGCATGGAGATCGAGCTCTTCGGCGTCGAAGGGTCGGGCGAGTCGCGCAAGGTCGGGCTTTTCGAGCAGGCGCACGGCGGCACGCTGTTCCTCGACGAAGTGCCGGACATGCCGATCGAAACGCAGGGCAAGATCCTGCGGGTGCTCGTCGAGCAGAATTTTTCGCGGGTGGGCGGCAGCCAGCGCGTGCAGGTGGACGTACGCGTCATCTCGTCGTGTTCAGCCGATGCGCGCACGGAGATCCAAGACGGCCGCTTGCGCGAGGATTTGTTCCATCGCTTGAACGTGGTGGGCATCCGCGTGCCGCCGCTGATCGAGCGGCGCGAGGATATTCCGGCGTTGATCGACCACTTCATGAACCGTATTGCGGGCGCAACCGGCTTGCAGCCGAAGAAGGTGGGCGACGACGCGATGGCCGCCCTCCAGGCGCACAATTGGCCGGGCAACATCCGCCAGCTGCGCAACAACGTGGAGCGGTTGATGATCCTGGCCGCCGATACGCCCGACGGCGTGATCTCGGCGGACCTCCTGCCGGCCGATGTCGGCAACTCGACGCCCGCGGTCAGCCAAGGTGCGGGCAGCGAGCGCATCATTGCGCTCCCCTTACGCGACGCGCGCGAGATGTTCGAGAAAGAGTATCTGCTGGCTCAGATCAACCGCTTCGGCGGCAACATTTCGCGGACGGCGGCCTTCATTGGGATGGAGCGGTCGGCTTTGCACCGCAAGCTGAAGTCGCTTGGCATCAACACCGGCGGCCGCGGCGACGATTTGATCGGCTGATGTCTCGCATTGCCTATGTCAACGGACGGTATGTGCCGTTTGCGCGCGCGATGGTCGGTGTCGAGGATCGCGGGTTTCAATTTGCGGACGGCGTCTATGAAGTGTGCGCAATCCGTGGCGGAGCCCTGATCGACGAGGCGCCGCATTTGGCGCGTCTGGAGCGGTCGCTTGGCGAGCTCCGGATGCGTGCGCCGGTCGGCTCATGGCAGCTTGGTCATATCATGCGCGAGACCGTCAGGCTCAATCGGGTCCGGGAAGGTTTGGTCTATGTGCAGGTGACGCGCGGCGTAGCGCGGCGCGATCATGGATTTCCGGCGGTGTCGGTGAAGCCGACATTGGTGGTCACCGCGCGCACGCTCGACTTCGCGCGCTATGCGGCGTTAGCCGGGAAGGGGATCGCCGTCGTCACGCGGCCGGAGGCGCGTTGGGCGCGCTGCGATATAAAGTCCACCGGTTTGCTTCCCAACGTGCTCGCAAAGCAGGCGGCGCGTGAGGCGGGCGCGTTCGAAGCTTGGTTCGTCGACCGCGACGGGTTCGTCACCGAAGGTGCGTCGACCACGGCGTGGATCGTGGACGCCAACGGCGTGCTCCGGACGCGTGCGCTCGATCATGCAATCCTTCCCGGCGTCACGCGCGCCGAGATCGTGCCGTTTTGCCGTCAGCTGGGTGTAGAACTTTCCGAGCGTGCGTTCAGCGTTGAGGAGACGCGAACTGCCCGCGAGGCGTTCATATCCGCAGCTTCGTTCGGGGTTCTTCCAGTCACCCGAATCGACGGAAGTGCGGTAGGCGACGGAAAACCAGGGCTTATTGCTGCCAATATCGGCAAGCTGTACTGGTCGTCTCGTTAGGTTAACCGGCGATCCTGACGCCGTTCACTCTTGCCCCACCGCGACGGCTCGTCCATTTTCTCCAGAGACGGGTGACGATCCGACTGAGTCGCGTGTTCGTACACCTGTCACAGAAGCCGGATACCGGTATCGCCA
>JBJXEH010000137.1:0-12321 GCA_046153995.1 Micropepsaceae bacterium
CGTGGATCTCAGTCACGCCGCGCGACTTGGCCAGGCGCTGGCCCATGTCGGTGTCGGTGAGCGGGGGCGCCACGACGTTGACGTAGATGTTGTTGCCCTTTTCCTCCTTCGCCAGCGTGTAGGCGAGTGCTTCGCCTGCCGCCTTGCCCATGTTGTAGGGGCTGCCGCGACCCGCGTAGCCCATGGTGGCGACTGAGGAGATCACGATGATGTCCCCGCGTTTCTGGGTGCGCATCTGGGGTAGCACGAGCTTCGAGAGATAGAACGGCGCGAGTGCGTGGACGCCCAGCACGCGCATCATCTCCTGCGGGTCGGTGTCGGCGACCGTGTTGCCGCGGCTTGCGATGCCCGCATTGTTGACGAGGATCGAGATGGGCCCGAGTTCGGTCTTGATGCGCTCGATCATGCTTGCATCTTCGTCGATGTTGTCGACAGAGGCTTTGTAGGCGGCGGCCTTGCGGCCCAGCGCTTTGATTTCGGCGACGACTTTTTCGGCTTCACTGTCTTCGCGGCGGTAGTTCACGGCGATGTCGGCGCCGTCAGCTGCGAGGCCTAATGCGATCGCGCGGCCGATACCGCGGCTGGCGCCGGTGACGAGGGCGATGCGGCCTTTGAGGGACATAGGGGCGGCTCCATGATTGGTGACGGTTGATGTCGTCATACTACACGGCTTCGACACGGACGCACTTACTTGGTCAACTCGCGCGGAACCACCGGCGGCAGGCGCGGCTGAAGCTGGTGGGGTCTTCGAAGCCTAGCGACTTGGCCATGTCGTCGCGCGAGAGTTTGGCGTCGTCGAGCATTTGGCGGGCGCGTTCTTTCAGACGCACGTCGAGCAGCGTGCGGAACGTCGTTCCGCTCTGGCTTAGACGGCGGACCAGCGTACGGCGGGAGAGGCCGAGTTCGCCGGCCGCTTCTTCTTCTGTCAGGCGGCCGGTGCGGCGGCGCTTCAACAGGCGTTCGATCTGAAGCACCAGCGTGTCTTCGCTCTGGATGCGGCGAGACGTTTGTTCGAGTTCGGCGAGCGCGGTCGCGTGCAGCGCGGCGTCGGCGAACGGCGAGTCCCGCTTGCAGACATCGTGCGGCACGGCGATCGCGCAGTCTGGCGCAGCGAACTTCTGCCTGCCGGGCAGTGCTTGGCGCATGCGGTCTGCGTATTTCGGCGCGGGCCAGTCGAAACAGAACGCGAGCTCGCCGGTGTCGCCTTCCATCAGCGCGGTGAGCATGGCGGCGATGCCGAATGCTGCGGTGGCGCTCAAGGCGCGCCAACCGGGCTCGCTGATGGCAACGCCCGGGCGATAGATGAGCCGCATCGCCTTGGCCTCGCGCTTCAAGCGAATGGACAGGAACGGCGCGCGCACCTGGCCGAAGCGCTCGAGAACCTCCAAGCTTTCGACGATCGTGGGTGCGCTACGCACAGCCACTTCGAGCGCGCCCTGCATCGACGTACTCCAAGCGGCCATGGCGTCGAGCGGCCACGCCTCGCCCACCAGGCGGCAGAGGTTGTCGTTGAAGGTGATGAACGTGAATAGGGTCACCTCCGCCGCGGGATTGGCGAGGCGGACGTCGTCGATGTCCGTGCCTTGCAGAAGCTCCGCCCTGAGCGCCGGCGAGGGACCGAAACGGCGCAAAAGAAACCGGATGTAGCCCGCGGGGGCAGGAATAGAGCGTCTCGGATCGGGCGCGGCTCGCTTCGCCATGGTGGCGCAAAATGCCACATCTTTGGCGCGAGGGACAGCCCTGGCGGCCCTAGGGTGCGATCACAACAAGCCTGAAAGCCTTCAAGGGAGGAAACGCCAATGGCCTTCACCGGTCAAACCGACGACGGGCGCACCGTCAGCTACGCGGATGGCAAGCGCCATCTCTACTTCTTCTCGCTGTTTCTGCCGATGGTGCCGACGCTGTCGGTGATCGGGTACTTCCTTACGGGCAACGTGCTGATGACGCTCGTGCCGCTCTTCTTCACTTTCGGCGTTGTACCTCTCGCCGATGCGATTTTGGGCGAAGACACGAACAATCCGCCGGACGAAGTCGTCGACGCGATGGCGGCCGACAACTATTACCGCATCCTCTGCATTCTCTCCGTGCCGCTGTTCTGGATCAGCTTTGTGTCGACGGCGCTGCTCGTGGGTACACAGGCGCTGCCGTGGTGGTCGGTCCTGGCGCTCGTCGTGGGCGTCGGTACGATCAACGGCGGATGCCTCACCACGGGGCATGAACTCGGCCACAAGCACAGCCCGATCGACCGCTTCTTCGCGAAGCTCGCCTGCGCGGTGTGCGGCTACGCGCATTTCTGCATCGAGCACAATCGCGGTCATCACGTGTGGGTGTCGACGCCGGAAGATCCCGCATCGTCGCGTATGGGCGAGACGATCTACCACTTCGCGACGCGCGAGTTGCCGGGTACGTTCCGCCGCGGCTGGGAGCAGGAAGCGCTGCGCATGTCGAAGCGCGGCAGACGCGCGTGGTCGTTCGAGAACGATATTCTGCAGGGCTATGCGATCACGCTCGCCGTCGCCGCGGTGCTCATCGCCGTGGGCGGATGGGTTGTGCTGCCTTTCATCGTGGCGCACCATTTCTTCGGCTGGTACGGGCTCACGCAGGCTAACTATGTCGAGCACTACGGCCTATTGCGCCAGAAGCGGGCGAACGGGCGCTATGAAGCCGTCGAGCCGCGCCATTCGTGGAACACGAACCACATCTTCTCGAACCTGATCACGTTCCACCTGCAGCGCCATTCGGATCATCATGCGAACCCGCAGCGGCCGTATCAGTCGCTGCGCGATTTCCCCGACCTGCCGCGCCTGCCGAGCGGCTATCCAGGGATGTATCTTCTCGCCGCGATCCCGCCGCTGTGGTTTGCCGTGATGGACAAGAAAGTGATGGTTTGGGCCGGCGGCGACTTGAGCAAGGTGAACGTGCACAGCCCCGCGCGTGCGCGGCTTGAGCGAGCGTATGGTGCGCCAGGTGCAGTGGCAGCGTGATCAGGCGCCGATGTCGTCGGCCGATAGTTCGAACGGGCCGTTGGTGCCTTTGGTGATGCTGTTCACGAGGCCGAGTGCCGAGGGTAGCATTTGTTCGGCGAAGAATTGGGCGACGGTGACGCGGGTTTTGAGGAAGCGTGTGTCGGCGTCTTTGTTTGCGAGGCGCTCGGCTGCTGCGAGTGCGCCGCGGGCCAGGTAGTGCGCGGCCGTCGTGTGGCCCATCAGGCGCAGGTATGGCGTGGCGGCGGGTAGCGCTTGTTGGGGCGACTGGCGCATCGTGAGTTGCAGCCAGGTGGTCGCGCCTTCCGCGGCTTCGTGGCCTTCGGCCAGTTCGGCGCCGATCGCGTTCAGTGCGGGGTCGCGGGACTTGCGGCATTGATCGACGGTGTCACCGATTTCGCGCAAGAAGCGGCGCACCGTGTCGCCGCCTTCGAGCGAGAGTTTGCGGCCGATGAGGTCGATTGCTTGGATGCCGTTCGTGCCTTCGTAGATCGGCGTGATGCGGGCGTCGCGGTAGTGCTGGGCGGCGCCGGTTTCTTCGATGTAGCCCATGCCGCCGTGCACCTGCACGCCCAGCGACGCCGCTTCGACGCCCATGTCGGTGCACCAGGCTTTCGATATCGGCGTCAGCAGCTCTTCGCGGGCTTTCGCTTCGCTGCGTTCGGCGGGCGTTTCGCCGTGGCGGGCGAGGTCGATCGCGATGGCGTTCGCGAGGCAGATCGCCCTGCCCGCCTCGGCGATCGCCTTCTGGGTTAGCAACATGCGGCGCACGTCGGCGTGGAAGATGATCGGCGACATCTCCAGCACTTCGTGCTGCAGGCCGAACGGTTTGCCTTGGCGGCGTTCTCGCGCGAAGGCGTAGGCTTGTTGGAAGCTGCGCTCGGCGATGGCGACGCCTTGGACGCCGATGTTCAGGCGCGCTGCGTTCATCATCGTGAACATCGCCGACATGCCTTTGTTCTCTTGTCCAATCAGGAAGCCGGTCGCGCCGCCGTTGTCGCCGAACGACATCACGCAGGTGGGCGAGCCGTGGATGCCGAGCTTGTGTTCGAGGCCGACGCAGCGGAGGTCGTTTCGTTGGCCTAAGCTCCCATCGGCGTTCACCAGAAACTTCGGCACAAGGAAGAGCGAGATACCGCGGGTACCAGGGAGCGCGTCGGGCAGACGTGCAAGAACGAGATGGATGATGTTCTCGGCAGCGTCGTGCTCGCCCCAGGTGATGTAGATTTTCGTGCCGGTGATTTTGTAGCTGCCGTCCGCTTGTTTCACCGCTTTCGACTTCAGCGCGCCGACGTCGGAACCCGCGTGCGGTTCGGTCAGGTTCATCGTGCCGGTCCAGGTGCCGGCTACGAGTTTCGGGAGATAGGTGCGCTGCTGCTCCGGCGTGCCGTGTACCGTCAGCGCTTCGATGGCGCCTTGGCTGAGCAACGGGCAGAGGCCGAACGCCATCGATGCCGACTGCCACATCTCTTGCACCGCAACGCCTACCGAATGCGGCATGGCTTGACCGCCGAATGCGACGGGGCCGGTGACGGCGTTCCAGCCGTTTGCGACGAAGCTTTTGTAGGCGGCGTCGAAACCTGCCGGCAACGTAACCTTGCCGTTCTCAAGCTTTGCGCCTTCCTTGTCGGCGGTTCGGTTCAGCGGCGCGATGACTTCGCCCGCGAATCGACCCGCCTCTTCCAACACCGCATCGACTAAGTCGGCGCTCAACTCGCCGTATGCGCCGTTGCCGTAGAGGGCGGGCAAGTTGGCAACCGCATCGAGTGCAAAGCGAAGTTGTTTCACAGGTGCGTGATAGGTCATGCGGCGCTTGAGCCCTTGGTGTTTCGTTCAGGTTTATCGGCAAACGGGCTTGCGATATAGAGGGCGGCTGCTTTTGCCCTAACCCTCAAGGATCAACCCCATGTTGCGTTCTTCGTTCATCGCTGCGTTGCTGGCGACCACGGCCCTGCCCGCGCTTGCCCAAGACGTTTCGACCAACCCGCTGTCGGCGCCGAAAGGCAAGTACAAGGTCGAGCCCAGCCACACGAGCGTTCTCTTCTGCATCCGCCACAGCGGCATCAGCGACTATTGCGGGCGTTTCAATGCGATCAGCGGGTCGATGGTCTTCAACGGCAGTCAGCCGGAGAAGAGTTCGGTTTCGATCGACATCGACGTGAACAGTTTGGACACGCCCAGCGACAAGCTGGACGGCGAGTTGAAGTCATCGTTTTTCGAAACCGCGAAGTTTCCGACAGCTACGTTCAAGTCCACCGCGATCAAGGTCACGGGCAAGAACGAGGGCGAGATCACCGGCGATCTGACGCTGCACGGGGTGACGAAGCCCGTCACGCTGAAGGCGACGTTTGGCGGCGGCAAGATGCATGCGTTCGCCAACACCTATGTCACCGGCTTTTCGGCAACGGGCACGCTGAAGCACGCCGATTTCGGCTTTCCGGCGGTTGCGTGGCGCTCGTTCATCGGCGACGATGTAACGCTCTATATCGAAACGGAAATGCTGGCGGAGAAGTAATTCGGATGACGACTGGCCCCACGCGCTACGGCACCGTGGCGATGACTTTGCATTGGCTGATCGCGTTTGCGATCATGATGCTGCTTGCCGTCGGTAAGGTCATGCACGAGTTGCCGGACAACGATCCGAACAAGTTCTTCATCTATCAGATGCACAAGTCGTTCGGGATCACCGTGCTCGTGCTGACGGTGGTACGGATCGTTTGGCGGCTGACGCATGCGGTGCCGGGGCTGCCCGCGGGAATGCCTGCGTGGCAGCGTTGGGGTGCGCATTTGAGTCACTTCGGACTCTACGCGTTGATGCTCGCCATTCCGCTCAGCGGGTGGGCGATGGCGTCGTCGTCGCCCTACGGCATTCCGACGCTGTTGTTCGGCGTGGTGGAACTGCCGCATCTGCCAGTCGGCAACGCCGAGGAAACGAACGAGTTCTTCAAGGAAGCGCACGAGTTGCTGGGCAACCTCATGATCCTGCTGTTGATCCTGCACGTGGTTGCGGCGTTGAAGCACCACTTCGTGGATCGCGACACAGTGTTCCGGCGGATGCTTCCGTTTACGAGGGTTTGATTTCCCTGGGACCGCGGGCGGGGCCGCCCGCGGTCCCAGGAAAGTACAGTGAGGATTTATGCGTAGAGTGTTCGCTTTCATCGCCGCAATCGCCTTTGCGGCTCCTTCGATAGCCGCGCCCGCTACGTGGACCGTCGATCCGGCGAAGAGTTCGCTTTCGTTTGCGGTCAGCGTGAACGGTCAGACGGTGACGGGCAAGCTCGCATCTTTTGCGGCTGTGATTGCGTTCGATCCGGCGGGCCTCGCGCAGTCCTCAGCGAAGGTCACGATCCCGATGGCCGGCGCCAAGACGGACGACGCGACGCGCGATGCGATGCTGCCCCGGCCCGACTGGTTCAACGTGGCGGGCTTTCCGCAAGCCGTGTTCCGAACGACGGCGTTCGTGGCGAAGGGAGGCAACGCGTATGAAGCTACGGGTAAGCTCACGCTCAAAGGCATAACTAAGGACGTCACCCTGCCCTTCACGCTGAGCATAGCGGGCGACACGGCGGTGATGAAAGGCGAGACGGTTCTGAAGCGGCTGGACTTCGGTGTCGGCAACATCAAGGAGTTCGCGGGCGAGACGCCCGTCGCGCTCAGCGTGAAGGTCATGGTGAACGTGACGGCGAAGCGCGCGAAGTAGCTTTCGCATGACGCCACGCGCCGCTATGAAGTGGCGCATGGTGCCTGTCTCCAACATTTCCGATCCGACGCCGGCGGCACTCGCACAGGCTGCGCGTCTGCTCGCAGAGGGAAAGCTCGTCGCGTTTCCGACGGAGACCGTTTACGGGCTCGGTGCGGATGCGCGGAGCGACGAGGCGGTTGCGGGTATCTTCGCGGCCAAAGGGCGGCCGAAGTTCAATCCGCTGATCGTGCACGTGGAGAGCGTCGCCGCCGCGGAACGTTACGGCGTATTCGATGCGCGCGCGAAGGCGCTCGCCGCACGGTTTTGGCCGGGGGCTCTGACGCTTGTGGTACCGCGGGTGAAAGACTGCGACGTGTCGTGGCTGGCGACGGCGGGGCTCGAGACGATAGCGTTGCGCGTACCGGTGCATCCGATCGCGCAGCAGCTTTTGAAGACGTTCGGCGGGCCGCTCGCCGCGCCGAGTGCGAACCGTTCGGGCAGCGTTTCGGCAACGACAGCGCGGCATGTGGCGGAGAGCGTGGGCGATGCGGTTGCGCTCATCCTCGACGGCGGTCCGACGACGCATGGGCTTGAGTCGACGATCGTTGGGCTTACGGGCGGTGCGACACTGCTTCGCCCCGGTGCAATTACGCGGGCCGAGATTGAGGCGGTCGTGGGACCCTTGGGTGCGGGAACCGATCGCGAGGATGCGCCGCATTCGCCGGGGCGGTTGAAGCGGCACTATGCGACCGCGAAGCCGCTTCGGTTGAACGCAACGTCGGTTGCCGCCGACGAGGCTCTGCTTGCATTCGGCGTGCCGCTCGACAGTGCGCGGGTGACGCTGAACCTGAGTATCAAGAGCGATCTTGTCGAGGCGGCGGCGAATTTGTTCGCAATGCTCCGGAAATTGGACGCGGAAGACGCGAGCGGTATCGCGGTCATGCCGGTCCCCGCGCACGGGCTCGGCGAGGCGATCAACGACCGGCTTCAACGGGCTGCCGTGCGGGAGTAGTTGAGTACCAACCCCTCTTCCCTTATTTGGAGTGGGATGGCCACGCGACCGGCGACAGAGACACTTGAGCGGATGAAGCAGGCCGCTGGCCCCGGCGGGTGGAGCGTCGACGCCGGCGAGATCGCGCCCTATCTCGTCGAGTGGCGGGAGCGGTGGAAGGGTTCGACGCCGCTGTTGCTGAAGCCTTCGACCGTGGCGTCGGTCGCGGAGATCGTGCGGATCGCGGCGGCGACGGGGACACCGCTCGTGCCGCAGGGCGGGAACACGGGGCTGGTCGGCGGGCAGATTCCGGACGGCCAGGTGTTGCTGTCGTTGAAGCGGCTGGTCCGCGTGCGCGTCGTTGACGCGATGGCCAATACGATGACCGTCGATGCCGGCTGCATCTTGGCCGATGTGCAGGCGGCGGCGGACGCGGAGGAGCGGCTGTTTCCGCTCAGCCTTGCCTCCGAGGGTTCGGCGACGATCGGCGGCCTCATCTCGACGAACGCGGGCGGCACCGGCGTGCTCGCTTACGGCAACATGCGCGAGCTGGTTTTGGGGCTCGAGGCCGTGCTGCCGTCGGGCGAGATATGGAACGGTCTCAGCGCGCTTCGCAAAGACAATACCGGCTACGATCTGAAGCAGCTTTTCATCGGCGCTGAGGGGACGTTGGGCGTCGTCACCGGCGCGGTGCTGAAGCTGTTCCCGAAACCGGCCGAGATCGAAACCGCAATTGTTGCGGTCGAGAGTGTGGACAAGGCGCTTGCACTGCTCAACTTTGCGCGCGCGCAAAGTGCCGGCGTGACGGCGTTCGAGCTGATGCCGCGTACCGGGATTGAGTTCGTCGTCAAGCACATCCCCGCAACGCGCGATCCGTTCGAGCGCGCGTATCCGTGGTACGTGCTGATCGACGTGTCACTGTTCGCGGCGGCGCAGGTGGGCGCTGCGCAGGCGCTGCTCGCGGATGCGGCGAGCGCGGGGCTGATCGCCGACGGCGTGGTCGCGCAGTCGCTCGCGCAGCGCGAGGCGCTGTGGCGCCTCAGGGACTCGCTCTCGGAGGCGCAAAAGCCCGAGGGCGGCAGCATCAAGCATGATGTCTCCGTGCCGATCTCGGCGATCCCGCGCTTCATCGCGGAGGCTTCGCGCGCGGTTGCTGCGGCGGTGGCGGGTGCGAGGCCCGTCCCGTTCGGGCATCTGGGTGACGGCAATATCCACTTCAACATCACTCAGCCCGTTGGCAGCGACAAGGCCGCGTTCCTCGCGCGCACCGACGAGGTCAACCGCATCGTGCACGACATCGTGCACGCGTTCGGCGGCTCGATCAGCGCGGAACACGGCATCGGGCAAGCCAAAGTCGACGAGATCGTGCGCTACAAGAGCGGTCCTGCCCTGGAAACAATGCGCGCGATCAAACGCGCGCTCGACCCGAAGGGCATCATGAACCCTGGGAAAGTGGTGCGGGTTTAGGTTAGCGTCAGGTCCAGTTCTCGACCCGCACGCCCGGCATGCGCGAGAACTCGCGCAGATTGTTTGTGACCACGATCAAGCCTTCGCTGCGCGCGTGAGCAGCGATTTGCATATCGTGCGGTCCACACGGTGTGCCCGCGCGTTCCAACTCGGCACGAAGTTGGCCGTAGTGGGCGGCTGCCTTCTTTGCAAAGGGAAGCACTTCAAGCCGAGCCACGAAGTTCTCAATTGCAAGAAGGTTCTCGGCACGGCGCGCGGATTTTTCCGCACCGAAGTGAAGTTCGCCCAGCGTAATGCTCGAAATGCAAAGTTGTTCGGCCAGCGCGTTGAACTTGTCGCGGAGTTCCGGCGGTTGTTTCTTCATCACATAGATGCAGATATTCGTGTCGAGCATATAGACGAGCATTAGAGCGGCTCGCGCTCCTCGACCTTCGGCTGCTTGCGTTTCGTCAGGAAGTCCTTGGTCGCACGCGGGCCGTTCAAAAAGAAGTCATCCCAACGCTTACCTTTGGGCACAATCACGCGGCTTTTGCCGACAATGATGATGTCGACCTGATGTACGCCCTCCGGGAATGCGACGTCCTTTGGGAGGCGCACGGCCTGGCTTCGGTTCGACGTGAAGACGGTAGAGCTGGTCATAATCTTGTATATCCTCTTGGGATATACATATCGTTACCAGCGTCATTCCGCAAGTGGAACGCTCGAAAGCGTAGACTTTCCGCCCCCCTTGCCCCTGACGTTGGGTCAGGGATTAGAACTATCGCCATGGCCCAAAACAAGTTGCTCAAGATCGGGGATGTGGTGGCGCGCACGGGGCTGACCGAGCGCGCGATCCGGCATTACGAGCGGCTCAAGCTCGTCAAGCCGGACCGGTCGGCGGCGGGGCAGCGGTTGTTCGGGGCGGAGGCGCTGCAGGCGCTCGCCAGCGTGCGCATCTTGAAGCGCGCTGGGTTCAGCCTTGCCGAGATCGAGACACTGCTGGCGGCGAAGGTCGATGCGAAGACGCTGGTGAAGGCGCAGATCGAGAGTGTGCAGGCGCAGACCAAGACTTTGCAGTCATCGCTGACGTTGCTGCAAGGTATTGCACGCGAGCTCGAGCGTGGTGGAAACGCCGACGTCGATGTGCTTTGCCGGTTGATGGAAGCGGGCGAAACTTGCGAACAGGACGAAGGCTGGCGTCCGATTTTCGACAAGTATTTTTCGCCGGCCCGGCAGCGCGCTTGGATGAAGATGCAGGAGAAACTTCGCGCGCGCGTCGATCCGGAGGCGCATGACAAGGCGTGGTGGGCGATTGCGGCCGACATCAAGGCGGCGCTGCCGCTCAGTCCGGCGTCGGTAAAAGCGCAGGCGCTGCTCGACCGGTGGGACGAATTGCTGAAGCCGTTCAACAGCGTGGCAACCGCAGAACAAAAGCGCGAGGCGCGGTCGTTCTGGCTCAACGTCGGCGATTGGGGCGGGAATGTGAACCAGCCGATGACGCGCGAGGTCGTCGAATTCATCAAAGCCGCGCGCGAGGCGCGCGATCACAAACCGAAACGCAAGGGAAAGACGCAAAGATGATCTGGGTTCGCCGCATTGGTATTCTGTTTGGTGTTTTGGTGGCGCTACTGCTCGCTGGAGCCGCATGGGTTTGGTACGCGAAGCCTTGGATACCGAAGGCCGAGTTAATCGATCCGCGGCCCGCTGGCATTCGCGTGACCGATGATGGGCTGCTTGCCAACTTCTATCCCGCGGCCGGAGAGGGCAAACAGCCCGCCGTTCTCGTGCTCGGCGGCAGCGAGGGCGGCCTCGGGAGCGAAATGACGGGCCTCGCCCGCGCGCTGCAGGCAGAAGGCTATAGCGCGCTTCACCTTGCCTATCATCGCGGCCCTGGGTTGCCGGCGCGGATGGTCGATCTGCCGCTCGAGCGGTTCGAGCGCGCGCTCGATTGGCTGAAGGCGCAGCCGAACGTCGATCCTACGCGCATCGCGATCGCAGCTTGGTCGCGCGGCACGGAAGCGGCGCAGCTGCTTGCGATCCGTCACCCCGAGATCCGCGCGCTGGTGTTGGGCATGCCCGCGAACGCGGTGTGGGCGGGGTTCGATTGGGAGAACCCGTTCATGACTGCGGGCGCAGCGTGGACATCGGGCGGGCAGCCGCTGCCCTACATGTCGGTCGATGACGTCGGCTTCGCGTTCGACTTCTACGCGCCCGAGTGGCTCGGCAAAATGGAGCGCGTTCAAGCGACCAAGCCTGCTGTCGTGATCCCGATCGAACAGATCAAGGCGCAGGTTCTTTTGGTCTGTGCCGAGAAGGATGTGGTTTGGCCGTCGTGTCCAATGTCACGACTTACCGAAGCGCGTGCGAAGGCGAAGGGTTCTGCCAACGTGCGGCTCCTGGCTTACGACGACGCCGGGCACTACGCGTTCGGCGTGCCGGTCGCGGAGAGCGACCCGCGTTACCCGTGGCTGTCCTCGCTCGGCGGCTCGAACACAGGTACGAACGCAGCGTTGACCGACGGCTGGGAAAAGACTCGCGCGTTCTTGGGGGAGGTGTTGAAAGCGCCGGGGGAGTAGCGACGGCGCTCCCCGAAGCAAGAGACCGCGACGACGCTTAAACCGTAATGATCTTTTCCTGCAGCGCCCTGGCTATCGCCTGCACGCGGGTGGCGGCTTTGAGTTTGCCTTTTGCGCCGTCCATGTGGAAGCGCACCGTGCGGGACGAGATGCCGAGGTCGGCGCCGACTTGCGCGTCGTTGCGGCCTGAGGCTGCCGCGCGCAGGCACTGGATTTCGCGCACAGTGAGTGCGTGCGGCGTGAACGGGCGCTTCGTGTGCTTTAGCGTGCGATAGCGCGCGAAGGCTGCGTGCGACAGGACTTGCAGCATCGCGCGCGCAATCACGGTGGTGTCCGGCTTCTCGCCGCCGAAGATGAAACCCGCCGCCGGTTCCGCGCCGTCGTAAACAGGTACGATCAAGCCGTCGCCGTGCTTGACGGTCTCGGCCATGACGTCCATCCAGGGACCGCGCGTTTTCGGATCGTTGCGCAGTTCGGAGATTAGAAACGTCTCCGGCGAATTCAGCGCGCGCTGTACGAACGGTGCGCTGGTATAAGCGTAAGCGCGGTCGATCTGCGACAGGATCGCAGGTGCGTCGGTATAGATGTTTGCGTCCGCCGCACCACCCGCAAGGCGCGCGGCGTCCACGCCGGCGAGGTGCG